>JAJDTN010000073.1 GCA_022827165.1 Candidatus Latescibacterota bacterium
GCCGTGGAGCGCGAGGTCGCCCGGCGCCTCAACGAGGCCGAGAAGGAACAACGCCAACTCTACGAGGAAGCCCGCCTGCGCGAGGTCCGCCAGTTCGAGGTCACCCGCGGTCTGTCGCTGATCTCTCCGGGGTACGCCTTCCAGGGCACGGCGGAGGCGCTCCTCGGCACCGGCCTGGTGCGCTACAGGGCCTTCGTCAAGGCGGCCCAGGAGTACGTGCGCACCCTGCGCGGCTACGTCCGCGACCTGGACGCCGCCGACCGCGACTCGCCCCACATCCTGTTCCTGCCCGACTACGTCTCCCAGCGCCCCCTCGACCACCGCGACATCCCCCGCTTCGGCGGCGTGCGCGTCTCCCTGGCTTCGGCGGTGGCCGGCAGCTACCTGCCCATCTCCATCCTGCTGGTCGAAACGGCCGCCGCCTTCCTGATCTGCCTGTGGGCCTTCCGCCGCGCTCCCGCGGTGGACCGGGAGTAGGGTTCAGCCCGACCGGTAGCTTGGCCACGGGAGGCCCCCAAGACCATGCGCAAGGGCTCCTCGCATGGTCGGACCGTCCCCCATCGTGCCCACAGGGCCCGGGGGGGCGGTCCTCCCGGGGGGCGATCTCCCACCGTCGCAGAATGCCCAGGCAGGTGGCCCTCGAGCATCGCCCTCAGCTCGGGTCGTAGCGGAGGAAGCGGAAGACGGCGAGCATCACCGCCGCCGCCGTGGTCAACACCATCACCAGCAGGCCCGGGGTCATGTGCCGCAGGGTCGCCGAGAGGGGCTCGCGCCAGCCCGGGTCGAAGGCCGGCAGGTCGGACAGGTCGAGGCGGCGGCCCTGGCGGGCGGCGATCGCCTCCTGCTGCTTGACCCAGGCCATGCGCTGCTTCATGAAGGGGCTGTCGGCGGCCAGCTCCTCCGGCGTCAGGGCCTCCGGGTCGGGCAGCAGGGGCTCCTGCCCGGGCGGATCGTCGGTGAACCAGCGGCGGCTGGCGAAGGCGCCGCGCCCGCGCAGGAAGTCGATAAAGGTGGCGCGGTAGCGGTAGCCGGCCTCGCGCAGCCGGAACTTGTGGGCCAGGGTGGTGCGGGCCAGCTGCTTGGTGAGGACCTGGTAGTTGGTGAAGGGCGACAGGATCGACCAGTCGTCGACCAGGGCGGCCTCGCGCGCCAGGGGGGCGGAGTTGGCCTGCTGGAGCTGGTTGATCCGGCGCGAGTTCTCGAGCTGGTGCTCCAGGGCCTGGGCGCTGTAGCGCGCCAGCCAGTCGTAGCCGGTGGGATGGCCGTACCGTCTCCGGGGGCCGGTCCTGATGTCGCGCAGGTAGACCTCGGGCGGAGGCGGGTTCCTGCTCTTCCACTCCTCCATCTCGCGCCCGTACTCGTCCCACACCTCGCTGTTCTGATTGAGGAAGTCCTGGTAGGTGTGCTCCTGCACGCCGTAGCGGCTCAGGGAGGGCAGCACGTTCCCATAGCCCAGGTTCAGGATCAGCCAGCCGAAGAGGCATAGCATGAGGGAGGTGGCCGAGCCGCGCACGAAGGCGGAGACGGCCAAGCTCATGGCGAAGACCTGCACCAGGAAGAGGCAGCTGAGGGCGAGGAGCAGGGCCAGCCGCACCCACTCGGCGCCGGAGAAGGCGATGTCCGGGTTGAAGGAGAGGATGAGCAGCGAGAACAGGAAGGCCACGGCCATGGCCCCGCACAGGGAGATGGCTCCCCCAAGGAGCTTGCCCCCTACGACGGCGCCCCGGGAGACGGGGTTGGCCAGCATCAGCCGCAGGGTGCCCCGCTCGCGGTCGCCGCAGATGGCGTCGAAGCCGAGGATGACGGCCATGAAGCTCAGGAGCAGCCGCACCACGGTGGCGAAGTCGATCTCGACGTAACGCTTCATGAGGTTGTTGTCGGCGCTGCCGAGGCGCACCATGCCGGATCCGACCCAGTGCACCAGGATGCTCAGGCGCTGGCCGGCGCCCTTGTCGACGCCGCGGCTGAAGATCGACAGCGGCTCCGGCGGGGCGACGACATGAGGCCGGACCTCGGAGTAGATCGTCGCCTCCTCGAGCTGCTCCTCGACCCGCCGCACCTCCTCCTCGTAGTCCTGCACCCGCTGCGAGAAGTCGAGGCTGCCCGCCAGGGCCGCCAGCCCGCAGAGCAGCACGGCGAAGACCAGGATCAGCGCCAGGCGGGCCGTGAGCAGGTTGGTGAGCAGCTCTTTGCGGGTCAGGGCCAGGAGCATGGCGTCAGGATGCCTAGCGGGATGGACAGTGTCAACAGAGGGGCTGAGCGAGAGAGTCTCCGGCGTTGAGACCCACCTGGGCGAGCGAATCGCCGAGGTCGAGGGACTGCTCCAGGGCCTCACTCCCGCCGCCGCATCCGCCCCGCAAGACCCGCCGAGCAGCCCTCTTGCAGGTCCCGCCCCTTCATCCCCGGGCGCGGTCGTCACTCCCCTCAGCGGCCCACCAGCCCTCACCCCGCCTCGCGGAAGCGCTCGTAGCGCCGCGCCAAGCGATCCGGGTCGGGCCGCAAGTCGGCTGGCCGCGGAAGCTGGATCCGCTGTCCGTGCAGACCCTGGAGCCCGTGGCGCAGCATGGGGCCGTCGGACTCGCCGCGGATGTCGGCCCGCACCTCGACCCGGTAGTCGGCCCGGATGCCGACGAAGTGCCGGTCGAAGGCGGCGTGGTGCAGCTTGCAGAGGGCGAGGCCGTTGATCACCACCGGCTCGCCCCCGGCCTGCCGATCGGGGATGATGTGAGCGGCGTCGAGCAGCTCCTCGTGGCGCAGCCGGCAGAGGCTGCACTGGCCGCGGTAGGCGCGCAGCACCCGCTCCCGGAAGCCCTGCTGGTGCAGCCGCTGCTGGAACTCCCGCGTCACCCAGACCCGCCGGCCCTCGTCGAGGGCGGTGTTCCCGCTCAGGCCCTCGCCGATCCGATCCGGCCAGCCGACACCGAGCGACTCGGCGGCATCCACGGCCACGTGGAATGTCAACTCCGCCGGGTTGGCGTGGACGATGAAGACCGGCCAGGCGGCCACGTACCTCCCCTGCACGATTCCGTGGAAGTAGACCAGGGGCACCCTCTCCACCATGGCCTGCCGCAACCCCTCGTTGTCCGGGTGGGCCGGGTCGGTGCCGCGGTATTTGTAACGAAGCAGCCCTCCGGAGAAGGAGTCGTCGTACGGCCCCAACGGCGCCGTGGTGATGGACAGGGGCAGCCTCAGGTCCCGGGGCTTGAAGATGCCCTGGGGCCCCAGCATGTGGATCCGCCGCCCCTCGCGTTCGAAACCCCGGGCGAGCAGCTGGCGCGGCAGCACATCGCCGTGGACCTCCACCTGCTCCGCGAGCCAGTCGAAGGCCTGATGGCGGATGCGCGTATCCAGGGGATCGGTCGCCATGGCAGAGGAGTGGTCCCAGGCGAGCTCCGTCAGTCCACCCGGTTCGCCTCGATGTAGTCCCAGTCGTAGGCGATGCCCAGCCCCGGCTCCTGCGATACCTGGACGAACCCTTCGTCGTCCATGGGGTCGGCCAGGGCCGTCAGGTGGGGCGGGACCCACTCATAGTCGATCTCGGCGCGCAGCAGGCCGCGCTCGTAGTAGCGGCAGGTCGCCTGGGGCGCCGCCGCGGCCAGGTGGAGGTGGGGGGCGCCGACGTAGTGCAGCTCGCACTGGGCGCCGTAGAGCTGACAGACGTTGATCAGCTTCCAGCACCCGGTGATACCGCCGTAGTTGACGTCGATGCGCACCATGTCGCAGGCGCGCTGCAACAGCCACTCCGCCCGGGCGAAGGGGCCGCCGCCGACATGCTCGGGCGAGCAGATGGCGATCCGCGTCTGCTCCGTCAGCTTCCGGTACGCCTCCACCCGGGTCTCCACCATGGGGTGCTCGAACCAGTAGAAGTCGAGGTCCTCCAGCTGCCGCGCTACCCACAGGGACTCCTCGAGGGTGTAGACCCCGAAGGGATCGAGCATCAGGGTGATGTCGTCGCCCACGGCCTCGCGCACGGCGCGGCAGATCTCCACGTCCTCCTTGGGAAAGCCGGGCTGCTGGCGCACCGACTCCCGGGTGTGGGGGTTCCGGAAGATGTTGGCGTGGATCTTGAAGGCGCGGTAGCCGCGCTCCACGCAGCTGCGCGCGAGGTCCGTGTAGACCTCGGGTCCGCCGAGGTCGGGAGCGGTGCTGGCGTAGGCCTCTACCTTCTCGCGGGTGCCGCCGAGGATCTGGTAGACGGGCATGCCGGCGATCTGTCCCTTCAGGTCCCACAGGGCACAGTCGATCTGCCCCATGTCAAGCTCCCCGAGGCCGCGGCCGGTGGTGCACCGCTGGTCCATCCGGTGCCAGATCTTCTCGCTGTTCAGGGGGTCTTCCCCGACGAGCAGACCTTTGAAGAACCCCTCCACCCGGCCCTTGTCGTCGCCGCCGGGGCCGTGACCTCGGACTCCTTCGTCGGTGGAGATCCGGATGATCGAGCTGGTGGTCTCTCCCCGGCCCTGCCTTTTCGTGCGGAACCGAATCACTTCCACGTCGGTGATCTTCACGGGATCCTCCTGGAATGGCTGCGGACGGCAGGCTCGTGCCGGACTCCCCGCCCGGCAGGCTCCTCAGTCCACCCGGTTGGCGTCGATGTAGTCCCAGTCCCAGGCGATGCCCAGGCCCGGCTCCTGCGATACGTGGACGAACCCTTCGTCGTCCATGGGGTCGGCGAGGGCCGTCAGGTGGGGGGGCAGCTCCTCGTAGTCGAGCTCGGCGCGCAGCAGGCCGCGCTCGTAGTAGCGGCAGGTCGCCTGGGGCGCCGCCGAGGCCAGGTGCAGGTGCGGGGCGCCGACGTAGTGCAGCTCGCACTGGGCGCCGTAGAGCTGGCAGAGGTTGATCAGCTTCCAGCACCCGGTGATGCCGCCGTAGTTGACGTCGATGCGCACCATGTCGCAGGCGCGCTGCAGCAGCCACTCCGCCCGGGCGAAGGGGCCGCCGCCGACGTGCTCGGGCGAGCAGATGGCGATCTCCGTCTGCTCCGTCAGCTTGCGGTAGGCCTCCACCCGGGTCTCCACCATGGGGTGCTCGAGCCAGTAGAAGTCGAGGTCCTCCAGCTCCCGCGCCACCCACAGGGACTCCTCGAGGGTGTAGACCCCGAAGGGATCGAGCATCAGGGTGATGTCGTCCCCCACGGCCTCGCGCACGGCGCGGCAGATCTCCACGTCCTCCTTGGGAAAGCCGGGCAGCTGGGGCGCTGCTTTCCGGGTGTGGGGGTTCCAGAAGATGTTGGCGTGGATCTTGAAGGCGTTGTAGCCGCGCTCCATGCAGCTGCGCGCGAGGGCCGCGTAGTCCTCGGGCCCGCCGAGGTTGGGAGCGGTGCTGGCATACGCCTCGACCTTCTCGCGTGTCCCCCCGAGGAGCTGGTAGACGGGCACGCCGGCGATCTGTCCCTTCAGGTCCCACAGGGCGCAGTCGATCTGGCCCATCTCATTCTCGCCGAGGCCGTGGCTGCGGGTGCACTGCTGGTCCATCCAGTGCCAGATCTTCTCGCTGTTCAGGGGGTTCTCCCCGACGAGCAGACCCTTGAAGAACCCCTCCACCTTGTTCTTGTCGCCGCCCGGGATGTGGCCCCTGACTCCCTCGTCGGTGGAGATCCGGGTGATCGAGCTGATGGTCTCGACCCCGCCGTCTCCCTTCCAGACGCCGTAGCCCCAGCGGGACCCGGCGCCCCGGCCCCTCTTTCTCGTGCGGAAACGAATCACTTCGACATCGGTGATCTTCACGGAGGTCCTCCTGGAATGGCTGCAAGGTGCAGGCGGGTGTCGATTCCGCCGGTGAAGGCGGCGGCGGAAGGATAGCAGCAGGGCGGCCTCCCTGCGAACCGGGCGGGCCGGGGCGCCGGGCCGTCTGCCGGACCTGTCAGGAGCCTCGCTGCCGCGCCCCGAGGAACTCCCGCGCCGGGAAGGTGGGCGCCGTCCGCGGCGACAGGGCCGCCGGATCGGCGACGACGGCGGAAGCCGGGGGCTCGAGGAAGGGCCGGTGGAGGAGTGGATCGCCGGTCTCCCGCTGCCAGCGCTCCAGGCGTCCGCGCATCTCTTCCAGCGCCTCCCCGTGGGCGGCGTCGGCGGCGACGTTGCGCTGCTCCAGGGGATCGGCGGCCAGGTCGTAGAGCCTCTCGACCTCCTCCTCGCGCTGGCCCCAGCCGCGGGCCAGGAGGAGGTCCTTGCTGGGGCTGTCGTCGCAGTTGGGCAGGACCGGACGGGCCCGCGGGTGGAGGCGGCGGATGTACTTCCAGCGGCGGGTGCGCACGGCGCGCTGGGGCTCGTGGCAGACGTGGTAGTTGATCTCGGCGAAGACCTCCTCCCGGACCTCGCCCCGGCCCTCGACCAGCGGCAGCAGGGAGACGCCCTGGAGCCACTCCGGGCGCTCCAGTCCGGCCACCTCGCAGATCGTCGGGAAGAGGTCGATCTGGCTCGCCAGGCCGTCGATCGCCCGGCCCCCCTTCAGAGCGCCCGGCCCCCGCAGGATCAGCATCACGCCGATGCCGTGGTCGGTGAGGTGGCACTTCATCAGCGGGAAGGCGAGGCCGTGGTCGGTGGTGCAGATCACCAGCGTCTCGCGGCCCAGGCCGCTGGCCTCCAGGGCCGCCAGGACCCGCCCCATCTGCCGGTCGAGGGTGCGCGCCGCGTCGACGTACGAGGCCATGTCCCGGCGGATCTCCGGCTCGTCGGGCAGCGGCCCCGGCGGCTGCACGTACCGCGGGTCCGCGGGCTCCTCCCCCTCGGGGGGCGGGTCGAAGCCGCGCCCCCGGCGATGGGTGGCGGTGAAGCCCACGTCGAGGAAGAAGGGGCGGTCGTGGCGCTCCCCCAGGAAGGCGGCGGCCCGTTCCTCCACCGGGCGGCCGTCGTCGAGGATGCGCTCGTACCCGCCTTCCGCGGGGTCGGCTACGACGTGCTGCAGGCCGGCGCGCACCGTGCGGTACCCCGCCGCGGCGAGGACCCGCGGCAGCAGGCGCTCGGGCCGGGGCAGGCTCCAGCCGCGGTTGACGAGCCCGCCCATGCCGCAGCTGTGGGCCCACTGGCCGGTGAGCAGACTCGCCCGGCTCGGCGAGCACGTGGGGTTGGCGCAGAAGGCCTGGCGGAAGAGGACGCCCTCCCCGGCCAGCCGCCGGATGTGCGGCGTGGGCACGGCGTACCCGCAGGGAGCGACGTAACGTCCGGTGTCGTGGGAGTGCAGGTAGAGGATGTGCGGTCCATTCATGAAATGCGCATCCTTACAGGCGGGAGGGACAAGGCATGACGGACACACGGGACCATGGCGGCCGATCGCGCCGCTCCTGGCTGGCGTCGGTGCTCATGGCCGCCGGCCTGCTGGCCTCCTACGGCACCCTCGCGGGCCAGTTCCTGGGCTTCCTGCTGCCCTCGGGACGAGCCTCCCGCCGGCGCCGGATCTTCGTCGGGCCGGTGGGGGCCTTCCCCGCCGACACGGTGCGCACCATCCTCGACCTCGAGGGCAACGAGGTGCTGGTGCGGCGCACCCCGGAGGGCCTCCAGGCCTTCAGCTCCACCTGCCCCCACCTGGGGTGCAAGGTGCACTGGGAGGCGCAGGAGAGTCGCTTCTTCTGTCCCTGTCACAACGGCGTCTTCGACGCCGACGGGGTCGCCGTCTCCGGGCCCCCCGCCGACGCCGGCCAGCGCCTGCACCCGGCGCCGCTGATCATAGACGAGGAGAGCCAGGTGGTCTACCTGGAGGTCCGGGCCCCGCGGAGACGGCGCGGGTGAAGGCGCCCGGCGAGGCCGCCCCCCGCCAGCGGCGCTGGAGCGACCTCTTCCCCCTCGACTGGGAGCTGATCCGCCACGCCGGCGCCGAGCCGGTGCCCCGTCACCTGAAAAAGTGGTGGTTCTGCCTCGGCGGCACGGTGGCCTACCTCTTCGCCGTGCAGGTCTTCACCGGCATCGCCCTGACCTTCTACTACGTGCCCTCCCCCGAGCAGGCCTGGGCCAGCGTCGAGACGATCACCCGCCAGATCCGCTTCGGCTGGTACATCCGCTCGCTGCACCACTGGGCCTCCCACCTGATGATCGCCGCCCTCTTCCTGCACATGCTGCGGGTCTACTTCACCGGCTCGTACCGGCACCCGCGCCAGCTCAACTGGATGGTGGGCGCCGGCCTGCTGCTCACCACCCTCGCCTTCGGCTTCACCGGGTACTCCCTCGTCTACGAGCAGCTCAGCTACTGGGGGGTGACGGTGGCCGCCAACCTCGTGGAAGCCCTGCCCGGGGTCGGGCCGGTGGCCGCCCACATGATGCGCGGCGGCGACGAGATCGGCGCCAACACCCTGACCCGGTTCTTCATCCTCCACATCGGTGTGCTGCCCACCGCCGCCTTCGTCCTCCTCGGGCTGCACATCAGCCTGGTGCGCATGCAGGGCGTGAGCGAGCACGTCTTCGAAGGCGAGGAGGTCCGCGAGAAGGAGCGGCACTTTCCCTTCTGGCCCGATCACGCCACCACCGAGCTGCTCATCGGCGTGCTGCTGATGTACGTCCTGACCCTGCTGGCCCTGGTCTTCCCGGCCGGCCTCGGCGAGCCCGCCGACCCGTCCCGGACGCCGGACCACATCAAGCCCGAGTGGTACTTCTACTTCAGCTTCCGCCTCCTCAAGCTGACCTCCCTGCGGATCACCGTGCTGCTCACCGCGGCGGCGCTGGCGGCGGTGCTGCTCTGGCCGTTCATCGAGAGCTGGCTGCAGCGGCGCCTGCGCTTTCCCGACACCGCTTCGGTGGTGCTGGGAGCCCTCGCCTTCCTCGGCTTTCTCGCCCTGACCGTGTGGGAGAGCCTCGACACCGGACACGTCCCCTGAAACCCCGGGAGGATTGATCGCATGACCCTGACGGCCAAGCGCTACACCGTGGCGGCCCTCTCCTTCCTGTTCCTGCTGTCCCTGCTGCTGGTGGCCTGGCACGAGTCGCGGCTGGCCCGCCAGGAGGAGGAGCCCGGGCCGGTGGTGACCGCCTCCAACGAGGGCTGCGTCTCCTGCCACCGCCAGGACAGCCCGGCGCTGGTGATGGAGTGGGAGGAGTCGAGGCACGCCGAGTTCGGCGTCGGCTGCTTCGACTGCCACACCGCCAGCCCCGACGACGTGGACGCCTGGGAGCACGAGGGGGTCTGGATCTCGGCGCTGGTGACCCCGAAGGACTGCGCCACCTGCCACGCGCGCGAGTTCGAGCAGTTCTCCGTCAGCCACCACGCCCGGGCGGGAGAGATCCTGGCCAGCCTCGACAACATCCTGGCCGAGCGGGTGGCCGGACTGCCGGACAACAACGCCGACGCCGTCAACGGCTGCTGGCAGTGCCACGGCAGCATCGTGCGCTTCGAGCGCGACGAGTCCGGCGCCATTCTGCGCGACGGCCGCGAGGGCAAACCGGTGATCGATGCCGACACCTGGCCCAACAGCGGCATGGGGCGGCTGAACCCCGACGGCTCGAAGGGATCGTGCCACGCCTGCCACTCGCGCCACGCCTTCCAGGCCAGCCTGTCGCGGGCGCCCGAGAACTGCGGCAAGTGCCACATGGGCCCCGACCATCCGCAGATCGAGGTCTACAACGAGTCGAAGCACGGCATCGCCTTCTACGCCAACCGCGACCGCATGGCCCTCGACAAGGAGGGCGACTGGGTCCTCGGCCGCGACTACTCGGCGGCGCCCACCTGCGCCACCTGTCACATCAGCAGCTACATGACGCCCCAGGGGGTGTACGAGGCCAACAGCCACGACGTGGGAGAGCGCATCAGCTGGACCCTGAGGCCGGTGATCAGCACCAGGCAGAACCTGGTGATCTTCGAGGACGGCTTCCGCGAGGACTACCCGGAGACGCGGGCCCTGCCCGAGCCGGGCGAGCTGGTGGAGACGGAGGAGAAGTTCGTGGAGGAGGAGAAGCTCGTCGGCAGGACGGTCCCGAGGAGGGTGAAGGAGATCGTCACCTGGCAGCAGCGCCGGCAGACGATGAAGGGGGCCTGCCTCAACTGCCACAGCGACACTTACGTGGACAACTTCTACAAGCAGTTCGACGACCTCGTCGTCCTCTACAACGAGAAGTTCGCGCGGCCGGCCAAGGCGATGATGGACGACCTCACCGCCGACGGCGTGCTCAACCCGGAGGCGCCTTTCGAGCACGAGGTGCAGTGGGTGTTCTGGGAGCTGTGGCACCACGAAGGCCGCCGGGCCCGCCACGGGGCCAGCATGATGGGCCCCGACTACACCCACTGGCACGGCATGTACGAGGTGGCCAAGCACTACTACATGGAGTTCCTGCCGGCGGCGGTGGAGGCGGCGGAGGGCCGAAGCCGGGAGCTGGGAGAGAAGTACCGCGCCCGGGTGGCGGCCCTCCTGGCCCGGGAGGAGCACGCCTGGATGAAAGGGCTCGATCCGGAAGAAGCCGAGGCGCTGCGGGCGATGTACCGGGAGCGCTACGACCAGTAGAGCCGGCCTCGTCCTGGCGCCGGGTTGTCCCGCCGCCGGGCCGGCACTACCTATTGGCCGCAGCCTCCCCTCCCCCGCGCCGCGCCTCTTCGCTTGAGGACCGAACTCCGCATGGATTCGTCTACCTCAGCCTCGACTTCCGCCAGCGCCAGGCTCGGCGGGTGGCTCCGCCGCTGGCCGGAGCGCTTCGGCCTCGACCTGCGGGCCCTGGCGCTGTTCCGCATCCTCCTCGGCGTGATCCTCCTCGTCGACCTGGCGGCGCGAGCCGGAGACATCGGCGTGTTCTACACCGACTCCGGCGTGCTGCCGCGCGTCGACCTGCTCGACCGCGTCGCCACCGGCGCCACGCCCTGGGCCGTCTCCCTGCACATGATCAGCGGCCGGCCGGAGGTGCAGCTCCTGCTCTTCGCCATCGCCGCCTTCTGCGCCTTCTGCCTGCTCATCGGCCACCGCACCCGGCTGTTCACGGTGCTGAGCTGGCTGCTGCTGCTGTCGCTGCAGAACCGGAACACCGCCATCCTCAACGCCGGCGACGTGCTCTTCCGGATGCTCCTGTTCTGGTCGATGTTCCTGCCCCTCGGGGCGCGCGGCTCGGTCGACGCCGCCATGAGAGAGCCCCGGGAGGACGGGCCCGACGAGGGCGGCCACCGCACCTGGTCGGTGGCCGCCTTCTGCTTCATGGCCCAGGTCTCCATCGTCTACTGGGCCACGGCGCTGCTCAAGACCGACCCCATCTGGACCGAGGACCGCACCGCCGTCTGGCACGCCCTCAAGCTCGACTACATGGCCCTGCCCCTGGCCACCCTGATGCGCGAGTGGCCCCCGGGACTGCTGGAGCTGGTGACCCGGGGCACTCTTTTCCTCGAGTTCTGGGCTCCCTTCCTGATCTGGATCCCCGTCTTCGTCGGCCCCCTGCGGCTCACCGCCTGCGCCGTCATGATCGCCCTGCACGCGGGCTTCACCGCGACCCTGCAGCTGGGCCTGTTCTCCTACGTGTGCGGCGCCATGTGGCTGGCCCTGCTGCCGCCGGCGGCGTGGGACCGCCTCTTCGCCCGCTTCCGGCGGGACCCGCGGCGCCTCGGGATGACCCTGCACTACGACGGCGACTGCGGGTTCTGCCGGCGCATGGTCCTCCTGATCGGCAGCTTCTTCCTGCTGCCCGAGACCGCCGTCGCCAGGGCCCAGGACGACCCCGCCATCGAGCGCGCCATGCGCCGGCGCGACTCGTGGGTGGTCACCGATCACGAGGGCAAGCAGCACTACAAGTGGGAGGCCCTGGCGTACGTGCTCTCGCGCTCGCCGTGGGCGGGGCCCGTGGGGGCGGTCCTGGGGGCGGCGGTCTTGCGCCGGCCCGGCACCTGGCTCTACGAGCAGACGGCGAGCCGCCGCGAGCTGATGGGGCGCCTCACCGCGTGGATGCGCCCGCGGCCGGCCAGACCCGTGGCCCGGCCCCTGGCCTGGGCGGGCAACGCCGTTCTCCTCGGAACCCTGGCCTACGTCGTGCTGTGGAACGCCCGCGGCTTCCACACCAAGGAGATCTTCGCGGCGGACTCGACGGCGGGGGGGCTCTCGGCGGCGGCGGCGGGCTGGATGACCGGCTCCCGGCCCGGGCAGGCTCCCGGCCCGGACCTGCGGTGGTACGGCCGGGTCCTGCGAGTCAGCCAGCAATGGAGCATGTTCGCCCCGTACCCCTCCCGCAGCAGCGGCTGGTACGTGGTCGTCGGCACCTTGAACGACGGCACCCAGGTCGACCTCTACCGGCACGTCGTCCTGGGAGAGAAGCTGGCCCAGGTCTCGTGGGAGCGGCCCGACCCCATCGTGGAGACCTTCCACGGCCCGCGCTGGCGCAAGTACATGATGTCCCTGCGCAAGAGCGCGAAGAAGGACCACCGCCCCCTGTTCTGCAAGTACCTGGCGCGCCAGTGGAAACGGGAGTTTCCCCTGACGCCGCTGAAAATGGTGGAGCTCTACTTCAACGAGGAGAGCATCCGGGCGTACGAGCCCAACACGGCGCCGAAGAAGCGGCGCCTGTGGTACTACACGCCCTGAGTCGGCGGCGCCCGGTCATCCCCGCGCCGGATCGCCGTACACGAGAGAGCGGCACCGATCCCGCGGGACCGGCGCCGCTCGTCGACTTCGATCCTGCTCAGTGGCGGGACCGGCCGCGCTTGCCCCTGCCGCCGCCGTGTCCCTTGCCGCCGCGCTCCTCGCCGCCGCGGCTGAATCCCTCGCGGTGGCGGTCGCCGCCGCGCTCCTTCCGCCTCTCCTTGCGCAGTTCCTGCAGGCGCGTGAACTGCTCGTCGCTCAACGCCTCCTTCAGCTTGCCCTCCGTCTCCTCCCGCAGGGTCTGCATCTGCTCCCGCGACTCACGCCGCGACCGGCGCAGCTGCTCGCGCCCTTCACCACGGGACTCGCGGTGCTCCGAGAACAGCTCCCCGCCCTTCTCGGCGTGAGCCTCCAGGATCTCCTCCACCTGCGATCTCTGGTCGCCTTCGAGGCCGAGGTCGTCCAGAAGGGCGGCGCGCGCTTCCTCGGCCCTGGCCTTCCGGTCCTCGGAATCGGAATCCGCGGCGGCGGGGAGCGTCCCCAGGACGAGGACGGCTGCGGCGATGGTCGGGATGGCCTTCATGGGCTCCTCCGATCGAGTGGGTGATGGCCGGATGATTCCGGGCCGTTGTCCTGCGTTCACGCCATTGGACAACGGCGAGGAGTCCCACATTCCACGTCTTTGCGAAAAAACCGGAAAGAAGGCGGATCGCGTCAGAACTTGGTACGGGAGAACCGCGCTCAGTGCCGCCTGCCGCCGCGATGGCCCTTGGCCCCGTGCCGCATCCAGCGCTTGTGGCGCTCCAGGTGCCGCTGCACCCGCCGGCGCTCCTCGTCGGTCAGCAGCGGATGCAGGGCCGCCCGGATGGAGTCGAGCTGGGCCCGGCGCTCGCCGTCGCGGGCGATGCGGTTGGCGCGCATGCGCCCGTCGATGCGGCGCAGGACCTCGGCGATCCGCTCGCGGCGGTCGTCCTCCACCGGGCCGATGGCGCGCCGGATGCCGGCGGTGAAGAGGGCGGGTCTGGCCAGGCTCAGGGCGTCGCGGAAGCGGTGGCGCTGGTAGACGCTGTGACCGAGGGCGCCCACCACCATTCCGAGGACGAGGGTGGCGATGAGGATGGCGGCGATGCGGGTGCGGGAGGACACGGTCACAGCTCCATCATTTCCGCGGTCTCCGCCGAGACCGGCGGCACGGCGAAGGTGATCTCCAGGAAGGAGGCGCCCTCGGCGGCGAGGCCGCGGTCCCGCCAGTTGAGCACGGCGAGGAAGAGGGCCACCGCGAGGGTGACCGGCACCAGGGGCCGGAAGAGGTGCATCAGGCCGTCGGCGAGGTTCGGAGCCGCGCCGTGCTCGCTGCGCAGGCGCGCCAGGACCCGCGCCGAGAAGTGGGGGCCGAAGCCCTCGGCCCGGGCTTCCGAGACCAGCTCGCCCGCCTGGCGCAGCTGCTCCCACTCGGTGCGGAAACCGTCGTCCGCGGCGAGGAGGGCCTCGAAGCGGGTCCGCTGCCCCGGGTCGAGCTCGCCGCCCAGGGCCCGCGCCAGCAACTCCTCGCGTTCACGCTTCTCCATAGCCGAACCTCCCCTTCAGAATCTCCTTCAGGCTCGCCATTGCGCGGGACAGCCGCGACAGCACCGTGCCCTCGGGCAGGCCCAGGGCCCGGGCCGTCTCCCGCGTCGAGTATCCCTGGATCATGCGCAGCACCACGACGGCGCGGTGATCGGGCTTGAGCTGCTGCAGCGCCGCCTGCACCTCGGCCCGCGTGTCGGCCCGGTCCTGCAGCGCCGCCCCGTCGGTGACCGGCTCCGGCGCCGGCTCCTCGTCGCTGTCCAGGCTCCAGAACCGCCAACGGGCTTTCTGCCGGCTCTTCGAGGCGTTGAGGGCGAGGTTGATGGCGATCCGGGTGAGATAGGTGCCGAGAGCCGCCTCGCCGCGGAAGCGGCCGAGGGCGGCGTGGAAGCGGATGAAGGTCTCCTGGCCCACGTCCTCGGCGTCGGGCCCCGGCCCGAGCATGCCGACGACGGTGGCCGCCACCCGGGATTCGTACCGGTCCACCAGCTCGCGGAAGGCGTGGTCGTCACCATCGCGGGCCCTCCTCGTCAGCTCCAGGTCGGACGGCGGATCCACACTCATTGGACAAGGACATTCCCCGCTTCATTCCCTCTACGCAAGCCTGCTCAGGCCTCGGAGGCGCGGGCGTCGACACCCCCGGCCTTGACCTGCTCCAGCAAGCCCGAAAGCTCGGCCGCCACCTCCGGACGCTCGGCGTGGAGGTTGGTCCGCTCCTCGAGATCGCTGGCCAAGTGGAAGAGCTCCCCCGGCTGATCGTGCGGCCCGTACCCCCGCTGCCGACGGTACCACTCCGGCTCCCGGACGTCGCCTCCCGTGGGGTCGTCGATGAAGACCCAGTCTCCCCGGCGGATGGCGAAGCGGCGGTTCATGCTGTGATGGACGGTGAAGGCGCGCACGCCGCGGTCGCGGCCGGGCCGGCGCAGCAGGGGCAGCATGCTGACGCTGTCCTCGCCCTCCCCGGCGCCGAGGCGGGTCCCCGTCATCTCGGCGCAGGTGGCCATGAGGTCGCCGAGCATGACGGTGTGGGAGCACTCGGCGCCGGCCGGGATCACCCCCGGCCAGCGGGCCAGGAAGGGCACGCGGTGGCCGCCCTCCCAGACATCGCGCTTGATGCCGCGCAGGCAGGCCGAGGAGGCGTGGCCGAACTGGCGGATGCGGTCGTAGGCGGGCCTCTCGGGGCCGTTGTCGCTGGTGAAGATCAGCAGCGTGTTGTCGGAGATCCCGCGCCGCTCGAGGGCCTCCATGACCCGGCCCACGCACCAGTCGACCTCGCAGACGTAGTCGCCGTACTCCCCGGCCCGGCTCATGCCGCGGAACTCGTCCAGGGGCACGATCGGCGTGTGGGGCGCCGTGAGCGGCATGTAGAGGAAGAAGGGCTCCTCCCCGGCTTGGTCGATGACGCCCTCGGCGCGCCGGGTGATCGTGGGCATGACCTGCTCCAGGGACCAGCCGGGGACCATCGGCCCCGGGGTGCCGAACATCACCTCGGGCTTGGGCACCGACGGCGCCTCGACGACGCGGTCGTCCTCGAACCAGGTGTAGGGCGGGAAGTTGGGCACGTCGTCGCCGAAGTAGGTGTCGAAGCCGCGGTCCACGGGCCCGCCCGTGATCGGCCGGCCGTAGTCGATGCGCTCGTCGAGGGACAGCCGCGCCGGGTCGTCGCCGCGGCTCCCGAACTCGACGTGGTCCGCCGCCGGCGAGCCGTCGTCGAGGGTCCAGTCCCAGCCGAGGTGCCACTTGCCGACGCAGTGAGTCTTGTATCCCTGCCGCCGCAGCAGCTCGGCCACGGTGAGGCGGTCGGGCTCGACGAGGGCGCTCTCCCACTGCCAGAGGACGCCCCCCTTGAGCCGCGAGCGCCAGCAGTAGCGCCCGGTGAGCACGGCGTAGCGGCTGGGGGTGCAGACGCTGGAAGGCGCGTGAGCGTCGGTGAAGCGCACGCCCCGCGCGGCGAGACGGTCGAGGTTCGGCGTGGGGATCTTCGACTCGGGGTTGTAGCAGCCCACATCCCCGTAGCCGAGGTCGTCGGCGAGGATGAAGACGATGTTCGGCTTGTTCATGGCGGCTCCCGTCGAGGGCTTGCCGGGCGGAGCCGAAGGCGGCTCTTTTTCGCAGTCAAAGGAAGCCGATGAAGAGGGTAGAGGTAAAGACGAGGCCTCCCTGCCCCGGGCGCGTGGACCCGAATCCGCGAACCGCCCCGGGCGCGGCGGCCCGAAGAGCCGGAAGGAGGGTGTGATGTTCCGATCCCTGCGTGTGGCCGCGATCTCCTTCGTGCCCGAGAAGTTCGAGCTGGCCGACAACTGCGACCGCCTCGAGGAGAGCTTCCGCCGGGCGGCCGGGGACGGCGCCGAGTTGGCGGTGGCCCCCGAGGGCGTCATCGAGGGCTACGTGACCAACGAGATCATCGCCGGCGAGGCGCCGGCGGCGCGCATCCGCGAGGTGGCGGTGACCATGCAGGGCGCCGTGATCTCCCGGTTCCGCGCCCTCGCCAGGGAACTGGGCATGAGCCTCGCCTTCGGCTGCGCCGAGAAGGTGGGCCGCAACGTCCACAACTGCGCCGTCTTCATCGATCCGGCGGGCCGGGTGTGCGGCAAGTACCACAAGATGCAGCTGGCCGAGGGCACCCACCCGGCCTGGTGGTTCAACCGCCTGGGCCGGCAGTCGCGCGCCTTCCCCACCCCCCACGGCCGCTGCGGCTTCATGATCTGCGCCGACCGCTGGAACGCCGACATCGCCCGCATCCCCGTCCTCGACGGCGCCCGCTACCTGCTGATCCCGTCCTTCGGCAGCCGCTCGAGGAGGCAGGACAAGGCGGTGCTGGCGCGGGCGCGGGAGAACGGCGTGCCCATCGTCGAGGCCAACGTGGGCGTCACCCTGATCATCAGCCAGGGCGAGGTCGTCGCCCTGTCGCGCCGGGAGCAGCAGATCCTGCACGCCACCATCGAGATCCCGGCCGAGCCCTCGCGCCGGAACCGCGACGTCCACGAGCGCGCCTTCCTGCGCTGGCGCCGCAAGGAGATGCCCGCCTGGTTCGAGAAGCGCACGAAGAAGACCTGGCTCAACCGAGAGCGCCCCGCCTGAGCGCCCTCGGTCCCGCAGCCGCGGACCCACCACCGCCATCCGTCGAGGAGTGAGCATGACTCACGAGGAGATCGAGGGCCGGTTCACGGCCACGCCGGAGAAGGGGGAGGTCTCCTCCGTCGCCATCCGCCCGCCGCAGGCGCGGCTGATGCTGGTCCTCGGCCACGGGGCCGGCACCGACTGCCGGCACCGCAACCTGCGCACCATCGCCGGCTGCTGCGCCGACGCCGGCGTCGCCACCTTCCGCTACAACTTCCCCTACATGGAGCGGGGCGGCGGCGGCACCGAGTCGAAGCCGGTGGCGTACGCCACCGTGCGCTCCGCCGCGGCCGCCGCCCACCAGGCCGCGCCCGACCTGCCTCTGTTCGTCGGCGGCCACTCCTTCGGCGGGCGCATGGCCAGCCACGCCGCGGCCGAGGCGCCGATCCCGCGGGTGCGGGGGCTGGTGTTCTTCGCCTTTCCGCTGCACCCGCCGGGGCGGCCCTCCGTCGACCGCGCCGCCCACCTGCCGGAGGTGACGGTGCCCATGCTGTTCCTCTCCGGGACGCGGGACAAGCTGGCCGAGCTGGAGCTGCTCGAGCCGGTCGTCGAGGATCTGGAGCAGGGCACGCTGCACCTGCTGGACACGGCCGACCACGGGTTCAAGGTGCTCAAGCGGTCGCGCCAGTCGGACGAGGACGTCTACGACGAGATGGCGCGGGTGCTGAAGGGCTGGGCCCTGGAGCGGGTCTGACCGCCGGCGAGGCCTCAGACCGGCAGGTCGACCACCAGAAGCTCCTCGGCCAGAGGCTGGGCGGCCGCCAGCAGGGCGCCGTCCGGGGCGGTGACGCCGGAGGAACCCCAGGAGAGGTGATCCCCGCAGCGGCCGGCCACGTCGGCGGCGACCACGTGGACCCCGTTCTCCGCGGCGAGTTCCGCCTGCGCCCTGCGCGCCAGGGGAACGACGTCCGCCTTCTCGGGAGGGAGACCGTTGTTGGTGGGGATGAAGAGCACGGAAGCCCCCCGGGCGCAGATGGCGCGGGCCGGCTCCCGGAAGTTGGTGTCGTAGCAGATGACGATGCCGAACCTCAGGCCGTTGATCTCCCAGCAGGGGGTGCGGTCGCCGGCGCTGTACACCGAGCGGCGGATGGCGGGGTGGGTCTTGCGGTAGACGCCGGTCACCGCGCCCCCCTGGAAGACCGCCGCCGAGCAGTAGAGGCGCCCCCCGGGGCCGGCCTCGGTGAAGCCGACGATGGTGCTCACGCGGTCGCTGGCCAGCGGCTGCAGGACGCGCTCCAACTCTCCCGCCTCGGCGTCGACGGCCAGGGCCCCCGGCTCCGGGGCGAAGTCGGCCAGCCCGCCGAGGATCGCTTCCGGACAGCAGAGGACCTCCACCCCCCGCCTCTCGCACTCGGCGACGCGGTCCCGGATCAGGGGCAGGGCCTGCATCGATCCGACGGGCAGGAGCGGGGCCTGCCAGGCGGCGACCTTCACCCGGCGGATCCTCCCAGGTCGTGGTCGATGCCGAGCTTGATGGAGCGCTCCGGGTGGGCCTCGATCTCGTGGTAGGCCGAGGCCGCCTGTTCCATGGGGACCACCGGGTCGATGAGGTCGTCGGCCCGCAGACGCCCCTCCACCAGCAGCGCCAGGGACTCGCCCTGGATGCGGGAGAAGCTCCATCCCGGCTGCGGCAGGGGCTCGCTGTTGGCGCGGCTGGAGACCACCTGGATGCGGTTGCGGTGCCACTCGCCGGCCAGCTTCAGGCTGTGCTCGCCGTGGTAGTAGGCGGAGGAGACCACGGTGCCGGCGTAGCAGCAGGCGCGCAGGGCGTCCTCGAAGGCGGCGTAGGCGCCGCTGGTCTCGAGGACGACTTCTGCGCCGGCCCCCTCCGTCCGCTCCTTGATCTCCACGCCGGCGTCGGCGGCGGCCGGGTCGATCACCAGGTCGGCGCCGTGGCGCCGGGCCGCCTCCCGGCGCCGCTCGATGGGGTCGACGGCGGCGACCCAGCGGGCCCCGCAGAGGCGGGCGCATTGGGCGGCCATCAGGCCGATCGCCCCGAGGCCGAAGACGGCGACGCGGTCGCCAAGCCGCACCGGGCCGTCGCGCACGGCGCCGAGGGCGACGTCGGCGGGGTCCCAGTACATCAGCGCCTGGGGAGAGACGCCGCCGGGGGCGATGCGCAGGCGGCCGGCCTCGACGGTGTGGGTCTGGCGCACGGGCAGGTGCTCGAAGACGCGGTCGCCTACCTTCAGGCGGTCCACGGCGGGACCGGCCTCGACGACCTCGCCGAGACACATGTTGCCCAGGGACCGGGGGAACTTCGAGGCTTCGGCCTCGCCCCGCCGGTGCAGGCGCAGGCGGCCGTCCCAGCGGTCGGTGGCGTCGGGCGTGTCGGCGCGGAAGCCGCGCAGCTCGGTGCCGTGCTTGACGGCGCTGAAGAGGCTGCGGACGCGCACCTGGCCGGGCTCCAGGGGCGGCTCCTCGTAGGTTCGCAGGAGGGCGTGTCCGGGGCGGTCGGCGATCAGCTCGAGGGGCATGGGCGTCTCCGGGGTCGGGGCGGGAGGTGTTCCATCAAGATAGAGCGGGAGTCGGGGGTGGAAATCGACGAGGGACGGTTCTTCGAGGAGGGATACCTGATCGTCCGCCGCGCCGCTGACCCCGGCCGGCTCGGGGAGCTGCGGCTCCTGGCCGAGGTCCTCGTCGACCGCTGCAAGGCCCGCTCCCTGGAGCGCCGCGATCCGGGCGGGCCCCTCGGCGGCGAGTGGTACGCCTCCATGCAGCCGCGGGTCAACGTGGACGAGGTGGTCGACGAGGAGACGGCGGGCCTGGTGGACTTCCTGCTGGAAGCCGCGGTCCACGGCGTCAGCCACCGGATCCTGGGGGCCCCGGAGTCCAGCATCACGAGCATGCAGGTCCTGTGCAGCGGTCTCGTCGACCACGGGCCCACCGACTGGCACCGGGACTCCAGCGCCCGCGAGCAGGCGCCGCTGTGCGGCCTGCAGCGCGACCTGGTGGCCAACCGTCCCGGGTACGTGCAGTGGAACATCGCCCTCTACGACGACGACGTGTTCTGGGTGCTGCCGCGCAGCCATGACCGGCCCACCGACGAGGAGCAGCGGCGCCAGCTCCTCTTCGACCCCACCGGCCCGCTGAAGGGCGGGATCCCCGTGGAGCTGGCCGCCGGTGGTCGTGAGATACATAACTACGCGGGTCGCCGCCGTTCTCGGAGCGGAGGAGGAGAGAGGAGATAAGCCTGAGACAGGGCGCAGGCCTCCGCGTCCCGAGGCTCAATTTCGGCGTCAATAGGCTGGTCTGACGGTGCAGGATCGGTCGGCGGGGGCGCCGGTTACTCGGGATTGTAGAAACCTGACTCAAGCAGTATCCTTCCTCTGAACATCTCCCCCATCTTTCTCAACCTTAAGCGAAGAAGGACGACCATGAACGGCGACATCGAACGGATCTTGGAAGACATCAACAGCAAAATGGGCATCATCGGGGATAAGCTCGGGCTCATCGCCGAGGCTCTGTCTGGAGGGCAACCCAGGATTGAATACTTCGAGAGCATCAGGGGGCAGTTGGAAAAGATCGAAGGGCACCTGAAAGACACCTGAGCGACCCTTTCGAGCATCACGGGCCGCACCCTTCCTCGACCCCTTGACAGAACTGTTCGCCTCTCCGATCTTTCTGGCCAATCGAAAGAGAAGGGGGCGAGGATCTGCAAACTTGCCCGGACCACGCCGGCGGCAACCCCAGCCGTTCGCCGTGAACCCTCCAGGGATCTTCTGGGCTGCAACCTCGCCCCCTTACCATCCTTCAAGGCCGAGCCGGATCATGCGGCTCGGCCTCTTTCTGTACGTCGTTCGCTCCAAGTCGCTGGGTAACCTCAGGCGGAAGCTGGAAAAGCCCCCGAGCGAGGTCGCGGACGGACTGCTCCAGATCCTCGGTGAAAGGCGTCTCGGGCTGGTCGGAGGGTGCCGGGGGCGATTTGATGGGCTTGACGGCGTCTTTGACCGGATTCTCCACGATTCTATAGTCCCCTCTCAGTGAGAAAACGCCGGAGAAGCTAACAGTTGGCTTCTCGCCGTATTACGGGCATTCTCGGCTTCTTGACCTGGATGGAGGGTTATCAAGGGCGGACCGGAAGCGTTCCGATCCGCCCCGATGGGGCTCCCTTACCTCCGTCAACGGGAGTCAGAAGCGATGATTCTCCTAATAGACCCCGAGATCATCAAGGCAGCGATCGGGATGGCCGTCCTGATCCTAGCCTGGAGATCGAGGAAGTAGAAAGCACCACCGCCGGGCGCGGCTCGTAAACCGGCCCGGCCTTCTCCATTCCTACATGGGTGAGACGGCGACGTTGCATCCATCGGAACAGCAGACTTAGCTGGTCAATGGTATCTAGCTCCCTGAGATTGTGGCGTCCTGCGAACTCGGCGACATAGCGGAACAGGTGCTTAGTGGAGACATGGTGATAGACCCCATAGATGCCGCGCTTGAACCGGGACCAGAAGCTCTCAAGGCCGTTGGTGTGAACGTCTCCATCAGCCCATTGCCACTTGCTGTGCGTAACCGTGTGGTGATTCAGTAGACCATTGTAGGCCGGGTTCTCATCGGAGTACTTAACGCACCCGTGCTTGACGTGGCGCAGGACGAAATTTCGGATGGTCCGGTGCTTCGTGTTGGGAAGGACCTCCGCGTAAATCTCCCTCGTTTTTCGATCCCTCAGACCGGCCACGGCCATCTTGCCGACAGGACCCCGGCCGGCTCGAAGCTTCTTGGAGTCGTGCTTGTTCTTCTCCTTGCCGCCGAGATACGTCTCGTCCATTTCGACAGGTCCATGGATGATCGGGCAACGGTTCAAGTGAGCTTCCCTGAGCCGATGGAGCATGAACCAGGCGGTTTTCTGCGTGACCTTGAGGCTCCGGTGTAGATGCCACGAGGTCAGCCCTCCGGGGCTCGTGCAGTGGAGATACATTGCGAATAGCCACTTCTGGAGGGAAACCTTAGAAGAGGCCAGGACGGTGCCAGTTCGGACGGAGAAATGGCGGCGACAGTCACCGCACCAGTACGGAAGGGGGCGGCGATGCGGGCTCTCCCGGATCTTGTCCAGGCCTCCGCAGCGTGGGCAGTAAAAGCCCCGACCCCATCGCTCCTGAACGAACCAATCCTCGGCGGCCCTCTCATCGGGGAACCGCTCGAAGAGCTCTAGCAGGGATACCTTGCGGGGCGGCGGCCGATAGCGGCGCCTTCTGGATCTGCGGTAACTCATGGAGCTATATACGCAAGACAGACGGTTCTCGCTGCGAATTGGTGAAAAATCTTGATGACACCTATATCCATATTGGAGGGCAGGTCAGGGAGTCGCCTTCACTGACCCGCCCTTGGCGAACTCCAGCAGGAGTCTCGTCAGACTTCTGCAACTTTGTTCACCTGATAGATAAACCTGCAAAAATCGTCCCAGTGTGCTTCTATTTGCGCGGATTGACGCGCTGAAACGGAGGAATTAGCTTATGCGAGTTGTACTGTGAATTCCGAGTTGACCTGAGGTTACTCGACGCAGGTTCCCGCGCGGCCAAAGGTCCGCGGGACGCTACAAACCTGCCCGAGAAGAGAGGGAATAGGAACTGTGCCCGCGTGGATCAGGAAACAGGAAATTTCAATACCGCTGCTGTCCTTCGCGATAGTAATTGGCCTATGGATCTGGATTCCGGGTTACTTGTCAAATTCAATTCAAGAATTGCCGGAGAGAGGGGCTTTCGGCGATACCTACGGGACCGTGAACGCTCTATTTACTGGTCTTGCTCTAGTAGCCCTCATCACCGTTATCATACTTCAGATAAAGGGATTGGGGCTTCAGACTAAGGAACTGGGCCTCCAAACCAAAGAGTTGAGTCTACA
>JAJDTN010000124.1 GCA_022827165.1 Candidatus Latescibacterota bacterium
ATGGTGCACAGGCCGGTGTGCACGGCCTCGTTGATGCCGCTGGAGCGGCGGGCCTCGCGGATCCGGTCGGAGTAGCGGCGGTGATCGCGGAACTTGAGGGGATCGGCGGTGGACAGCCCGGCGTCGATCTCGGTGAAGGAACCCGGGTCGCTCAGGATGCGGATGTACTTCTCGTGGCCGATGGGAAAGTGGCTGCCGCAGCGGGGGCAGATCCAGCTGTTGCGCTCGAGGGCGTGCTGATAGGCCGTCTCGCCGCAATCCTTGCACTTGCTCCAGATGGCCTCGGGGATCTCGCGCTTGATGCGCGTCAGGACTCCCGCCTTGAGTCTTTCGAACCAGTTCACGGGGACCTCACACCAGCCCGCGGCGCCGAAGCCCGGCAAAGGCCACTCCCGCAGTCACCAGGACCCCCGAAGCGACCAGGGCCAGCGTCCAGGGGAAGGACCCGCGGGCCTCGGGCGCGGAAACCCTCAGCCGGCGGAGGCGGTCCAGGACCCGGTCGGCCGCGGCCTGCGCGTCGGGCAGCGGTCGCGGCGGCTCGAGGACGCGGCCGACGAGATCCTCGACGGTACGCATCCTGGCCGCCTCCAGGCGCGCCCTCAGGCCGAGAACCCTGCGCCCGTCGCTGCCAGGCCCGGATCCACCGCCGGCCGAGGGGGGGTCGACATCACCGCCCCGGCGCCACCATCTCGACAACATCCGGTCGTTCCTCCGCAGCGCCCTTTAGACCACGCCGCGTCTTTGCAGGCCCTCCGCCAGGCGGCGGCGGGCGGTGTGGATCCGCGAGCTGACGGTGCCCAAAGGGATGTCCAGCACGCGGGCGATCTCCTCGTAGCCGAGTTGCTCGAAGCCGTGGAGGACGAGCACCTCCCTCAGGACGGCCGGCAACTCGTCGATCTCCTCCCGAACGAGGCGCTGAGTCTCGCGCGTCAGGAGCCGGGCCTCGGGACCTTCGCCAAGCGGCACCGAGAGTCTCTCACCCGACTCCTCGTCCGCCCGGTGCAGGCCGAGCCGCCGCCAGGGGCTGCGAGCCCGGTCCCGGCGGCGGTTGAGACTCAGGCGCCAGACGATGCGCAGGATCCAGGTCTTCAGCGAGGAATCGCCGCGGAACCCGCCCAGGGCCCCGTGGATCTTGACGAAGGCGTCCTGAACGACCTCCTCCGCGTCCTCGCGGTCGCCGAGGGCCCGATAGGCCAGTCCATAGGCCAGCGGGTGGTACTCGGTGATCAGCCGCCGGAAGGCCTCGTCGCAGCCCTCGACGGCGCGCCGCACGAGATCCTCGTCGGGGAGATGGACCTCGATTCGTGTGGTGGTGGCCATCATCCTCCGTGCAGACACCGAAACGTGGCCGCGTCTTCACAATTCGCCCGAAATTGCGCCGCCCCTCGCGGGATTGTCAAACCGAATGCGCCGGCCCTTTGTGGCTAAAGTGCAACCCTGTCGTAACTTGCGGATTGTTGATGGCTTCGCGGGGAAGGCTATATTTGGGCGCGCTGTATGGTGGTCTCCATCCCTCCAGCCCGATCGGGGAGGATCGTGAAGAAACCTCTGCAGATCTGCCTGTTGCTCGGCGTGATGGCGGCGCCGGATCTTGCGGCCTCCGCGGAGGTGAGCCTGGCCGACTCGGTGATCAAGTACAGGTGGCTCGGCAAGAACGCCCGCGTCGAGAAGGAACACGACGATGTCGTCAAGTACTACACCGAGCTGATCAAGTACGATCCCGGCTACCACCGGGCCCACTATTCCATGGGCCGGGCCTTCCTTGAGCTCGGCCGGCCGGCCGACGCCAAGCGGGCCCTGTTGTCGGCGGCCGCCATCGACTCGGCCCACGTCAACACCAACCTGACCCTGTACACGCTCTACCTGAACGACGCCGCGCCGGACTCGGCCTGGCGGTTCCTCGGCCCGGTTCTCCGCGCCAGGCCCGACGAGCCCAGGTACGCCGAGCACCGGCGCAAGCTCGCCGACCTCTACCGCCGCAACGGCCAGCCGGTGGAGGCCATCGAGCACTACGGCGTCCTCGCCGAGTCGGCGGTCCTGCCCGAGGATTCGCGCAGGGAGCTCTACGAGCTGTTGGCGGTGATGACCGAGGACCAGGGCGACGCCCATGCGGCGCTGGCCTGGCGCCAGCGGCTGACCGGCGGCGGCGGCACGGGCCAGGTGGAGTCCCTGACCCGGATCGTGGACCTGCAGATCGCCACCGAGGACTACGCGGGCGCCCACGAATCCCTGAGGCAGCTGGTGGGCATCGACTCGGCCGGCCGCTACGCCCACTACGTCCGCATGTCGGAGCTGGGCGACACCGCCGGCGACCCGGCGGTCAGGCTCGAGGGCCTGGAGGGCATGGCGCTCGAGCAGCCCAAGGATCTGCAGACCGTCGCCACCATCGCCGAGATCCACCTGAATGCGGACGACCTGAAGGCGGCGGCGCGCTGGATCGAGGGCGGCCTGCGGCGCTCCCCCGACAACGCCCACCTGCGCTTGCTCCGGGGCGACCTGCTGAGGCGCCAGGACGCGGAGGAGGAGGCCATCGCCGAATACGAGCTCGCCCTGCGCGACCCGAACTGGGCGGCCGTCGCCCAGCAGCGGATCTGGCAACTCCGCCCGCCGGAGACGGAGGAGGAGAAGCTCCGCCGCCAGTTCTTCGGAGGCGGCGACGCCGAAGAAGAGGGCTCCACCGACAACGACAGCTGACGTACCCCCAACCCAAGAGAGGTTCCACCATGCTTCAACTATTCATCGACGGCGGCTGGGCCATGTGGCCCCTGGCCTTTCTCCTGGCCCTGGGACTGGCCATCGCCCTCGAGCGGCTCGTCACGCTTTCCCGCGCCGCCATCGACGCCAAGGGCTTCTTCGGGCAACTCGAAGAGGCGATGCGTTCCGGCGGAGCCGAGAGCGCCGCGCAGCTGTGCGCCGAGACCCGCGGTCCCGTGGCCAGCGTCATCCACGCCGGCCTGCTGCGGCTCGATCGCGGCATCGACAACGTGGAGAAGGCGATCGAGAACGCCGGCGCCGTGGAGATGGCCTTTCTCGAGCGCGGCATGATCTGGCTGTCCACGGTGGCCAACCTGGCGCCCATGGTCGGCTTCCTCGGGACGGTGAGCGGCATGATCGGCGCCTTCCAGGCGATCAAGGTCGCCGGCGACGTGGAGCCCTCCCTGGTGGCCGGCGGCATCTCGGAGGCCCTCATCACCACCGCCTCCGGCCTGATCGTCGGCATCCTGATCCAGTTCTGCTACAACTTCTTCGCTTCCCGCATCGACAGGATCATCGCCGACATGCAGGAGCACACGGCAGGCCTGATCGACGTGCTCATCGAGATCGAGCTGAAGGACAACGCGTGAACCTGCGCAAGCGCGGGAACCGGGTGCTGCCCGAGATCCCCACCTCCTCCATGGCGGACATCGCCTTCCTGCTCATCGTGTTCTTCCTGGTGACGACGACGATGAACCAGGACAAGGGGCTGTCGCTGCACCTGCCTCCCATCGCCGAGACCCTGGAGGTCAGGGAAAAGAACATCTGCAACGTGTGGATCAACGATGAGGACCGCATCGCCTTCTTCGAGAACTCCGAGCTCACGGAGATCGCCTTCTCCGACCTGCGCGCCGACATCCAGCAGCGGTTGGCGGACAACGAGAAGCTGATCATCTCCCTGAAGGCGCAGCGCCAGGCCAGCTACCGCATGTTCGTCGATGTCCTCGACGAGCTGAAGCTCGCCGGCGCCACGCGGATCTCGATCGCCGAGCCAGAGGGAGGCTGAGCCCCATGAGATTCACCCGCAAGTCCCGGGTGGGAGCCGCGGTCCCCACGGCGTCGATGGCGGACATCGCCTTCCTGCTCCTCGTGTTCTTCATGGTCTCTACCGTTTTCATCCGTTTTCGCGGCATCCCTGTCACCCTGCCCGAAGCCGAGCGGGTAGAGAAGCTGGAGATGCGCCGCCACGTGACCAGCATCTGGGTCGGCGCCAACGGCGCCGTCAACATCGACGACCAAGCGGTCGCACTGCAGGACGTAGGTCCCCTGATCCACGCCAAGCTGGTCGCCAATCCCCGGCTGATCATCTCCATCAAGGGGGACGGGCAGGCGGAATTCGGCACCATCTCCGACGTGCTGCAGGAACTGCGCCAGGTCGAGGCCTTGCGCGTGAACTTCGCCACCGACCGCGAGCGGGAGGTCGCCGCAGGAGGCTGAGATGAAGATGCTGAGACGGACCGCCGACATGGTGCGCACGAAGACCCCCGAGGCCGACCTGCGCCTGGAGTACCGCAGGACCTTCTGGGCCTGCTTCGGCGCCTCCTCCGTCGCCTTGGTGCTGGTGATCCTGTTCTGGCCGAGCTTCGAGGCCTCGGCCTACGCCAAGCCCCAGGAGCCGGTGATCATCCAGCTGGAGGAGATCCCCGAGACCCGCCAGGAGCGCCGGCCGCCGCCGCCGCCGCGGCCGGTGGTGCCCATCGCCTCCACCAGCGAGGAGATCCCCGAGGACGCCACGATCATGGAGACCGATCTCGACTTTGGTCTGGATGACCTGGCCCCGCCGCCGCCCCTCGAGGAGCTGCAGAAGACCACCGAGGTCGCCCTGGAGGAGGAGGAGGAGGAGATCGTCGAGTACTGGCGGGTGGAGAAACCGCCCAAGAAGAAGAACGACCCGCGGCCGGTGTTCCCCGAGATCGCCCGCCGGGCGGGGATCACGGGCAACATCACCATCCAGGTGCTGGTCGATCGCGAGGGCAAGGTGGAGAAGGTTGGAGAGATCCACGGCAACGAGGTCTTCCATGAGGCCGCGCGCAAGGCCGCCCTGGCCACCACCTTCACCCCGGCCATCCAGAACGACAAGCCCGTGAAGGTCTGGGTCGCCCTCACCTACAAGTTCCAGTTGCAGTAGGCGCCGGTTGCCAGGACTGCAGGCGTCCATCTTAGATTAGGGAAGACCCGCCAGGGGCCGCGGACCGGCTGCGGCCAGCAATTCCACAACTCCCCCATCCTCCCCCACCCTCTCCCCGAGGCCATGAACCCCGCCCTCCGGGGTTCGCCGGGAGGTCGGGCTCCATGCGCTGTCCCTTCTGCAGCACCGAGGACGACCGCGTCGTCGACTCGCGCTCCTGCCGCGACGGCCAGGCGATCCGCCGTCGCCGCGAGTGCACGAGTTGCAGCCAGCGATTCACCACGTACGAGTACATCGAGCATGCGCCGCTCACCGTCATCAAGCGGGACGGAACCCGGGAGCCCTTCGACCGCTCCAAGCTGCAGGCCAAGATCGAGCTGGCCTGCTACAAGACGAGCGTGTCGAGCGATCGCATCGAAGAGCTGATGGACCAGGTGGAGTCCGATCTCGGCAACCGCGCGGAGAGGGAGGTTCCGAGCCAGCAGATCGGGGAGCTGGTGATGGAACGACTGAAGGACCTCCACGACGTTGCGTACGTGCGGTTCGCCTCTGTGTACCGCCAGTTCAAGGACCGGCAGGACTTCGTCAGGGAGCTCGAGCAGCTCTCTGCCTGAGCCCTCCCGGCGGCCGGCCTTCCCGGGCCCCTCCGAAGCCGCGAAAACCCTTGACAAGGCGGAATCGAGGCCTGTATATTGGCACGTCCAAGCTTCGAGCCACAAGATCTTGTGTACAGGGTGACCGAGCCGACCTCTCAGATCATGTTGCAGACAACCTTTCGGCCTCCCCGAAGCAACGTCCTGTAACCACGATAGTCGGCCCCCAGTTCTGCCGCCCCTCCCGCACCGGCGCGGCAGCAGGGGCTCCTTGTCGTTCCCAGGGAGACTTCGAGCATGTCCACCGAGCACTCCGCAGCCGATCCCGGCGCCTCCGACGCACCAACGGGTGTCCACCGTCTGGAAGACCTCCTTGCCCAGGTCGAAGGGCGCGGATACCAGCGCAACGGCCACGACGAGGTCCTGCAGCGCGCCGCCGACGCCCAGACCTATTACGGCGACAACGACCTGGCCATCGACGTGCTGCGCTCCAAGTACCTGGCGCCGGGCGAGACCGGGCCGCTGCAGATATGGGATCGCGTCGCCCGGGCCATGGCCTCTGTCGAGGCCGATCCCCAAGCCTGGTACGACCGCTTCTTCTCCCTGCTGATCGACTTCAAGTTCATCCCCGGGGGGCGGGTGATGCACGGCGCCGGCCGCGACGAGGCCAAGCGCAAGCCGACCCTGTCGAACTGCTACGTCATCCCCATACAGGAGGACAGCCTCGAGGGCATCTACACCTGCCTCAAGGAGTCGGCCCTCGTCTACCGCACCGGAGGCGGCGTCGGCACGGACCTGTCCATCCTGCGGCCCAAGGGCGCGCCGGTGAACGCCACCGTCGACCAGTCGCCGGGGTGCACGGCCTTCATGAACCTCCTGTCGGAGAGCACCAACGCCGTCTCCCAGGCCGGACGCCGGGGGGCGCTCATGCTCACCCTGCGCGTCGACCATCCCGACATCCTCGACTTCATCACCATCAAGAACGACGCCAACCGCACCAAGGTGCAGTACGCCAACATCAGCGTGCTCATCACCCACGAGTTCATGCAGGCCGTCATCGACGACACCGACTTCGACCTGCGCTGGAGCGGCAAGGTCTACCAGACGCTGAGGGCCCGCGACCTGTGGAACAAGATCATCACCAACGCCCACGCCAGCGCCGAGCCCGGGATCATCTTCTGGGACACGATGCGGGAGTATCACAACGTCGAATACGCCAACCCGCTGGTGAGCACCAATCCTTGCGGCGAACAGCCCCTGGCCTCGTACACGGCCTGCAACCTCGGCAACCTCAACCTGGCGAAGTTCGTCGGCGAGGACGGACAGATCGACTACGGGGATCTGGCCGAGTCGGCCCGGGTGGCGACGCGGTTCCTCGACAACGTCATCGACTACAACATGCCCAACCACGCCCTCCCGAAGATCGAGGAAGCGGTGGCCTCCGACCGGCGCGTGGGGCTGGGCATCACGGGTCTGGCCGATGCCCTGGTGCTCATGGGCCTCAAGTACGACTCCGACGAGGCCCTCGGGGCGGTGGACAAGATCATGCGCACCATCTGCCACTGCGCGTACGAGACATCGATCGACATCGCCCGCGAGAAGGGCCCCTTCCCGCTCTTCGATTGGGAAGGGGTGTCCCGGAGCCGGTTCGTGCGGGACCTGCCGAGGGCGATGCAGGACCGCATCCGCGAGCACGGGCTGCGCAACTCCACCCTGATCACGGTGCCGCCGGTGGGGACCGGATCGATCGTCGCCCAGACCTCGTCCGGCGTGGAGCCGATCTTCTGCACCAGCTACAAGCGGCGCGTGAAGCAGGAGGACGGCGAGAGCTTCCGCGAATACAAGGTCTACCATCCCCTCGTGCGCGACCTCTTCGGCGACGACGAGAACCTGCCCGGCCATGTCGTGACCGCCCACGACATCGACCCCTACTTCCGTGTCCGCATGCAGGGCGCGATCCAGCGCTACACCGACAGCTCGATCTCGTCGACGATCAACCTGGCCGAGGAGACCTCGGTGGAGACGGTGGCCGACATCTACGTCACCGCCTACAAGGAGGGCCTGAAGGGCGTCACGGTGTACCGCGAGGGCTGCCGGCAGGGGATCCTGCAGACGGAGAAGCAGGAGGAGGAGCCTTCCGAGGCGGCGGAAGACGCCGCCGACGGTGGAGCGGGCGCGCATCCGCGCCGGAGGCCGCCGGTCACCCGCGGCGTCACCGAGCGGGTGAGCACCGGCGAGGGCAACATCTTCGTCACGATCAACGAGGACGAGCACGGGATCTGCGAGATCTTCAGCACCATAGGGAAAGCGGGGGGCCATGCGGCGGCCCAGTCGGAGGCGATCAGCCGGTTGATCTCCATCGCCCTGCGCTCGGGCATCGATCCGCAGGAGATCATCGGTCAGCTCAAGGGGATCTCCGGACCGAACCCGGTGTGGGAGAACGGCGAGCTGATCCTGTCCACGCCGGACGCCATCGGCAGGGCCCTGGAGCGGTACCTGCACCGCCGGGACGGCGGCGACATCCCGCACCCCGTGCAAGGGGGCTCCCAGGCCGTCGAGAGGGGTCCGCGGGCCCCGGCGGGCGGGGGCGGTCCGGCGAGTCCGGCGAGCGTGGCCACCTGCCCCGAGTGCGGCTCCACCGTCTCCCACGAGGCCAGTTGCCTGACCTGCAAGCACTGCGGGTGGTCGAAGTGCTGAACCGCAATCCCTTGTGAGCGCGAGCCGAATGGACTCGATCGCCGGCGCGGCACCGTCACCCGGAGTGGCGGTGCCGTTGTCGTTCTGATGCCTCGGGTGGGTGCGGTGCTACGAGACCTCGAGGGTAAGGCCGTCGTACGCCAGCTCCACCGCCGCCGGGAGGTAGTCGTTGGTCGCCTGGTGGTCGAGATCGTGGGCGATGTGGGTGAAGTAGGCCTGGCGCGGGGCCAGCTCGGCCACGACCTCGAGGGCTTCGTCCACGGTGAAGTGGGTGGGATGGCCCTTGTGACGCAACGCGCCGAGGACGAGGACGTCGAGACCGCGCAACTGGCTCATCGCTTCGTCGGGAATGGCGTTGCAGTCGGTCACGTAGGCGAACCGGCCGATGCGGAAGGCGAGCACGGGCAGCCGTCCGTGCATGACGGTCACCGGTTGGATGCGCAGGCCGAAGAGCTCGAGTGCTCCCTCGATCGGATGGAGGGACATGCGCGGCACCGCCTGGGCCCAAGCCGAATCGAAGGCGTAGTCGAAGACGCGGGTTATGCGGTCGAGGGTGGGTCGGTCGCCGTAGACGGGGATCGGCTCGTCGCGCCCGAAGCAGTAGGAGCGCACGTCGTCGAGGCCGTGGAGGTGATCGGCATGTCCGTGGGTGAAGAGCACCGCGTCGACGCGCCGCAGGTCGTGGCGCAGCGCCTGGGTGCGCAGGTCGGGCGGCGTGTCGACCAGGATCGACCGGTGCAGGTGCTCGATGGCGATGGCGCACCGCAGGCGTTTGTTGCGCGGGTCGGTGGAGGTGCAGACCCCGCAGTCGCAGGCGATGCGAGGCACGCCGACGGAGGTGCCCGTGCCGAGGAAGGTGACGCGCATCAGGCTCTGTCCGCGGCGCCCTCGGGCGGGGCCTCCGCCCTTCCCGGGGTTTGCCTGCAGACCGGACGGGAGTCGGCGGTGGCCGTGGCCGCCATGTCCGGGGACAGGGTCAGCAGACTGGGTCCGTCCTCGGTGACGGCCACGGTGTGCTCGAAGTGGGCGGCGAAGGAACCGTCCTTCGTGCGCGCGGTCCAGCCATCCTCGTCGACCACGATCCCGGATTGTCCGAGGCTGAAGATCGGCTCGATGGCGAGGACATGGCCCGCCCTCAGAGCGGGGCCGCGTCCCGGGGGTCCATGATTCGGCAGGTGGGGATCCTCGTGGAGGTGACGGCCAATGCCGTGGCCGCCGAACTCGCGAATGACGGAGACGCCTCCCGCCGCGGCGGCGGACTCGATGGCGTGAGAGATGTCCGACAGGCGATTCCCGGGCCGGGCGGCGGCCACCCCCGACTCGAGGGCGGCCCGAGTCGTGTCCACCAGGCCTCGCACCGGCCGGTCCACCTGGCCGAGGGCGATGGTGAAGGCGCCGTCGCCGAACCACCCGTCGAGCTGCACGCCCACGTCGACGCAAAGCAGGTCGCCCGCTTGCAGGGGTTCGGGGCGCGGCAGGCCGTGCACCGCCTCGTCGTTGACGGAGGCGCAGATCGACGCGGGAAAGCCGTGATAGCCTTTGAAGGCCGGCTCCCCGCCCCGGTCGCGGATCGTGGCCTCCGCCAGCTCGTCGAGAAGGAGTGTGGACACACCGGGCGCAGCCGCGGCCTCGACAGCGGCCTGCACCTGGTGAACGACGGCGCAGGCCGCGCGGATCCCGTCGATTTCGCTGGGGCTGCGGCGATGCAAGCGCCTTGGTCCTGGTGGATGGAAGGGGTGACTTTCGAGGCGTTACCAAACACGGGGAGAGACCCCATCTCGTCAAGGAGGGTGCCCGCAATCGCGACAGCCGCGGGCGAGACCCGTCCCGGGAGAGGGCTCGGGCCCTCGTTGCGGATCACCCGGCCCCTGGTTATCTTGCGAGACCGGCGGCCCTGGGCGGGGCGCATTCGGCCCCGCCTCTCAGGGCCGCGTCCTTTTTGCTCCGAAACTCCGAACGAAGCGGATCCCGCAATCCTCCATGGGTAAGTCACTCGTCGTCGTGGAGTCGCCGGCCAAGGCGACGACCATCAACAAGATCCTCGGCCGCGACTTCATCGTGAAGTCGTGCATGGGGCACGTCCGCGATCTGCCGCCGAAGGAACTCGGCGTCGACGTGGACAAGGACTTCATGCCCCGCTACGTGACCATCCGGGGGAAGGGCAAGATCCTCACCGACCTCCGGCGAGCGGCGCAGAGGGCGGACACGATCTACCTGGCGACGGATCCCGACCGCGAGGGCGAGGCGATCGCCTGGCACGTGGCGCAGGCGATCTCGGGCAAGGAGGGCGAGGTCAAGCGGATCCTCTTCAACGAGATCACGCCCAAGGCGGTGCGGGAGTCGATCAACCGGTCCGGCGTCCTCGACCTGTGCAAGGTCAACGCCCAGCAGGCCCGGCGCGTCCTCGACCGCCTCGTGGGCTACGAGATCAGCCCCCTCCTGTGGAAGGTCATTCACGCCGGCCTGTCCGCCGGGCGGGTGCAGTCCGTCGCCCTGCGCCTGATCTGCGAGCGCGATGCCGAGATCGCCGCCTTCGAGCCCCAGGAGTACTGGTCGATCGACGCCCTCCTCGGCCACGCCACCGACGACGGCGAGGTCGCCTTCAAGTCGCGCCTGCTGCAGTACAAGGGCGAGAAGCTCGAGATCCCCGACCAGGAGGCGACCGACCGCATCACCGCGGCCCTGCGGGAATCGACCTTCACCGTCAAGTCGATCAAGCACCGCGAGCAGCGGCGGCGGGCAGCGCCTCCCTTCATCACCAGCACCCTTCAGCAGGAGGCGGCCCGCAAGCTGAGATTCTCGGTGAAACGCACCATGGCCGTGGCCCAGCAGCTCTACGAGGGCATCGAGCTCGTGGGCGAGACGGTGGGGCTCATCACCTACATGCGCACCGACTCGGTGCGCGTCGCCGACGATGCGATCGCGGAGGTGCGGGCCGAGATCGGCACGCGCTTCGGCAAGGAGTACGTGCCCGGGAAGCCGAACGTCTACAAGACCCGCCGCGGCGCCCAGGACGCTCACGAGGCGATCCGCCCCACCTCGGTGGAACGCTCTCCGGAGGAGATGAAGTCCCGCCTGTCCCCTGATCAATGGCGGCTCTACGAGCTGATCTGGAAGCGCTTCGTCGCCTCCCAGATGGAACCCCAGGTGATGAACATCATCAGCGTCGACATCGCCGCCGGCCACTACCTGCTGCGGGCCACGGGCTCGCAGGTGAAGTTCCCCGGGTTCACCATCCTCTACACCGAGAGCAAGGAGGAGGAGGACGAGGAGGAGAGCACCCAGGTGCCCGCCGACCTGTCCGAGGGCGAGACCCTCGCCCTGAAGAAGCTGCTGCCCAGGCAGCACTTCACCAAGCCGCCGCCGCGCTACTCCGAGGCGTCGCTGGTGAAGGAGCTGGAGGCCAAGGGCATCGGCCGGCCGAGCACCTACGCCCAGATCATCTCCACCCTGCAGGACCGGGAGTACGTGGAGAAGATGGACAACCGCTACTTCGAGGCCACCGAGCGCGGCCAGACGGTCAACAAGCTCCTCGTGGCTACCTTCCCCAACATCTTCGACGTGGCCTTCACGGCGCGGATGGAGGACGAGCTCGACCGCATCGAGGACGGCCGCGAGGACTGGGTCGACTCGGTGCGCCAGTTCTACGGCTCGTGGAAGGGGTCCCTCGAGGAGGCCAACGCGCGCCGCAGGGAGCTGAAGCAGTCCCTCCAGGAGGAGACCGACATCCTCTGCCAGGAGTGCGGACGCAACATGGTCGTTAAGTGGGGCCGGAACGGCCGCTTCCTCGCCTGTCCGGGGTACCCGCAGTGCAAGAACACGAAGCCCCTGGAAGAACAGCGCGAGCAGGCGGAGACCGACGAGATCTGCGACCGGTGCTCGAAGCCCATGGTCGTGAAGACGGGGCGCTACGGCCGCTTCCTCGCCTGCTCCGGGTATCCCGACTGCCACAACGTCAAACCCTTCTCCCTGGGCATCTCCTGCCCCGACTGCGAGGAGGGCGACATAGTGGAGAAGCAATCGCGCAAGGGGAAGGTGTTCTTCGGCTGCAACCGCTACCCGAAGTGCAAGTTCGCCAGCTGGGACAAGCCGGTGGACGGCCCCTGCCCCCAGTGCGAGGCCCCCCTGCTCTACGAGAAGGCCAGCCGCACCGGTCCGCCCTCCCTCCACTGCAAGGTCTGCGACAGCCGCTTCGAGAACACCCAGGCCGCCTGATGCGGGCGGCGTGACCGCCGCTCATCCGTGAACCCCCCGACCCTGAGCCCGCATACCGCCGTCGAGACGGGTATCGAGCTCTTCCTCGCCTCCCTGGCCGAGGCCGGCCCCTTCGGCCGGTCCCCCCTCAGCCCCGGGACCCGGCGCGCCTATGGCGTCGACCTCGACCAGTTCTCCCGCTTCCTGCACACCCGGGTCACCGCGCCCACCGTGGCCAACGTCCCCGCCGAGGCGGTGGCCGCCTTCGCCGGGCATCTGACCGAGGCGGGACGGTCGCCGCGCACCGTGGCCCGCAAGCTCGCCGCCGTGCGCCGCCTGTTCCGCTTCCTGGGGTCGCAAGGGGTATGCCCTTCCGATCCCTCCGCGGGGGTCCGGCCCCCCGCTCCGTCCGCCGACCCGGCTCCCCCCACCCCCGAGGAGATACGCGCCCTGCTGGCCCTTCCCGAGCGCGGCTCCTTCACCGGCGCCCGGAACCGGGCCCTGCTGGAGTTGATCTACGGCGGCGGGCTGCGGCTCTCGGAAGCGGTGAACCTGAACCTGAGCCACCTGGGCCTGGCCGATGGCCGGCTGCGCATCGCCGGCGCCAGCCCCCGCGCCGTGCCCCTGGGGACCCAGGCGGCGGAGGCGCTGCGGGCGTACCTGCTGCGCCGCGCCGAGATGCTCCTGACCCGCGAGATCTCCTCGGTCGACGCCGGCGCGCTCTTCGTCAGCGCCAAGGGCCGCAGGCTGCACCCGCGCTCGGTCCAGCGCATCGTCGACCGCTACCTGCGCCACCTGGAGGCGCCGCCGGGCCGGCCGCACGCGGGACCTCCCCGCCACCGGGGCACCGGCCAGCTGCGCGCCGCCTGCGCCCGGCACCTGGTCGAGGCGGGGGCCGACCCGGGCCTCGTCTCCGCCCTCCTCGACCGCCGGACGGCGGCCTCCGACCCGGACCGCGGCCGGGACATCTCCGAGCTCACGGCCCGCTACCGGCAGGCCCACCCCCGGGCCTAGCGGTCCCCATGCCGCGCCTGCTCTGCGCCGCCGCCTTCGCCGCGGCCCTCGGCTGCGCCAAGCAGGGCCGGCCCACGGGGGGGCCGGTGGACGAGAGCGCTCCCGTCGTCGTGGCCCACCAGCCCGCCGCCGACGCCACCGGCGTCGATCCCCGCCGGAGCGTGACCATCGAGTTCAGCGAGGCCATGGATCGAGAGCGGACGGAGGCGGCGGTCTTCCTGGCTCCCCGGGTGGACTTCCGCGCCAGGTGGAGGGGCCGCCGCCTGGAGATCACGGTCCCCTCGGGGCTGGCCGAGGAGCGGACCTACGTCGTCACCATCGGCACCGACGCGCGGGACCTGCGCGGCAACCGCCTCGAGCAGTCCTTCCAGCTCGCCTTCGCCACCGGCGGCCGGCTCGACGCCGGAAGCCTCTCCGGGCGCGTGCTGACGGCGGACCTCGAGCCCCGGAGAGGCGCCTTCGTCTGGGCCTACGACATGGCCCACTTCAGCGGCCGCACCGGCATCGACCCGCCGGCCTACGTCACCCAGAGCGGGACCGACGGCGGCTTCCGGTTCGACCGGCTCGCCGCCAGCCGCTACCGCACGATCGCCTTCGTCGACGGCAACCGGAACCAGCGGCCGGACCGGGGAGAGCCCCTTGGCCTCGCCCACGGCGACATCGCGGCCTCCACCGATGGAGAGGCCGACGCCGGGGTGCTCGTGCTGGCGGACCGGGAGCCCGGCAACCGTGTCCAACGGATCAGCGCCGTCGACCGGCGGCGGATCCTGCTGGCCTTCGAGAGAGGGGTGGAGGCCGCCCACCTGCGGGTGGAGATCGAAACCCTCGCCGTGGAGCAGCTCTACCCTCTGCCCACGGATTCCAGGAGGGTCCACGTGGTCACCGCCGAGCAGGAGCCGGGCCGGAGCTACCGCGTCGGCGTGCTTCTGGCCGGCCGCGACGTGGAGGTTCCGCCAGAGCCGGTGCGCGGGACGGACCGCGACGACCGCCGGCCGCCCCAGGTCGTCGGATCCGGCCCGCGGGGCTTGGCCGTCGGGGCGGATTCCCTCGTGCTCACCTTCTCCGAGGCGATGGACGCCAGCACCGTTCCCGGCGGCCAGGACTGGGCCGCGCCCGACTCCACCTCTCCCCCTCCCGCCGGCCGCTGGCGCTGGTCGGACGCCCTGACCCTGGCCTTCCTCCCCGGGCCGCCCATGGAGCCCGGCTCCCACCGCCTGGAGGTGCGGCTCGACGGCCTCCGCGACCGGGCCGGCAACGCCCCGCGGGACTCGACGGCCGTCTTCGACTTCGAGCTGCTCGCGGCCTCCGACCGGGCGACGGTGGAAGGGAAGGCCGCGTGGCCGGCGGCCAAAGGGCCGGTGCGAGTGCGGCTCCACCGGCCGGGAGGCCCGGCGCGGACCGCCGCCGCCGACTCGGCGGGTCTCTTCGCCTTCCCCGGGGTCGCCCCCGGCAGATACCGGCTTTCCGCCTTCGCCGACCGCGACGGAGACGGGGAGCACGGCCTCGGCCGCCTCGACCCCTACACGCCGGCGGAACCGGTCGCCCTCGGCGGCGAGGTGACCGTCGAGCGCGGCCAGCGTCTCCGGGTCCGGGTGCCCGGGGAAGTCCCGTCACCGTGAACGAGGTCGACTCCCCTGCCCCGGGGCGGCGGTGGTGGCCCTGGCTGGAGTTGGGGCTCCTCCTGGCCCTCCTGGCCGGCATCGGCATCGTGGGGTTCTCGCGGCTGACGGTGACCGAGAGGCTGACCATCCAGCTGGAGGCGGGTCTGCAACAGCTCCACGAGATGGAGATCGACCACCTGCGGCGGCACGGGCGCTTCTTCCCCCCGAAGGACCCGGCGTACGCTCCCTACCTGACCTGGATGCGGCTCTACGAGGTCGAGGCCGCTCACGAGGGGCGGCAGTCCTTCTCCGCCGTGGTGCGCGCCGACATCGACGGCGACGGGCGACCCGGCGTCTGGCGGATCGATCAGACCTCGCCGGAGGTGCAGCGCCTTCAGGAGGACTGAAGGCCGATCGAGGGAGTCAGCGCGGGTACAGACGCGGCTCGGCGGTGATGCCCGCCGGATAGGTGCCCACCAGGTGCTGGCCGGCGACGAGGCCGGCCACCTCCCGCAGCGCCCCGGCGGCCGGCTCGGCGGCGGCGTCGCCGGCGAAGTCGAGGTACACCAGGTAGGCCCAGGGACGGCCCACCCGCTTGCGGGTCTCCACCTTCAGGACCTCCAGCCCCGCACGGGTCAGCTGGCCGAGGACGGCGGGCAGGCCGGCGGCGGTGTGGTCCATCTCGAGGACCACCGTCGTCTTCGGGGAGCCGCCGGATCCGGTGCCCTCGCCCAGGACGAGGAAGCGGGTGAAGTTGTGGCGCCCCGCCAGATCGGCGACCAGGACCTGCATGCCGTTGTCCTCCGCCGCCTGGGCGGTGGCGATGGCCGCCTCGTCGGAGCGGCCCTCGGCCTTGACCATCATGACCGCGCCGGCCGTGTCGTACACCGGCTCGACCTGGACCTCTTCGAGGCCGTCGAGGAACTCCCGGCACTGGGCCAAGGCCTGGGGATGGGAGCGGATGCGGCGCAGGTCCTCCAGACGGGTCCCGGCGGGGGCGATCAGGTGGTGGCCGATGCGCAGGCGGATCTCGCCGCACACCGGCAGGGGCCGCTCGCGCAGCAGGTCCCAGACCTCGTGGATGCTGCCGGCCAGGGAGTTCTCCACCGGGGCCATGGCGGCCTCCGCGCGCCCCCGGGAGAGGGCGGAGAACAGAGCGGCGAAGGTGCGGCAGGGAAGGACGTCGACGTCACGTCCGTCGAAGTACTCGCGGGCGGCCAGCTCGCTGTTGCTGCCCAGCTCGCCCTGGACGGCCACGGTGAGAGCGGCGTCGGTCATGGCGGGGTAGGCCCCGGGGAAGGACGGGCCCCCCGGGAGCTGGCGGATGGGGGCTGCATGCGCTGAATATAGGGACCGCAAGTACCGCGTTGACAGGGACTTGCCTGCCCGGTAGGTTCTGCCGGCCCGCATTCCGGCGGCGTGGCCAAGTGGTAAGGCAAGGGCCTGCAAAGCCCATATCCCCGGTTCGATTCCGGGCGCCGCCTCCAGACCTTCCAACGGCCTCGTCCGCATCCACGCGGGTGAGGCCTTTCTCATTCGCTACCTTTGTGGCGGCCGGGGTGGCGGAACGGGTAGACGCAGCGGACTTAAAATCCGCCAGGCCGCAGGGCCTGTAGGGGTTCGAGTCCCCTCCCCGGCACCAGCAATCGTCACTCCACCACCACCCGGACCCTGGTGCTTGCCGTGCCCGTGAGCACCAGGCCGACAGCTTCCCGGGTGGAGACCATGGCCGACTCCCCCGCCGGGCCCGGGCCGACGCCGGTGACGCCGTCTCCCTCGAAACCCGGCTCTTCCAGGAGAGGGGTCAGCCGGGCCATCAGCAGGACGTTCTCATCCTCCCCGTTCAGCCGCGCAAAGACGTCTTCCAGCGTCTCTTCGGCGTCTTCCACCGGGGAGCCGAAGAAGACGCCCAGGTCCCCGAAGGCGTCACCGTCCCCGTCCGCGGCCAGGAGGGCCGCGGGGCCAACCTCGAGCTGGTAGGCGCCGGCAGCCAGCGTGCTCGGCAGGCTCAGGACCAAGTCGATCTCTCGGTCGTTCCGCCGCCCCACGCGCAGCGTGGTCGTGACCGTGAGCATGTCCCCCGGCGCGACGACGGTGTCGGCGGCCACGCCCGTGACCTTGGCGAATCGGGCTTCGGGGAGGACCTCGACGCGGACCTCCGCCTCCCGCACCGTCAGGGTGTCGTCCTGGTGGTGCAAGAGCTTCTGCAGGGCATCGGCCAGATCGGAGTCGGCTCGGCTGATCAGGGAATGAAGCCGCTCCTCCGGCCCGGCGTAGAGGCGGGACCGGTCCAGCATCGAGTCCGTTTCGACAAAGGAGACCTCCACCGCCACTCGAAGACTGTGGCCGGCCTCGTTGTCGACTCGTGAAGACAAGGGGCTGAAGGCCGCCAGGCCGACGAGACCGGCCTGTTCGACGCGCGTCGGCATCTCGTGCACGAGCTCGACTTCGCCCGACGGCAGGGTGAGCACGCTCCGGATCGGCACCAGCTCCGGTCCGTCGTCGAGGACCCCGCGAACCGCCGGCAGCCGGTCCTCGGTCAGCGTGCCCCGAACCGTGGGGTTCAGGGTGGCGAACTTGTACGGCGCCGCGAGGTTGGAGACCTCGCCGAGCACCCGCGCCTCGATGATGGGCAGCTCCACCGAGCCGAACTGGTCCATCGGGTGCCCGAACCCGTACACGCGGTCCCCGTCGACGTAGGAGATGGTTCCGATGGCGCCTCCCGTGATCTCCCCCAGAAGCAAGGCGACCGCCAGGGGACGCCCGGCTTCGAAGCTCTCCTGGCGCTCCTGCGTCAGGGTCGCCGGAAGCGCCCCGGCCCATGGGGATCCGGAGTTGAGCCCCGTCACCACCCGGAGCACCTTCAGGGGCACGATGCCGGCGCCGCCCCAAGCAGCCGCGGGCCTGGCCACGGGAGCCGTGCCGCGCTTTCCGATCACCCATTCGATGGGAGTGGCAAAGCAGTAGTAGGGGGCGCTCGTCTGGTTGGTGAAGGCGTAGGCGATGGCGCCCCAGGTCCCCTCCTCGGAGAACAGGGGGGAGCCGCTCATGCCCTGGGCGATCCCGCCGAGTTGGATCAGGACCGGGTCGGAGGCCTCCACCATGATCACCGGCATGGGCGGCAGGAAGTCGTCCACCACGGCGACGAACCTCATCTCAAGATCGGCGAGCTCGCCGTTGACGAACTCGGTCCGCAGGTACAAGGGCATCCCCTCGGGCATGGAACGAACCGAGTCGATGGGCACGATGGCCGACAGGTCCCAGGGCTGCAGTTCCCCGCTCGGCCGCAGGACGGCCCCGGGGTCCGGAGCCACCGGTGGAGGATCGTCATCTCCACACGCCCACAGAATCAGCAACAGCGGGAACAGTGCTCTACGGATGAACATGGTCTTCCTCTCCTTGCGCCCAGGCGGGGGCGGGTGTGGGTGAGGCTGCCGAGGACGCCTTGTCTCAACACCGTGCAGCCCCGGATCAGCCGCCCGATTCACAGCCGTGTGTGATCCGGACGCGGCGCCTCGTCCGAAGGCAGGAGGGACGGGTGCGGTCAGTCGAGGACCAGCAGAAGCGCCGCGGGCAGGCGCGCCCATCCAGCCCGTCCCGGCGGACTCATGCGATTCTCGCCATCACCGCAGTTCGAACTCTTCGTGGTGAATGCGGCCCCCAGGCACGCCCTGCTTCTTCAGGCCGCCGGCAACCGCTGCGACCATCGGCTTCGGGCCGCACAGGTAGAAGTCCCGCTCACCGAGTTGGCCCTCGAGGTCGTCCTTGATCGCATCCGCGCTGATCCGCGCGCCGGCTTCCGAGCTGACACGCCGGATCGTCACGCCGCCCACTTCGGCCGCACGCGCCTCCAGTTCGTCGAAGAACAGCGCCTCCGGGGCCCGGCGCACGCAGTAGTAGAGTTGGATGGTGCGGCCGTGACCCGGCTCCATCGTCCGCAGTACCGACAGGAACGGCGTGATGCCGATCCCCCCGGCCACCCACACCTGCCTCGCCAGACCTCTCTGTGGATGGAATCGGCCATAGGGACCCTCGATGTCGACCTCGACACCCTCGGCCAGATCGTCGCGCACTCGGCGGGTGTAGTCGCCGGCCACCTTCATCGTGAAGCGGAGACGGGGCTCCTTCGCGCCGGACGAGATGGTGAAGGGATGGGCTTCCCTGAACCCGGCCGCGTCAATGGTGACGAAGGCGAACTGCCCCGGCTCGAAGGCGAGCATTCCGTCCTTCGGCTCGAGCACCAGCTCGGTCGCCCGTTCGAGCTGGTTGACCGCAGCCAAGGTGAAGGCGTGTCGCCGTCTCCTGGGCTGGACGAGCTGTCTGTATCCGTAGGCCGCCAGACCGGCGAGAAGCAGTAGCGCCAGGGCCACCCCCGGCCCCGAGAACAGCGCGAGCTCCTCGCCGTCGAAGAGCACCAGAAAGACATGTACGCTGACGACGGCGAAGAACAGACCCGTGAATCGATGGGTCGTGATCCAGCGGTGATAGGGGATCTTTCGGTTCAGGGTGATGACGATCAGCAGCAGGAAGCCGATCATCCCGATCTGGCCGAACAGGTCGATGGGCAAGCCCTCTTCTTCTTCTTCCGAGCCGGCGGCCTCGATCCCCGCGGCGGGCGCCGGGGCCTCATCTCCCTCCGGCCCTCCCGGCACCGTCGCGAAGTGCGCCAGGAACAGAAGCATGGCGGCGATGCCGAGATGCTTGTGCAGCCGGTACATCCGATCGAGGCCCCCGAAGGATGTCTCCACCGCACGGGGACGCGTCGAGAGCAGCATCCCCAGTACCATGCAGATCACCGAGCAGGAACCGGCGAAGTAGGAGAACTGGGCGTCGAAGGGCATGCCCGCCGCCATCACGTGCTGCCAGTACAGCGCGGAGTACGCGGCAAACGACGCCGCCACGGCCCACAGGCCCTTCCGAAGGCTCATACGCATACAGAAACGCTGCTCCCTCTCGTCAGCGGAATACCGCCTTCAGCCCATCCACGAGGCTAGCCGCCCCATCCGTTCAGTTGAACTCGTAGACGAGATCGACGAGAGCGTCGGGAACGTCGGGAGCGCCCCTGAGTTGCAGCACGACCGTGCCCGCGCCCGGGCCGTACGCCTCACGGTAACGGTTGCGGATGAGTTCGAGATCGAAGACGTGCGTCTCCGTCAGCCAGGCTTCGCAGCTATCGCCGTTGGCGTCGTGTTTCAGCACGGCCGGCAACTGTACGGGCGACGACTCGGCGAACGAATCCCCGATGACGAGGGTGAACGCGTGCTCCCGGCACCCGCCGGCGAACGACACGGAGACGGTCAGGGCGTGGCCGGTGATCGCCGCGCTGGTCAGTTCGTAGGGGTCGCCTCCCAGATCGGCGTCGTCGCCGGCCACGACGACCCGGGGTGGGGGATCCCCCGGCGACGCGGCCCGTTCAGAGTCCTGGCAGCCGGTTGCGGCGACCAGCAGCAGTCCCATCGCGCACCGATGAACCATCTGAACCCTCCTGTCAAGTGAGCTTGAGCCCGGGCGCGGCGCTCCTACCGCAACCGGTCCTTCAGATCGCCCCAGGACAGCGGCTTGGTGGCCGTGTCGGGGTCAATGCCGAGGTAGTCGTGCTGGTCGCCGTTGGTGACCACGATCAGGGCCTGGTCGGCCGCGGCGGCGGCGGTGACATGGTTGTCCCCCGCCGACAGCAGCAGGGTGGCGTCCCCCGCGCCGACGCCCAGGATCAACTGCGGCCCCTCCTCGGACCCCAAGGCCAGGAACGGGGCTCCGTCCGGGCCCGTGGCCAGCATCCCCACCAGCTCGCCGGCGGCATTCTCCAGTGCAAACGCCTGAGCTCGGACGGCCCCCTCCTCGTCCTGGGCCCCCAACCGTGACAGCGCCGCGACCACCAGGAGCAAGGCCCCGGCAGCCCACAGCAAACGATTCCGTCCCATGACTTCCTTCCTTTCGCCGGCTTGCACAGCCGGTCCATCGGGTCTCAGATCGGCCAACGCCCCGCTCCACGGAAGTCCCGCGAGAACCGAGCCTGGCCGTCACCGCGTCTCCTCCCAAGGTAAGAAGGAACCAAAAACCTATTGTGAAGTTACTGTGAGTTTACGCGGGTCAAGGGTGGCATTATCGTGGAAATGAGCATATTCTCCTCGCAGAGGGGCTATCCCTTGGGGACCGCCGTGCCGCGGCTTGTCCCGAACCGATCGAGCTCTCCCCGGGCGGCGGACCGGAGCCTTTGACCGCGTTTGCACCTGGGGGTCAGAAGGAGATCGACCCATGAAGACCCATCCGAAGCAGAGGCCGGAGAGCGAGGCCCGAGGCGACCTCGTTTCCCGGTTGAGCGCGGCGACCCTGCGCATCAGCGCCAGTCTCGAGCTCGATACGGTCCTGCGCGAGGTCCTGGACAGCGCCCGCGCCCTGACCGGGGCCCGGTGCGGCGTCATCACGACCGTGGACGAGGCGGGGCAGGCCCAGGACTTCGTCAGTTCGGGCATCAGCCCCGAGGAGCACCGGCAGCTGGCCGAATGGCCCGGTGGACCGCGCCTGTTCGAGCACCTCCGGAGTCTGCCGGGAGCGCTGCGACTGACAGACCTCAACGCCTACGTCCGGTCCCTCGGCTTTTCCTCGATGCCGGCCCTGACGAGGACGTTCCAGGGCACGCCGATGCGGCATCGGGACGTGGACGTGGGCAGCTTCTTCCTCGGCGAGAAGGAGGGAGGAGGCGAGTTCACCGGCGAGGACGAGGAAATCCTGATGCTGTTCGCCTCGCAGGCGGCCACGGCGATCGCCAACGCCCGTGCGTACCGGAACGAGCAGCGGGCCCGGGCCGATCTGGAAGCCCTGGTCGACACCTCGCCGGTCGGGGTCGTGGTCTTCAACGCCCGGGCCGGGCGGATGGTGTCGGTCAACCGGGAGGCCAAGCGGATCGTCGAAGGTCTCCGCCTGCCGGGCGGCTCCCTGGAGCAAGTTCTGGAAGTCCTGACCCTCCGGCGGGCCGACAGCCAGGAGGTCTCCCTCGAGAAGCTGTCCATGACGCAGGCCCTGGGAACCGGCGAGACGGTGCGCGCCGAGGAGATCGTCCTGGAGGTGCCCGACGGGCGGCGCCTCCGGACCCTGATCAACGCCACGCCGATCCAGTCGGGCGACGGCGAGGTCGAGTCGGTGGTCGTGACCCTGCAGGACCTGACCCCGCTGGAGGAGCTGGAGCGATTGCGGTCCGAGTTCCTGGACATGGTGAGCCACGAGTTGCGGGCCCCGCTGACGTCGATCAAGGGCTCCACCGCCACCGTGCTGGGGGCCTCACCGGCGCCGCCCCCGGCCGAGGTGCTGCAGTTCTTCCGGATCATCGACGAGCAGGCCGATCACATGCGCGGCCTGATCAGCGACCTGCTCGATGCCGGCAGCATCGAGGCCGGCACCCTGTCGGTGACCCCCGAGCCCTCCGATCTGGCCGACTTGGTGGACCAGGCCCGAACCACCTTCCTGAGCGGGGGCCGCCGGCACACCGTCCTCCTCGACCTGCCTCCGGACCTGCCCCGGGTGATGGCCGACCGGCAGCGCATCGTCCAGGTCCTGAACAACCTGCTGGCCAACGCCGCCCGGCTCTCGCCCGAGTCGTCGACCATTCGGGTCGCCGCGGCGCTCCATGGCGTCGACGTCGAGATCTCCGTGGCCGACGAAGGCCGGGGTGTGCCCGCCGAGAAGCTGCCGTACCTCTTTCAGAAGTACACGGGCCTTGGCGAGGGGGAACGCGGACTCCGGGGCACGGGGCTGGGGCTGGCCATCTGCAAGGGCCTCGTGGAGGCCCACGGGGGGCGCATCCGGGCCGACAGTGGGGGGCTCGGCCAGGGCGCCCGAGTCACGTTCTCCGTTCCGGTGGCCGCGGAGGCCGGCGACGGCGCCGCGGCCGCAAACACCCGGCTCCGGGCTCATCCCGGAGGCGAGCGGACCCGCATCCTGGTGGTGGACGACGACCCGCAGGCCCTGCGTTTCATGCGCGGCACTCTCGACGAAGCGGGCTACGACCCGATCGTGACCGGGGACCCTCGAGACCTGACGCGCATCCTGCACGCCGAGAAACCCCGGTTGGTCCTGCTCGACCTGCTGCTGCCCGAGACCGACGGCATCGAACTGATGGAGAGCGTCCCCGGACTGGCGGACCGGCCGGTGATCTTCATCTCCGCCTACGGCAGGGACGAAACCGTGGCCAGGGCCCTGGAGACCGGCGCCTCCGACTACATCGTCAAGCCCTTCTCCGCCACGGAACTGACGGCCCGGGTCCGGGCCGCCCTGCGCCGGCAGGCCAGACCGGAACCGTTCGTGCTCGGGGAGCTGGCCATCGCCTGGGAGCAGCGCCGCGTGACCCTGGCCGGCCGCCCCGTGCCCCTGACGGTCACCGAGTACGAATTGCTGCGCGTGCTCTCGCTCAACGCGGGACAGGTGTGCGAGTACGACTCGCTGATCCGCCAGGTGTGGGGAGAGGAGGACTCTGCCAACCCGACCCTCGTGCGCACCTTCGTGAAGAACCTGCGCCGCAAGCTCGGGGAGGACGCGGGCCAGCCGACCTACATCCTGACGGAGAGGGGAGTCGGCTACCGCATGGCGGCACCGGATGACGCGACGGCCGAAGGGCGAGGCTCGTTGACCTCGGCCAACCCTCCGCCTAGATGTAGAGCCCCGAAACCTGCAACGAGGACGGGGACTCCATGACCAGTCACGACCACACCCTCGACGACGGCGCCCGCGCCCGCTTCGTGGCCGACGGCTGCCTGACGGTGCGCACCACCCTGCCCGCCGACTTCCACTCCGACCTCTACGGGCGCATCGAGGAGGTCTTCGAGAACGAGGGCAACCCCGGCAACAACCTGCTGCCGCGGCTGCCGGAGATCCGCCGGGTCTTCGACGACCCGGCCGTGGCCGGCGCCCTGGAGAGCCTGCTGGGCCCCGGGTACGTGATGAACCCCCACCGCCACTGCCACCTGAACCCCCCCGGCTCGCCGGGCCAGTCGTGGCACAAGGACTGCTACGTCTTCGATCACAACCTGCGGCACCCGCGCTTCCGGTGGGTCCTCGGCTTCTACTATCCCCAGGACGTGACCGCCGACATGGGGCCCACGGGGGTCCTGCCGGGGCAGCAGTGGTACCGCACGATCTCCGACCCCGACCCGCGAAAAGCGACGGAGAGGGAGGAACCGCTGCTGGGCGAGGCCGGCACCGTGGCGATCGTCCACTTCGACAGCTGGCACCGGGCCATCGCCAACCGCAGCGGCCGCAAGCGCTACATGCTCAAGTTCCAGTTCGCGCGCACCGTCGAGCCGGCCGCCTCCGGGGCCGCCGACGGCCACCCGTCCTGGGAGGAGAGCGGCGCCGTCTGCTCCGACGTGTGGCGCTGGCTCTCGGGGGCCGGCAACGGTCCGGCGGCCGGGTCGGAGGAGCCCATCGGGGGCTGGGTCGACCAGCTGGCTTCGTCCTCGCCCGCCGAGCGGGCCCGGGCCGCGGACCGCATCGCCCTCTCGGGTTCGGCGGCGGACGCGGTGCCCGCCCTGGCGCGGGCCCTGGAGGACGAGGACGAGCCGGTGCGCCTGAATGCCGCCTACGCCCTCGCCGGCGCCGGGGAGGGCCGCGGCCTCCTCGCCGACAGCCTGCGCCGCGAGGCGGCCGCCTCCGAGGAGCTGGCCACGGCGAAGACCGCCGACAACGCCCACGGCACCAACCCCACGGCGCCCGCCGCCGCCCACGCCCTGGCCCTGGCCCCCGGGGGCGACGAGGCGGCGGCCGGACTGCTGCACGACGGGCACTGGCTGGTGCGGGCCTCGGCGGCGGGGGCCCTGGGCAACATGGGGCCCGCGGCGGCCCCCCACGCGGCGGCCCTGTGCGCGGCCACCGCCGACGAGCACTGGTGGGTGCGGCGCAACGCCCTGGAGGCCCTCGGCCGGCTCCCCGATGCCGGCGGCGCCGCGCTGGAGGCGGCCACCCGCTGCCTCCGCGACGACGACTACCGGGTCCGCCGCAACGCCGCCATCGCCCTGCGCCACGCCGCGGGTCCGGCGCCGGAGACGGTGCCGGCCCTGGTGGAGATGCTGGGGGACGAGAACCGCTACAACCGCTTCTACGCCGCCGACGGCCTGCGACGCCTGGCGCCGGTCTCGCCGGAGGCGGAGGCGGGCCTCATGGACCACCTCTTCACGTCGCACTGGTGTCCGCTGACCACGCCCGGCAACCCCTACTGAAGGCGGGGCCCCCGAGGGGCCGGCTCAGCGCTTGAGGATGCCGCCGTTGACGTCGAGGGTGGCGCCGGTGATGTAGGCGGCCATGGGCGAGGCGAGGAACAGCGCCGCGTGGGCGATCTCCACCGGCTCGCCGAGCCGCCCGAGGGGGATCAGCCCGGTCACGTGGGCCCGCTGCTCGTCGGTGAGCAGCTCCGGGTCGGCGTCGATCTGCCCGGGCGAGATGGAGTTGACGGTGACCCCCGCCGGCGCCAGGTCGCGCGCCAGGGTCTTGGTCATCGTCTCGAGACCGCCCTTGGAGGCGGTGTAGTTGACGCCGCCGCTGACGCCTCCCGTCTGGGCGCTCACCGAGGTGATGTTGACGATCCGGCCTCCGCCCTGGCGCCTCATGACCGGCGCCGCGGCGCGGCAGCACAGGTAGGGGCCGGTGAGGTTGGCGGCGATCACCCGGTCCCAGCTCTCCGGCTCGATCTCCTCCAACGGCGCGAACTGGATGAGGCCGGCGTTGTTGACGAGCACGTCCAGGCGCCCCCAGGTGTCGACGATGCGCTGCACCGCGGCCTGCACCTGCTCCTCGACGCCCACGTCGGTGGGCAGCACCAGCGCCGCCTCGGGGCCGATCTCGGCGGCGACTTCTTCCAGCTGATCGGCGCTGCGCGCCGCCAGGGCGACGCGGGCGCCGGCGCGGGCGAAGGTCACGGCCATGGCGCGGCCGATGCCGCGGCCGGCGCCGGTGACCAGCACCACCCGGCCGCTGAAGTCGAGGAGGGATCGGATCTCTTCGTGCATGTCGAGCCTCCCGTCATCCCCGCAGGCCGGGGATCTCCATGAAGCGTCCGTTGTCCTGGCAGGCGATCTGGCCGCCGTCGACGATCACGTCCTGCCCGGTGAGGAAGCCGGCGTCGTCGGAGAGCAGGAAGGCGATGACGGCGGCGATGTCGCCGGCGGTGCCGTAGCGGTCGAGGGGGATCTGCTTGAGGTAGGCCGCCTTGAACAGGGGCTCCTCGACCTCTGGCGTGGCCGGCGTCGAGATCACCCCCGGAGAGACGGCGTTGACGCGGATGCGGTGCCGGGCGAACTCCCCGGCAGCGGTGCGCATGAGACCGACGAGGGCCGCCTTCGAGGCGTCGTACGCGGCGTTGTTGGTGCTCGACCGGTAGGCGTTGCGGCTGGCGACGCAGACCACGGCGCCGCCGCCGGCCGCGGCCATGACCGGCGCCAGGGCCCGCAGGAAGGCGAAGGGCGAGGTGACGTTGACCGCCAGGTTGAGGTCCCAGACCTCGTCGCTCATGTCGACGATCGGTCCGCCGGGCCAGACGCCGGCGTTGAGGACCAGGCGCGTCACGGGACCGTGGCGCTCCACGAGGCCGCGCAGCATGTCGCCGGTCCCGGCGATGTCGGTGAGGTCGAACTCGCAGGTCGCCAGCCCGCCTCCCGCCTTCTCATCCCCCGCGAGCCGGGCGAGACCCTCGCCGTCGAGGTCGAGGGCGATGACGCGCAGACCGTCCGAGAGAAGCCGCGTCACCGTGGCCCGGCCGATGCCGCCGGCGGCGCCGGTCACCAGGGCCC
>JAJDTN010000215.1 GCA_022827165.1 Candidatus Latescibacterota bacterium
ACAGCTGCGGGAGAAGTCGTGCCGGTCCTTCCGCGAGGAGGTGGAGCGCTGCCACGTGCTCGGTATCCCCAACCTCGTCTTCCACCCCGGGGCCCACCTCGGCTCGGGCGTCGACGCGGGGGTGGCGCGGATCGCCGAAGCCTGCAACCGCGTCTTCGACGAGCTGCCCGGCAGCGAGGTCGTCCTCTGCCTGGAGACGACCGCCGGGACCGGCACCCACCTGGGGGCCCGCTTCGAGGAACTGGCCGCGATCATCGACCGGGTGGACAACCGGGCGATGATGGGCGTCTGCCTGGACACGTGCCACGTCTTCGCCGCCGGTTACGACCTGGCCGGCGCCGAGGGCTATGCGGGGATGATGGATCGACTCGCGGAGACCGTCGGCCTGGAGAGGCTCAAGGTCCTGCACGTGAACGACAGCAAGACGCCCCTGGGCTCGCGGCGGGACCGCCACGAGCACATCGGCGCCGGCTGCATCGGTCTCCGGGGGTTCCGCAACGTCCTCGCCGACCCGCGCCTGCGCGGGCTGCCCATGATCCTGGAGACGCCGAAGGGGCCCGACCTGGCCGAGGACGTGATGAACCTCGGGACCCTGCGCCGCCTGGCGGGAGAGCGGACCGCAGCGGTCCGGGGGCCTCAGCTGGCGGCCTGCTCCAGGAGCTGGTAGCGCTCGGGACCCCGCATCCGGCCGAGGGCGCGCTCCTTCAACTGGCGCACGCGCTCCCGCGTAAGACCCATGGACCCGCCGATCTGCTCGAGGGTCAGGGGTTCCTCCCCGTCGAGACCGTAATAGCAGCGCACGATGTAGCGCTCGCGGTCCTCGAGGGTGGCCAGCACGCCCTCGATCCGGGCTCGGCAGTCGCGCTCGGAGACGGCGTCGTCGGCCAGGTCGACGGACTCGTCGGGGATGGTGCTCAGCAGGTTGCGGTCGTCGCCCTCCTCGAAGGTGCGGTCGAGGGAGGTCTCGGGCCGCCCCTTCAGCATCGTCTCAAGGACCTCGGCCTCGGCCAGGCCCAGGTTCTCGGCGATCTCGGCCACCGTGACATCGCGCTGGTCGCCGCCGAGATGGTGAGTCGCCCGGTTGATGTCGCGCATCATGTTCTGTCGCGTCACCGGCACCCGCACCGTGCGCGTCTGATCCGTCAGGGTCTGCATGATCGACTGGCGGATCCACCAGACGGCGTAGGAGATGAACTTGAACCCCCGCTCGCCGTCGAAGCGGTCCGCCGCCTTCATGAGGCCCATGTTGCCGGCGCTCACCAGCTCGGCCATGGTGAGCCCGCGGTTCTGGTACTGGCGGGCCACGTCGACGACGAAGCGCAGGTTGGCCCGCACCAGCTCGTCGCGGGCCTCCATGTCCCCCCGGGTGATGCGCTCCGCCAGCTCGACCTCGCGCTCCCGCGACAGGGGCTGGGAGTCCTCGATGTCGTGGAAGTAGCGGCGCAGGACCTCGGCGTCGTCGTCGACGTGGATGACCATGGGGTTCCTCGTGGGTTGCAGGAGACCGGTCTGTTCCCCCTCCCCGCCTCCCTGTCGCGGCCGAGAGCGGATTCACCAGAACATCCATATACGCGTTGATCGCGCAACCGCCGGAAAGCAAACGACCTCCCCGGCGGGTGCGGGGGAGGTCGTCGGAGGGGCGGGCTGAGTCGGGAGCGGACTTCGGGCGCCGGTCAGGCGCGGCCGAGACGCCGGTCCTCGACCTGCAGCCACTCCCCGTAGGGGCGCGGCATCTCCGCCGGCTCGCCGAGGCCGGCCGCCGCCCGCCAGGCCTCCAGGGGGTGGCCCCGGTCGGCCTGGGGCAGCTCCACCTCCCGGCGGTGGGCGCCGGACTCGAAGATCCCCATGAGGATCTCCATCACGTGGCGGCCCTCGATGCCGCTGCACTCGTGCTCGCGGCCCTCGTCGAGGGCGCGCACGTACTCGTCGGCGTAGTTGTAGTCGGCCTCGGTGGACGGGCCCTCCGGGTCGTAGTGATCGGGGACGATGCTCTCCAGGTGCTGCCACTCGACCCCGGAGCCGGGCACGTCGTGGGGCGCCGGCAGGAGCCAGGCGTTGCGCATCGTCCAGAACAGGCGGCCCTCCGAGCCGTACACCTCCAGGCAGTACCCGGTGGAGTCGACCACGGGGAAGCGGTGCTGCACGAGGACGCCGGTGAGGCCGTGGCCCTCGCAGGGATCGAAGCGCAGGTTGGCGGTCACGTGCTCGCCGGCGACGATGCCCATGCCCGAGGCCGCCGGGACCACGTCCTCGGGGGTGACCGGCCGGCCCGCGGTGAGGGCCGTGGCCTGCACCGACCGGCAGTGGCCGGCGAGGCCGATCATGTTGTTGAGCATGTGGGTGCCGATGTTCATCAGACCGTAGCCGGCGTAGTACCCCTTGCAGCTGCCGAGGAGGAACCGGAGGGCGCCGATGGCGCCCTCGTCGACGGCCTTCTTCACGGCGCGCATGGCCCCTCCCGTGCGCCCCTGGTGGTGGACGGCGATGCGCACCCCCTTCCCGGCGGCCCGGTCGATGACCCGGTCGGCCTCGTCCAGGGCCTGGCACATGGGCTTCTCCACGTCGATGGAGACCCCGTGCTCGAGAACGCCCATGGACAGGGCGTAGTGGAACTCGGTGCCCGTGGGGATGGCGACGATGTCCGGGGCCTCCTGCTCGATCATGCGGTGGTAGTCGTCGTAGCGCGCCGACACGCCCAACTCCCCGCCGAGTTCCTCGAGCCGTTCCGGCACCAGGTCGCAGAGGGCCACGACTTCGGTCCGCGGATGCTGGAAGTAGGCGCGTCCCGCGGCTCCGCCGCGGCCCCGGCACCCGAGAATGGCTACGCGATAGGTCTTCATGCTCCTCCCCTCCTTCAGGAATCGAGATCCTTCAACTGGGCCCGGCGCCAGTAGACCTTCAGCTTGGACTGCACCCATTCGACGGGCGTCAGGGTCAGCGCGTTGTACCCGCCCCAGGTCCACCGCAGCGGCCACGAGCGGCGCCGGATGAGCCGGCGGACCAGGCTCTGCCGCTGCGGTGTGACCAGGGAGAGGCGGTTGCTCAGCCGCGCGAGGGCGTGCTCGTAGGCGCCGGTGACGAGGTTGCGGGCGTGGCGGACGAGCTTCTCCGGCTGCGTCACCGTCACCCGCGGGCAGACCATGCCGCTCTCGCGGCGGACGAAGCGGCGGACCCACTCCTCCGGCACCTCGCCCTCGTGGCGCCGGGCCGCTTCGCGAATCGTCTCGGGGTTCATCACCGCATAGGTCCGGCAGATCAGCGGCCTCGCGGCGTAGATCGTGCAGCCGCGGTCGGGCCCCAGGAAGGGGCAGCGCCGGGGCCGCTCCTCGGTCAAGGTCAGCAGCTCGCGCTGCCGCTCCTCCGGGAAGTTCGAGCGGACGTGATCGACGATGTGGGCGTATTCCGCCCGGTAGAGGGGGAACATCGTCGCGTAGCCCTCCACCATCTCCTCCTCCGTGAGCTCGCAGCACTCCCCCGAGTTGGCGCAGCAGGTGGAGGGCACCTGCTCGTAGAGCGCCTCGAGCTCGCGCGCGAGGGTGTCGAGCTGATCGCGGGACAGATCCATGGCCGGCGGAGGAAGCGATTGGCTCATCGCTCGATGAAGATGTCTCAAGGGCAGAGCCGGGGCAAACCCGGGCGCCGGTCTCGATCAGCGCCGGCCGATCCCCAGACTCTCGAGCACCTGCCAGGCCCCGGCGCGGACGATCCCCTCGCTCTCGGGGGCGATCATGCGCACGCTCGGATAGACCTTGAAGGCCTGGTCGATCTCGTAGCCGCCGCGCTCGTACTCGTCGGCGGTGGGTACGTACCCGACGCAGCCGTTGGCGTATCCGCACAGCACCAGCGGCGCGGCGCACTCGCGTTCCAGGTCGATCTGGTAGCGGACGAAGATCTCGCCCTCCATCCCGAGCAGGGCGAGGGGGCCGATCCGCAGGCCGTGGATCTCGAAGGCCTGGCTCCCCGGGGGACCGCCCCGGGCGGCCTCGGCGAGCCACTGCCGGGCCCAGTCCCGGTACGCCTCCGGGACCCGTCGGTCCCACGGGTCCGGACCGGCGCGGATCACCGCCTCCTCCAGCTCGTCCATGGAGCGCCGGACCTCCTCCTCCATGGCCGCGGTCGGGGCGGTCAGGGGCAGGTCGAGACGGGCCTGGCTCCAGGCGATGCCGTCCCCTTCGAGTTCCCGGGCCCCGAGGGACGCGGCGGCGACGGCGGCGCCCAACTCGGCGCCCAGGGACTCGACCGCGTCGAAGGAGCCATGACCCCCGCGGGGATTGATGTCGGCGGCGGCGCCGTTGACGAAGACCGCCAGGGCGCCGGTGCGCTCCTCCACCGCGCGGCAGGCGGCCCCCGGGAAGTCGGCGCTGATCTCGTGGTTGGAGCCGGGGAGGACGACGGGATGACAGGCGTGCTGGAACAGGACGGCCCTGCGGGGGGCGCCGGAGCGCGCCTCGATTACCAGGACCTGCGCGTGGGAGGCCACCGGCCCGAGGGGATTCTCGCCGATGACGACCTCGCCCATCCGGGCCTGCCGCCGGTTGATGCCGATGCGGACCGACGGACGGGCGTATCGCAGGCGCGCCGGCCGAAGGCCCTCCGCGGCCCTCCCGGCGCAGCGCCCCACGCGCTCGCAGACCGCTTCCAGGTAGCCGGTGTCCACCTCCCCCATGCCGCGGAAGGGAATGGTCAGGGGGCCGGCGTGGGTGTGGCTGCAGCAGACGGTCACCGCTTCGGGGCGGATGGAAAGGGCGGAGCCCGCCGCCGACACCACCCGGGCCCGGATGCGTTCCGTCAGGCCGGGCGTGACGCCCACGAGGTCGAGGGCGACCAGGGCGGCGCCTCGGGCCCCTCGGCGGCCCGAACGCCAGAGGATCACCGAGGCGGCCAGCGGATCGTGGATCCCGGTGGCGCCCGACCGGCGTCCCCAGTAGCCGCCCATGTGGATCCCGGCCGGGGGGGTGATCTCCTCCCGCGCCCAGCCGGCGCACAGGCCCGTCATCGCGCGCGCTCCCAGCCGGAGGGCAGCAGGATCAGGTCGACGCTCTCCGCCGCGGCGTCGAAGAGGGCCCGCAGATCCTCGCTCCGCAGCCGGATCGATGGAGGACGCGCGGGACTCCAGACCTGCGCGGCGTACAGCAGCAGGCCTTCGGAGAACAGCAACGCGGTCTCGGCCGTGGCCTCCGAGACCAGGTAGTGCTCCCAGTCGAAGGGGCCGGACTCGATGGCGGTGAAGGGATCGGCCCTGCGGTGGCGGCGCAGCCTGGCCGTCAGCCGCTGCCGCAGTGGAGCGCCGGCGCCAAGGGAGTCGGAGACGACCGGACACTGGCGCAGTACCGCGGCCCCGTGCTGGACCCGCAGCTGCCCCGCGGACCGGTCCAGGAGGAGGTAGACCCGATCCGCCTCCATCAGCTGCAGCCACTCCCTCAGGGCCTCGTTGATGCGGCCGAGATCCTCGGATGCCTGGACGCGCCCGGTGGAACTCCAACCGACGAGCGCCACCGCCACGATGGCATGGACGACTCTCCGGGAGAGAGCGGTACCCGGGCGCGGACTCAGAATACGTAGACCGGCCAGCCGGTCCGCACGCGCTCGAAGAGATGGCTCAGGTCCTCGTCGCCGACGCGGACGCATCCGTGGGTGATGCTCTTCCCCAGGTTCGTCTCGTACAGCGTCCCGTGGATCATGTAGTCGGGCAGGAAGTAGAGAGCGTAGCGGCCGAGAACGCCGCGCTGGAACCGGCGGAAGTCCTCCGGGAGGACCGGTATCTCCTCTCCCGACTCCAGGAAGTGCCACGGCGGTTTCGTCCACAGCGGGTCCTCCACCTTGCGCTGGATCTCGAATCGGCCCTTGGGCGTGGCGAAGACCCACTTCTGCCAGGGCTTGCGTCCCTCGAAGCGCCGGGCCGCGCCGGTGGAGCAGACCGCCCTGTGCTCCACCTGATGGACGGAGTCCCGCAGCACCAGGAGGTTGGCGCGCGTGTCGATCACCACGTAGGGCGTGGGCATGCGGCGGTGGGAAGCCACGCGGGCGAGGAGTTCCCGGTGGTCGCGGGCCGGATCGGAGGGGGAATCCACCGCCGAGCCGCCGGGGGGGCCTCCCGCCTCGCCCTCGGACCGGGCGGCCCCCGGGGGTGCGGACACCAGCAGGATCAGCACGACGGACGCACAAAAAACAAGGACGGCCGGAGAGGATCGCCCTCTCCGGCCGTCGAGATGGAAAGCGCGGGATCCGCCGCGGACCCCGGTGTGGCCAGGCTGGATTACCCGCCCATTCCGCGCTCGTACCAGGGGGTTCTCTCCTCGACCAGTTGGTGATAGCGGGCCACGGCCGCATCGATGCCCTCGCTGACGGCCGAGGCCGCGGTCTTGGCGGAGCCGGCCTTGGATGAGGCCATGTCGAAGTCTTCGGCGGAAGCCGCGGCTCTTGCCGCGCTCAAGTCGGCGTCGGCAGCGTCGAGGTCGGCGCGCAACTGCTCGATATCGACCTCGGTGCCCTTGCCGGCCGGGGCGGCTTCGAGGCTGGCGCGGACCCCCTGGATGACCATGGAGGCGTCGGCGATGGCGGCCTCGGCGGCGGCCATGGCGGCGGCCTTGGCGGCCTCGGCCGACGAACGGGCCATGTCGGCCTTGGACTTGGCGTCGGCGATCTGCGGCACCACCGATTCCCAGTCCTTGAAGAGCATCTTCTCGGCCTCGGCGTCGAAGGCGGTCTTGGCGTCGTCGAAGGCCTTCTGAGCCGCGGAGAGATCGCTGCCGGCGTACTTCTCGGCCTCGGCCGCTTCGGCCGCGGCGAGGGCCGCCTGGGCGGCGTCGAGATCGGCCTGGGGGGGCTCACCTCCGCAGCCGACGAGAGCGGCGATGGCGAACAGGCCTGCAACCCGCAGGGTGAGGTACCTTGCTGCCCGCATCATGACATCCTCCAGACCATTTTCGTTGATGGCGTGATGGCCGTAACTGACGGCGGGGAAACTACATATCGGTTCTCGGGATTGTCAAGCGAAAAGCCCGGAGGCGCGCCCTAGCCGTCGGCCCGCGCCGGCGCCATCCGTTCCGGGGCTACCCGCACCTCCCCCCGGGGTGGACCGCCGGGACCGTCCCCCGGCTCCAGACGGACCGAATCCCCCTCCTTCCGCCTCTCCGCCAGCTCCCTGCGGGCGGCTTCCATGCGGTGTCGAAGCTGCTCGCCAGCGCTGCGGGCGGTCTCCAGCCGCGGCTCCAGGGCCCTGCGGTAGCGCAGGTAGTCGACCACGACCTGGGCGGCGATGAACAGACATCCCACGGCGAGCAGGGCCGTTACCCATTCCATCGGCTTACCGATCCTCCCACGCGTCGATCACCTCCGGCTCGCCGCCGTCCTCGTCGTCGTCCTCGTCGTCGTCGAAGATCCAGCCGCAGGAGGGGCACAGAGGGCCCTCCTCCCTGGGTGAGCCGCACTCCGGGCAGCGCGCCTTCCGTGGAACCAGGTAGTAGGCGATGACCACCAGGATGAGAAGCGCGGCGAAAGCGGCGGAGACCAGCAAGGGCTCGGAATCAACGGCGCGAGATCGGCCGTCCGCGGGGCAGCGGTGACGGCGGCGTCACAGGCCGGCCGGACGGAGGATCCATGGCTCGGTGTTGGGCGGCCCCCCGCACCCCCCGGTCGGAGGGGAACAGGGTACGGCCACACCTCGTCTTGGCTCACGGTGGGACGCGTATGCTGGAAACGGACGGGAAGAACAGGGCGGGGACGGGCCAATTATACCCCCGCCCCCGCGGAAGCGTCAAGCGCGAAAACCGCCGCCCCGGGGAGGCTCAGGAGTCCCGGCGCCGGCTGGCCCTGCGGATCTCGCGGCGCCGGCGCCAGCGGCCGGGCTTGAGCCGCTGGCGCCGGCCCAGGGGGACCAGGATCGCTCCCTCCCGCGCCAGCTCCTCGAGGACGCCGTTGAGGCGGTCGGGATGGTTCGTGGCGATCCCCTGCACCCCCATCTGGACCACGTCCCGCAGGACGACGTCCTCGTCCACGGTCCAGGTCCAGACCGTCAGTCCGCGCTTGCGCACCTCTTCGTAGAAGGCCGGCGTCAGGGTCGTGTGCCAGATGTTGAGGATGTTGGCGCCCAGTGACAGTACCTCGCGGACCATGCGCCGGGCCCGCATCCGTGAAGGGGAGGTGGGCAGTTTCCCCACCAGCAGGGCCGTCGGTGCGGCCGGGTCGATCGCCTTCACCCGCCGCAGGGTCTCGGAGGAGAAGGACTGAATGACGACCTGGTCGGCCACGACGAGGTCTTCCACGACGCGCAGGACCGCCTCGGCCAGGTGGTCGGCCTTGATCTCGATCACCGCCAGGGCCCGGCGCCGCAGCAGGTCGAGGGACTCGGCCAGGGTGGGCACCTTCTCGCCGGCGAAGGGGCGGCCGAACCAGCCGCCGGCATCGGCTTGGCGGACCTGCTCCAGCGTCAGCTCGTGCACCGGCCCCTCGCGGTCGGTGGTGCGGTCCAGCAGCGGATCGTGGAGGACGACGAGGGCGCCGTCGCGAGTGGAGCGCACGTCGAGCTCCACCGCGTCGACGCCGATCTCGATGGCGCGCTCGAAGGCGGTCAAGGTGTTCTCCGGCGCCAGACCGGCTCCGGAGGCCCCGCGGTGGGCGATGCGCACCGGGTGGATCACCCGACCTCGATGGCGGCGGCGCTCAGGCGCCGAACTTGGCCAGGCGCCCGGCGTGGGCCAGGGCGAGGGCCATCAGCTCCGTGGTGGCGATGCGGCCGAGGCTGCCGCCGGCGCAGCCGCGCTCGGTCATGCTCGTCCCGGCGACGGGGAAGCCGGCCTCGCCGAGGATCAGCACCGGCACGGGGTGCCAGCTGTGGCCGCCCATCCGCGACGGCGTCGAGTGGTCGCCGGTGACCACGAGGACCTCGGGCTGCAGGTCGAGGAGGCGGGGCAGGTGTCCGTCGATCTCCTCCAGGAGGGACACCTTGCGCTCGAAGTCGCCGTCCTCCCCGGCACTGTCCGTCGGCTTGAAGTGGACGTACCAGAAGTCCTCGGGGCCCGCCTGCCAGCGCGCCGCCAGCAGGTCGAGCTGGGCGTCGATGCGGGCGTCGCAGGCGGGGGTGTCCATGCCGACGGCGCGGGCGATGCCCCGGTACATGGGATACCCTGCGATGCCCACCGGATCGAGGCCGTAGACCTCCTGCATGGAGGGCAGCTCGGGGTAGCGGCCGAAGCCGCGGATCAGCACCATGTTCGCCGGGCTCTCACCGGCCAGGAGCTCCCCGGCCCGGGCGACGAAGGACTCCGCCACCGCCGCCATGCGCCGGCCATCGGCGGACTCCGCCCGCAGCGGCAGCGGGGGTTTGCCGGTCACCTGGGGGTCCGAGTCGCCGACCCCGTCCGACAGCCCCTCGCCGCGAAAGCGGACCGCGGCCCGATACTCCATCTCCGGAGCCACGGTCACCTCGACGCCGGGGATGTCGACATCGGCGAGCAGACCGCACAGCCGCCGGCAGGTCTCGGTCGGGATCCGCCCCGCCCGCCGGTCGCTGACCCGGCCGTCGCCGTCGACGGTGCAGAAGTTCAGCCGCGCCGCCACGTCTCCCGGCCTGAAGTCCAGACCGAGGCCGAGGCAGGAGAGGGCCCCGCGTCCGATCCTCCGAAGCCACGGGTCGTAGCCGAAGAGGGCCAGGTGCGCCGGGCCGCTGCCCGGGGTGAACCCGGGCCCGAGGGGGGAGTGGAGGCCGCAACTGGAGCGGCCGCACAGGCCGTCGAGGTTGGGCAGCGAGGCGGCCTCCAGCTCGCTGATTCCCGTCTCGGAGTGGGGCAGTCCTCCGAGACCGTCGATGACGAGGAGGAGGATGCGCGCCCCGGAACCGGTGACGAAGAGTTCCCGGGTGAGATCGGAGCTGATCACGGGATCCCGGCATCGAGCATGGCAGAGGGAACGCTCTCTCCCGGCGCCGAGGCAGGCTCGCATCCGGGTGAGAAGTCCATGTCGCGGATCACCATCTGCACCGTGCCCATGCCGTTGAAGGTGTCCTCCGACAGCTCGTAGGCCACGTCCAGGCGCTGGCCGGGTTCCAGATCGCGGGCCAGGCTCCCCTGGTGCCACCACACCCCCGGACGCACACCTCCGGCCTGGAAGGCCACCTTGAGGTGCTCTCCCTCCTTGCCGACCCGGGTCCGGCTGGCCAGCTCGAGACCGCGGGTCAGGAACAGGGGCATGCGGTTCTCCTGGCCGAAGGGCTCGAGCCGGCGCTGCACCTCGACCGTGCGCATGTCGATGTCCCCCGGCTGCAGCTCCAGATCGATGTCGAGGTGGGCCTCGAGGTGTTCCGGCGTCAGCTCGGTGCCGGCGTGGTCGATGAGGCTCGCCCGGAACTCCTCGAAGGCCTCGGCGGGCAGGGAGAACCCGGCGGCGCCGGCGTGGCCGCCGTACCTGGTGAGGAACCGGGAGCAGTGGCGGAGGCCGTCGTTCATGTCGTACCCCGGTATGCTGCGCGCCGATCCGACGTAGGTCCCGTCGCGCTGCACGTCGGTGAGGACCACGGCGGGCCTCCAGAAGGTCTCCGACAGGTCGCTGGCGATCAGCCCGATGACGCCCAGGTCCCACTCCTCGCCGAGGACGCACAACAGGCGCTCGCGCTCCAACTGGTCCTCCGAGACCAGCGACCGGGCCTCGCGGACGCCGTCCCGCTGCAGCCGCTGGCGCCGGAGGTTCAGCTCGTTGAGCCGGCCGGCCAGGAGGCGGCCCTTCTCGTGGTCCCGCGTGCGCAGCAGATCGAGGGCCAGGTCCGGCTTCTCCAAGCGGCCGGCGACGTTCAGGCGGGGTCCCAGGTAGAAGGCCACGGCCGTGCTGTCGACCCGCCCCCGGGGGCAGCGGGCGGCGATGCGCAGCTCCTGCAGGCCGGGCCGGGCGCTGCGCTCGACGGCCTTGAGTCCGTGGCGCACGAGGACCCGGTTCTCGTCGAGGAGGGGAACCATGTCGGCCACCGTGCCGAGGGCGACGAGGTCGAGCAGGTCGTTCAGGTAACGGCGGCGCTCCCCGGACTCGAGGAGGGACTCGCTCAATCGCTGCACGACCTTGAAGGTCACGCCCACCCCGGCCAGTCCCTTGAAGGGGTAGTCGCAGTCCAGCCGGTTGGGATTGATGATGCTGTGCGCCGGCGGCAGCTCCTCGTTCTGCCGGTGGTGGTCGATGACGACCACGTCGAGACCTTCGTCGCGGGCCAGTTCGAGGGCCTCGCCGGCGGAGATGCCGTTGTCCACCGTCACCACGAGGTCGGCGCCGAGATCGAGGGCCTTGCGTACGCCCGGCGGTCTGAGGCCGTAGCCGTCGGTGCGGCGGTCGGGGAGCAGGGCGTGGCCCCGCGCCTTCACGTGCTCGAGGAAGTCGAGGAGCAGGGCGGTGCTGCTGACCCCGTCGACATCGTAGTCGCCGTAGACGACGATGGTCTCGTCCTGGCGCACGGCGCGCTCGATGCGTTGGGCGCCGCGGTCGAGGTCGGTGAGCAGCTCGGGCCGGTGCAGACCTTCGGGGCCCGGGTCGAGCTCGTCGAGGCCCAGTCGGCGGCCCGAGAGGAGGGCGTCGAGCAGATCGCCGTATTCCCCCTCGTGGGCCAGGTGCCACACCGGGTAGGTACGCAAGATGGGTTCTGACGCAGGCGGTGGAGGAGGGGGCCCGACCGTGCCGGCACGAGACCCTCCTGAGGGGGAGAGTCGCCGAATATAGCCGTGGACCCCGCAGGGTCAAGGTGTCCCCTGCGGCCCTGGGCCTTTGCCTCGATCGCACCGGGATCTACCTTTGGCCGGGGTGACGGCCCTGTGGAGATGACGAGGACGGACCCGGTCCGCACCGAGGCGGTGCGCCTGCTGGAGGAGGTCGAGTCGGGCGCCCGGCGCGCACCTCTCCTCGAGGGCCTGGAGAGCCGCTTCGACGGGCGCGACCGGCGCTTCGTCCGCCAGTTGACCTCCGGGGCCCTCCAGTGGCGAGGCCGCCTCGACTGGATCCTGGCGTCGTTCTCCAGCCGTCCCCTCGACTCCCTGACGCCCCGCGTCCTCCACATCCTGCGCCTCGGCGCCTATCAGTTGCTCTGGCTCGATCGCGTGCCTCCGAGCGCCGCCGTCCATACCGCCGTCGATCTGGCCCGGCGCCGCGGCCACTCCGGGGCCGCCGGCTTCGTGAACGCCGTCCTCCGGCGCGTCTCGGCGGAGGGCGCCCGCGTGGCCTACCCGGACCGCGGCGGGGATCCGGAGGGCTACCTGTCCGTCTACCACTCGCACCCGCAGTGGCTCGTGAGCCGCTGGCTCCACCGCTGGGGGCCGGCCCGCACCGAGGCCTTGCTGCGGGCCAACAACGAGCCGCCGACGCTGTTCGTGCGCCCCGACCCGCGGTTCGGGAACGCGGAGCGGCTCGTCGAGTCCCTCCCGGAGAGCCTCGGCGCCGTGCTCGTGGACGCCCGACCGGAGGCCTGCCGGCTCGAACGGCCCGGAGGTTTCTTCGACTCCCATGCCTTTCGTCAGGGACGGTGCTTCGTGCAGGACCTCAACGCCGGACTCGCCGTCGAGCTGCTGGCCCCGAGACCGGGGGACCGAGTCCTCGACGCCTGCGCCGCCCCGGGCGGCAAGTCGGTGCAGCTCGCCCTCGCCGCGGGGCCGGTGCGGGTGGCGGCGGGAGA
>JAJDTN010000263.1 GCA_022827165.1 Candidatus Latescibacterota bacterium
AGGCGCGCCGGCGAGATGGGGACGTCGACGACTGCGTCCTGGTTGTCCACCGTGCGCCGCAGTACATCGTAGTCCTGCAATTGGGGCACGAGCCGGCCGGTGCCGTCCAGCACGAGATTCTGCCCGTCGTGCAGCATGAGCTCGAACTGGCGCAGGAAGTCGTTCTGGAAGGGATAGGCGGCAGCCGGTTGGACAGTGTTGCGCGGGTAGAACCGGACCCGGTTGACGCCGATCGGGGCGCCAAGGTCGAGGACGACGAAAGTCCCCAGGGCCCCCCGCTCCCCCTTGCGCTGGAAGGCGTCCTCCGAACCCTCCGGGGTGATCAGCTCGAGCAAGATCTCCTCCAGCTCCGCCTTGGGGACATCCTTGATCGCCGGCGCCTCGATGCGTCCGCCCCATCCGAGGGCCAGGTGGGCCACGTTCCGCCCCCGGGCCAGATGGTCCGGCATCAAGGCGATGGGAAGCACCACCGGGTTGATGCCGGGCTGCCGCACTGCTTCCAGGGCTTCGTCCACAACCTCGGCCGCCGACAGCAGGTCGGTTCCCGGGGCCAGCCGCAGGATGACCGAGAACAGGTTGCCGCCGGCCACGATCTCCGTCTCCGACACCTCGGGGACCTGCTCCAGAGCCGCCGGCAGCGAGGTCGACAGCCGGTCCGTCAACTCGGCGACATCGCGGTCCACGGCGGTGATGACCGTCTTGACCAGAAGCCGGGGCGCCGTGTCCCCGAGCCGTTCCAGGTCGATGAGGTCGCCCGGCGTGCTACCGATCTCGGTGAGCTGCCGCGCGACCTTGTATTCCGGCGCGATCGTGGTGATGCCTTCGAGGAAGGACTCACCCGACCAGGACACGTTGCCGGAAGTGCCCACGCGCAACGTGTCCAGCGACACTGCGGGAGCCGCCGCAACCAGGACCCAGGTCACGGCCGGAAGCCACGCTCTTCTCGGGGTCATGGCTCAGCCTCCAGGTGGATTGATTCGCCGGACCGACATGCTAATATTGTATGACAATCCTTCCTCGCTGACGAGCAGCTGGAGAGGGGAAGAGCATGACCCGCCCGAGATGGTTGAGCCCTATCGTGCCGGCGCTTCTGGCAGCCGGCTGCGTCTTGTGGAACCCGGCCCTGAGCCCGGCCTTCGACGTGTACGGGATCGGTGGGCAGGACGGCAACCCCTGGGGGGCGCCCATCTCTTTCCAGCCCGGGACCTCCCGGACTCTGGACGCGGACGGGCAGCCGACTGGCACCCGGACCCTGTCGACGATCCAGACCTTTCCCTCCTGGGGCGATACCCTGACCGAGCTGGTGACGGACAGCCGCGGAGGCGTGTGGCTGCAGCCGTTCTTCATTCCCGACACCCTGAACCTCGCCCGGGACGGTGTCCGCGACCGCATCAGCCGCGGCATCTCGAACAACATCATCACCAGCGGGACGTGCTACAACAACGCCTCCCAGGTGACCAAGTCGCGGCCCATGTTCGACGGCGATCCCACGACGGCGGCCTTCTACACCGCCAACGCCTCGGACGATCCGGAGGTGCGGCGCGGCTTCTACATCCAGAACACGATCGTCGACCTCGGCGTCAACTACCCGGTCAACCGCATCCGCTTCTTCCCGCGCATCGGCAGCGAGAACGTCAAGTTCGACGAGATTCTCGAGGCGATGGCGGAGCCCAAGCTCGATCCCGGGGCCCTCCTGGAGGAGGACTTCTCCGGCAACTTCCTGCCCTGGTTCGAGGTGGCGGGAGCCCACGCCAGTCACAACTTCGCCGCCGCCTGCTACTGGCGCACCAGCACCAGCCCCTTCTTCCAGCGCATCCAGTACATCAACAACCCGCAGCCCGATCCCCGCTGGGACGTCCTGCTGCACGAGACGGAGAACCAGGAGATCGTCGTCGACCTGCGGTTCCCGACGCAGATGTTCCAGTGGATCACCTTCCGCCCCCTGAGGCCGATCCGCAGCTGGGAGGTCGCCGAATTCGAGGTCTTCGGGGAGGGGTTCGTCCCCCGGGCCGTGTACACCACCTCGGTCCTCGACCTGGGGCAACCGATGGCCCTGGGCCGCATCCGCTGGGAAGGCACCAGGGATCCGGAGGCGCGGCTGCTGGTGCGCACCCGAACGGGAGACGACCCCGACCCCAACCTCTACTGGGAGCCGAGCACCATCCCCGGAGAGTTGCGGGAGATCAGCCGCGAGGAGTGGGAGCGGGCCGACATCACCGAACGCCGCGTCACCCTGGATCGGGAGAACTGGAGTTTCTGGTCCTCACCCTACGACTGGGAGGAGTCGCTGATCGATCCGGCCGCCGATCCGGCCGACTGGACCGACGGCACGCCGATCCGGTCCCCCGGTCCGGCGCGCTACCTGCAACTGCAGATGATCTTCCTCTCGAAGGACGAGGACGCGGCCAGGCTCCGGAAGATCGAGATCCAGTTCTCCAGGCCCGCTGCCAGCGTGGTCCTCGGCGAGGTCTGGCCTATCGACGCGGAACGCCTGGGGTCGACGGCGTTCACCTACAGCGTCCTGCCCGACTTCGAGACCGAGGAGCAGGGCCTCGACCGGCTGGAGATCTTCACCCTCACCCGGGCCGACACGGTGCGGGCCGTGCGCGTCGACGGCGCGGAGATCGACATCCTCGACGAGTTCAGGCCGCAGATCCTGGAGGACCGGATCCTGCTCTCCCTGCCGGAGTTGCGGGGGCCGGGCGACGCCTTCAAGCTCATCGAGGTGGAGTTCGACACCCGCGTGGTGCGCTACGGGACCGAGTTCACCGGCTGGGTCTTCGACTCCGGTTCCACCGGGGTCAGGCAGCAGATCGAGGCGGGCGAGGCAAACATCGCTTTTCCCGGCAACGTCCTGGGGGTGCGCACGGGGGAGGTCGGGTCGGGGTTGATCGCCGGCGTCGTGGCGTCGCCCAATCCCTTCACGCCCAACGGCGACGGCGTCAACGACGAAGTCTTCTTCCGCTTCCAGGTGCACGAGCTGTCAGATCCCAGGGTGCTGGAGGTCTCCCTCCACGACCTGTCCGGCCGTCTGGTCCGCCGTCTGAGAGGCGACGCCGTCGTGCGCGGGATCTTCGGCGAGTCCGGGGCCGGTATCCTGGGCTGGGACGGCCGCGACGAGAGCGATGCTGCCGTGCCGGCGGGGGTCTACCTCTACCGGATCGTCCTCGAGACCGACTCCGGCGAGGAACAGCGGCTGGGGACGATTGCGGTGGCCTACTAGGGGGGACCGGCCCGCTTCGCGGTGCCTGGTCTGCCTGGTTCTGGGGGCTGCCGGATGCGCCGCTCCCGACCCCGGACAGGAGAGCCGCCCGTCCCCCCCACCCGCCGACCCGGGCGAGATGGTCCGCATTCCCGGCGGGCCCTTCCGGCGCGGCGTCGACGACCCCAGGGGTCCGGACGAGGGGCCGGCGCGGTCGATCCACTTGAGGCCGTTCTACATCGACCGATACGAGGTCACCTCCCGCCGATTCGCGGAGTTCGCGGCGGCCACGGGCCGGGTGACGGCGGCCGAAGCCGATTCGCAGGCGTCGCGTTCCTGGCGCTCTCCGGGGTCCCGCGGCGAGGCGGGGCCCGACCATCCGGTGGTCTACGTCACCTGGGACGAGGCGCGCGCCTACTGTGCCTGGCGCGGTGCCCGCCTGCCCACCGAGGCCGAATGGGAGAAGGCCGCCCGCGGGACCGACGGACGGCAGTGGCCCTGGGGCCACCGGGCCGTCGCGTCCCTGGCCAACGGCTGGGGATCCGCCGACCCCTGGGCGGAGACCTCACCGGCCGGCGCCTTTCCGGGCGGCGTCAGCCCCTACGGAGTCCACGACATGGCGGGCAACGTCTGGGAGTGGTGCGCCGACTGGTACGACCCCGACTACTACGTGGTGGCGCCGCGGCGGGACCCGCCCGGCCCCGAAGGGGGGCGCCTGCGCGTGGCCCGGGGCGGCAGCTGGACCAACCCGATCACCGTCCTGCGCACCTCCAACCGGCACGCCGTGCACCCGGAGGACGCCGGCCCGGGCCTGGGATTCCGCTGTGCCTCTTCGGAGTAGGGCCGGGGCCCTCGCGGGGCTGCTGCTGGCCGGCGTCTCCCCCGGGGCGGCCGAGGTGATCGATCTCGGCTTCGACCGCGTGGAGTGGCGCTTCGAGAGCCGGGGCCGCTACCTGGAGGTCGCCGACCCCCGCGGTCTGCGCCAGATCTTCCACCCGTGGGCGGAGGCCGAGGCCGGCGACCACGGATCCCTGACCACTCGCGTGCGCCTGCCCGCCCACTGGCAGGGGCCGGTGTGGCTCAACCTCTTCGCCGAGGACACCTACGTCGGCGAGGGTTGGGACCAGGCCCGGGCCGGGTGGACCCACACCTACGCCTCGGCCCACCACTTCGCCGGCCACCGGTTCAAGCAGGTCCTCGTGAACGGGCGCCTCGTCTGGGAGCGCGACGTGGGCGACGCCGAGGGGGCCGGCAGCTACGTCCACGTCGACCTCGGCGAGCTGGCGCCGGGGGGCGAGTTCGACCTGACCCTGCGCATCTTCGACCGGGTGGCCTCGGCCGAGGGGCTGCCCGGGGACGAGTTCTTCCTCGGCGTGTGGAGCTGGGACGGACTCGCCGACCCGGAGGCGGCGCGCCGGAAGTTCTACACGCGCCTGTTCCTCGGCGACATGGCCCTGAGCCCCGAGCCGCTGTCGTGGGAGCGGAACCCCGCCCGCCGGCCGGTCCCCTTCGCCCCCGTGACGGCCGTCTCGGTCGATCCGGCGGCCGAAGGCCGGCACACCTTCCGGCTGGACGCGCCGGCCGGCCTGCCGCCCGAAGGCTACCCGGCGACCTGGGGAGTGCCCTTCGCCCGGGGCCGCCTCCCCGACCCGGCCCGCGTGCGCATGGTGGGGGCCGAGGGCGAGGCGCTCCCCCTGCAGACGCGGGTGCTGACGCGCTGGGACGACGGCAGCGTGCGCTGGCTCCTCCTCGACTTCCCGGCCCGGACGCAAGACCGCGGGAGCGGCCTCACCCTGGAGTACGGCGCGGCGGTGAAGCCGCGGCCGCCGGCGGCAGGACTCACCGCCGCCGCCGACGGCGAGGGTATTCGCGTCGACACGGGGGTGCTGAGCTTCCGGGTCCGCCGCGGCGCGGAGAACCTCCTCGAGGCGGTCGACCTGGGGGGCCGCCGCCTGGCGGATGGGCTCGTGGGCCGCGTCGTCACCCGCGACGGCTGGGAACGCACCCGCTGGCGGGCGGTGGCCGATTCCGTGTCGGTGGAGGAGGCGGGATCCGAGCGAGTGACGGTGCTCGCCACGGGGAGGCTGGCCGCCGGAGACCGCAGCCTGGGGCGGTTCACCCTGCGCGTGCACGCCTGGCGCGGCCGGCCCTGGATCCGCCTGTTCTTCCGGATCTTCAACGACACCGCCGCCCCGGCGCAGCTGGTGGAGGAGATCTCCCTGAGACTGCAGACCACCCTGGAGGACGGGGAGGCGGTGGCCGGCGCGCACCGCTCGCCTACCGGCGACTCCGAGATGGAGCGTCTGCTGGTGCGCCAGCACCGCGCCGACGGTTTCGAGGTCTTCGGGGGTGACGACCGGCGCCAGGAGCGGGGCACCCACTGGGAGGCGCCCATGGCCCTCGAGGGCGGGGGCCTGGGGGTGGCGGGGCAGGTGCGGCACTTCCGCCAGCTCTATCCCAAGCGCATGTGGGCCGGCCAGGGGGGGCAACTCGTCTTCGACCTCTTCACCCCCACCATCGAGTACGAGCAGTACGTCATGTCCCGCGGGGAGGCGCGCCGGCACGAGCTGCTCCTGTGCTTCTACGAGGGAGGCCTGGATCCCCACCTGCCCGCCTTCGAGGCCTTCGCCCGGCCGCCGGCGCTGTTCTCGCCCGAGTGGTACGCCGGCAACGGCGCCCTCGGCCTCGGGGCGCCCCTGACGGCCGCCTCGGACGGACCCCTGCACGACCTGATCGCCGCCGTAGGCGCCCCGGGCCTGGCCTGCACCCAGCCCCTGGGTCTGCGCAACTGGCCGGACCACTACTCCGACTCGGTCTACTCGGCCTACCGCGGCACCTGGGGGAACATGTACCAGGAGGTCGACTACGGGGCCCTGGCGGTCTCCCTCCTGGCCGGGCGGCGGGACTTCTTCGACTACGCCGAGGCCTACCAGCGCCACTTCATCGACCTGGACATCTGCCACTACCACCCTGACCCGGACTTCGTCGGGGCCAGCTACGGCATCGCCCCCTATCACACCGGCAGCCGGCCGTACGCCCTCAACGCGCCGGTCTCCGGCCTCTTCCTGCTGTGGTCGCTCACCGGCGACGAGGACGCCTTCGCCGCCGCCGCCGGCATCGCCGACTGGCTGGTGAAGGAGGAGATCGGCGTCGGCGCCGGATCGGGGCGCGCCGCGGGGTGGCCCCTGCGCAGCGCCGTCATCGCCTGGGAGCACACCGGCCGGGAGCGCTACCTGGAGTTCGCCGCCGGCCTGGCCGGCGCCGCCCTGAAGCAGCTCCATCCCCGTCTCGGCCACTTCAGCGAGCCCCCCGCCACCTGGCACTACCGCGGCGGCGTCCCGGGGATGAACGCCATCCTGGCGGCGGGCCTGATGCGCTACTGGCGGGCCAGCGGCGACGAGGCGGCGGGGCGGGCCGTCTCGCAACTGGCCCATGACATGGCCTACAGCTGGATGCATCCCACCGAGCCGGGCTTCATCCACGGCAACGATCCGCTGCAGCACGTCTACCTGGTGGCGTATGCCCTGCAGGACGTGCTGCCCCTGTTCTGGGGCTACGAGCTGACGGGGGATGCGGCCTTCCTCGACAAGGCGCAACAGGTGATGGAGGCCTGCATCCTGGCCGACGAGTACCGCGGACGCGCCCTCGGACTCAGCCGTTACTGGGAGCTTCAGGACGTGCTCCACTACCGGGCCGTCCACCGCCGGCTGCAGGCCGGTGAGTAGCGGGTGCCCGCGGCGGCCGGCGGTCCTGCGCCGGACCGCGGCCGTGGCGGCGTGTCTGGCCGCCTGCGCGGGAGACGCCTCCCGGCCGCCGCAGGAGGCCGCCCCGGCGGTGGGCGCGGAGGCCGCGGAGGAGGCCGGCGCCGGCCCCCGCTTCACCGACGTCACCGAGGAGGCGGGGATCCGCTTCCGGCACCGCGCCGGGGGCGGGGTCAAGGACTACATCGTGGAGGCCAAGGGCGGCGGCGGCGCCCTCTTCGACGCCGACGGGGACGGCTGGCTGGACCTCTACCTGGTGAACGGCGGCACCCTGGAGGAGGACGATCCGGCCGCCTCGACCGACGCCCTCTACCTCAACCGGCGCGACGGCACCTTTGCCGAGACCGGCCTGCCCGCCGCGGCCGGTGAGGGCTGGGGCATGGGGGCCTCGGCGGCGGACGTGGATGACGACGGCGACGCCGACCTCGTGGTCACCCGCCTCGACGGGGCTGGCCTCTACCGGAACCTCGGCGCGGAGGAGACTCGCTTTGCCCACGACCCTGGTTCCCTGGACCTCGGCGGCTGGTGCACGGGCGCCGCCTTCGGCGACTACGACCTGGACGGCGACCTCGACCTCTACGTCGCCCGCTACGTCGACTTCGACGTCGACGCCATCCCGCCCCGGGCCGGGATGTGGAAGGGTCTGATGGTCTTCGCCGGCCCCATGGGGCTGCCCGCCCACGCCGATGCCCTGCTGCGGAACGACGGGGGCCGTTTCGCCGAGGTCAGCCAGGCCTCGGGCGTGGCCGGGGTGGACCCGACGTACGGCCTCGGGGTCGTCTGGACCGACTACGACGGCGACGGCGACCCGGACATCTACGTGGCCAACGACTCGGCGCCGAACTACCTGTTCCGCAACGAGGTCGGCGGCGGGGGACCGCGGTTCCGGGAGGCGGCCTGGGAGGCCCGCGCCGCCTTCAGCGCCGAGGGCACGGCCCAGGCCGGCATGGGCATCGCCAGCGGCGACTACGACGGCGACGGCGACGGCGATCTCTTCGTGACCCATTTCGAGGACGACTACAACACCCTCTACCGCAACGAAGGCGGCGGCCGCTTCACCGTCGCCTCCCGCGAAGCCGGTCTGGCCGAGGTGGGCCTGCCCGGACTCGCCTTCGGCACCTGCTTCCTCGACGCCGACAACGACGGCGATCTCGATCTGGCCGTCGGCCAGGGCCACGTCTATCCGCAGGTCCGGCTCCTCGACGGGCCCCGCTACGCGCAGCCCGATCTGCTGTTGCTGAACCTCGGCGCCGCGGCGGGACACCGCTTCGAGCCGGCGCCCGGCGGCGACCTCGGCCGGCCCGCCGTCACCCGCGGCCTGATGAAGGGGGACTGGGACGAGGACGGCGACGTCGACCTGGTGGCCATGCGTCTGGACGACCGGCCGGCGCTGCTGCGCAACGACGGTCCTCTCGCGGGGCACTGGCTCATCGTCGATCTGCGGGGCACCACGGCCAACCGCGACGCCGTGGGCGCCCTCGTGACCGTCACCGCCGGGGGCCTGTCGCGAACGGTGGAGATCGCCGCCGGCGGCAGCTACCTCTCCCACAACGACAGGCGGGCCCACTTCGGCCTGGGGCCGCGGTCCACGGTGGATGCCGTGGAGGTGCGCTGGCCCGGCGGCGGATCGCAGAGGCTGGGTCCCATGCCGGCCGACCGCGTCGTGCGGGTCCGCCAGCCACTCCCGTGAAGACATCATCCGACCCAGGCAAGACCTCCGCGCCGGGGCTGCGCGCCCTCCTCGTGGGCGCCGCCGGATCGATCGCCATCGGCGCCGGGGTCCCCTACTGCAACATGGTGCTCCACGGGTCGCGGATCGCCTCCTACTTCAACACCCCGGCGGCGATCATCCTGTTCTTCTTCCTGGTCCTCTTCGTCAACACCGCCATCGGCCTGTTGCGGCGCGGCTGGATGCTCAACCGCGCCGAGCTGGCCCTGGTCTACATCATGTGGATCGTGGCCACGGCGATCCCCGAGTGGGGGCTGACGGCCTTCCTGCTGCCCGACATCACCTCCCTGATCTACTACGCCACGCCCGAGAACGCCTGGAACGACGTCCTGGTGCCCTCGGTGCCGGACTGGATCATCCCCCATCACGAGATGGAGGCGGTGCGCAGCTTCTACGAGGGCGCCCCCGAGGGCATGGGCATCCCCTGGGGTCTGTGGCTGCGCCCCCTGGCCATGTGGATCCCCTTCATCCTGGCCCTCTACGTGGCCATGATCAGCAGCATGGCCATCCTGCGGAAGCAGTGGGTGGAGCGGGAGCGGCTCGTCTATCCCCTGGTGCAGGTGCCCCTGTCGATGATCGAGGAGGACGACGAACGCCCGTCCCTGATCAAGCCGTTCTTCCGCAGCCGGCTCATGTGGATCGGGTTCCTGGTGCCCGCCGTGGTGCAGTCCCTCAACGGCCTGAACCACTACTTCCCCTACATCCCCACGGTTCGCCTCGACGCCTCGATCCCCCTCTTCCGCGAGAGCGTGTCGGTCCCCATCCGGCTCAGCTTCCAGATGCTGGGCTTCACCTACTTCGTCAACCGCGACATCGCCTTCGGCCTCTGCTTCTTCTTCCTCCTCAACAGCTGCCAGCAGGGGATCTTCAACATCCTCGGACTGCAGAAGATCGATCCGGTCCTCGGCGTGTACAGCGCCTACACGGGTTCGATCATCGTCCACCAGGGGTTCGGCGCCATCATCGTCCTCGTCCTCTACGGGCTGTGGACGGCCCGCGGCCATCTGCGCGAGGTGGCCCGGAAAGCCCTCACCGGCGATTCCGCCGTGGACGACTCCGACGAGATCCTGTCGTACCGCGCGGCGGTGGTCCTGCTGTTCTTCAGCCTGACCTTCATGGGCGTGTGGCTGTGGCAGTCGGGGCTGCTGCCGTGGCTCACCCTCGTCTACCTGTTCCTCGCCTTCGTCCTCTTCCTCGGCATCACCCGCGTCGTCGCCGAGGGCGGGCTGGCCCACATCTTCGCGCCCATGATCGCCTCCGACTTCGTGGCCGCCAACTTCGGCACCCGCGCCCTGGGATCGAGCGGCGTCGTCGCCCTCGCCTTCACCTACATCTGGGCCAGCGACATCCTGACCTTCGTCATGGCCTCGGCCGCCAACGGCCTCAAGCTGGTGCAGGAGGCGATCCACCGGCGGCGGCGGCTGGTGTTCTGGGCGATGATGATCGCCATCGTCCTCACCCTGGCCAGCTCGATCTGGTCGATCCTCCAGCTCGCCTACGAGTACGGGGGGATCAACACCGACCAGTTCTTCTTCGGCGGCGCCGCGCGCTACCCCTTCGACAACGCCGCGGCACGCATCCAGAGCCTCGATGGGCCGCACTGGGAGAACTGGATCTACACCGCCGTCGGCGGCGGCCTCATGGGCTTTCTCATGTGGGCCCGCCACCACTGGCTGTGGTGGCCCTTCCACCACCTCGGCTTCCCCATCAGCGCCGTCTTCGGCACCATGTTCTTCTCCGTCTTTCTCGCCTGGCTGTTCAAGACGGTGGTCCTGCGCTACGGCGGTCCGGGGCTCTACCTGCGGACCCGGCCCTTCTTCCTCGGCCTCATCCTCGGGCAGTTCGTCACCGCCGGGGTGTGGTACGTCGTCGACCACTTCACCGGCACCAGCGGCAACCCGGTGATGAGCTGGTGAGGCGGGGGCAAGCCCTGAGCAGGGAGAGGGCCCCGGGCCGCGGTGATCCGGTTGCGGGCCGCTTCGGGGGGTTCGTACCCTAACGCCGTCATGTTCGGGATTCGCTGCCAACGGGGCGCGGGCGCCTGGTTGCTCGCCGGTGCGGCTGCCCTGGTGTCCGGGGTCCCCGCCCACGGCTACAACGTCTACGGTCTCGGGGCGGAGCAGCCCAACCCGTGGAGCGCGGCGGTCTCCACCGAGCCGGGGGACTACATCGCGGCGGGCCCCGACGGCCTGGGCAGCCGCCGGGTGGCCGTGGGCACGCAGCCCTCGTACCCCACTTGGCGCGAGACCCTGGCCGTCTCCGTGGACAGCACCGGCGGCTCGTGGCTGCGCCCCTTCTTCCTGCCCGACACCCTGAACCTGGCCCGCGACGGGGTGCGGGACCGCATCAAGCACGGCATCCTCCACAACATCGCCATCAGCGGCTGCAACAACATCGCCTCCGCCGTCGTCGTGGTGCGGCCCATCTTCGACGGCGACCCGAAGACGGCCAGCCTGTTCCGCGCCAGCGCCACCGAGGACCCGGCGCAGCGGGCCCAGTTCTACGTGCAGAACACGATCGTCAATCTGGGCGCCGACTTCCCCATCAACCGGGTCCGCTTCTTCCCGCGACTCGGCCGCGAGAACCCCAAGCTCGAGGAGATCCTGGACGGCATGGGCGAGCCCCGCCTGAGGCCGGAGGACCTGGGCGAGCAGGACTTCTCCCTCAACACCCTCCCCTGGTACGAGGTCTCCGTCGCCCCGCGTTCCGCCGGCTTCGCCGGGAGCTGCTTCTGGCGCAGCAGCACCCGTCCCTGGTTCCGGCGCATCGCCTGGTCGAACCCGCAGCCCGATCCACAGCTCACCCTCATCCGCCGGGAGCTGGAGAACTTCGACGTGGTCGTCGACATCCGCTTCCCGAGCCGGCCGCTGCAGTGGATCGCCTTCCGGCCGGTGGACCCCATCGCCAACTGGGAGATGGCCGAG
>JAJDTN010000401.1 GCA_022827165.1 Candidatus Latescibacterota bacterium
GAAGATCGCCATGGGCGGCAGCATGACGCTGACCACCCAGGCCATCGACAGGTACATGCCGTCGATGAGCAGGCCTTCGATCCACCACGGGACGCCGATGGCGGCGGCCCCGCCCTTGAGGGCGGGATGGACGGTATCGACGAGCAGCGCCGCGAGCATGGCCGAGGGATAGTTGGCGCCCTCGATGGTCAGCCAGAACACCACGGTCAGCATCAGCAGCATCAGCGGGAAGCCGAGCCAGCGGCTGGTGACGAAGCGGTCGAGGGTGCGGTCCAGGTCGAAGCGGCCGCGCTCTCCGGCGCGGGTCACGGCGCGGTCGGCGAGGCGCGCCGCATCGGTGTAGATCGACTCCACCAGATCGTCGTGGAAGTCTCGGCCTGCCTCCCAGCGCAGGGAGCCGGCGCGGGACAGGATCGTCTCCGGGTGCGATCGCTGCTCCATCAACTCACCTCCAGGCGGGCGCCGCCGGCCTCGGAGGAGGCCCTCGCCAGGTGACGCCCGAGATCGGCGATCTCCCCGGAACGCACGGCCTCGACGATGCGCGGATCACCCTCCAGCAGCCGCAGGGACACCCAGCGCGCGTTCGGCAGTCCGGGAAAGGCGGCCGAAACCTCGGCCTGGAGCTCCTCCACGGCGGCTTTCAGCCCCGGGGGCGGCTCGATCCGGTGAGGCTTGCAGGTCGTCCGTCCCGTGGCCACGTCGGCTACCGCCTGCAGCAACTCGGGGATGCCCCGGGACCGCCGGGCCACGGTGGGCACCACCGGTACGCCGAGGTCTCTTGCCAGGCGCCGGTCGTCGACTACCATGCCCCGGCGCTCGCCCTCGTCCATCAGGTTCAGGCAGAGGACGGCGCGGTCGGTGATCTCGAGGACCTGAAGGACGAGGTTCAGGTTGCGCTCCAGCAGGGTCGCGTCGGCGACGATGACGGTCACGTCGGGACTGCCGAAGAGGAGGAAGTCCCTTGCCACCTCCTCGTCGTCGCTGGTGGAGAGCAGGGAGTAGGTCCCCGGCAGGTCGACCAGCTTGTAGCGGTCTCCCCCATAGGCGAAGCCGCCCTCGGCGCGCACCACGGTCTTGCCGGGCCAGTTGCCGGTGTGCTGCCGCAGCCCCGTCAGGGCGTTGAAGACCGTCGTCTTGCCGGTGTTCGGATTCCCCGCAAGGGCGACCACGTAGTCCCAGTTGGCCATGTTCACGCCCAGCCGGATCAGGTTGGCGGCGTGATGGGCCGGACAGGCCTCGCAGGCTCCCGCGTCGACGGGTCTGTCAGTCATCTCGAGTCCTCATTCCCGGGGTGCCGCTCCCAGGGGCGTTTCAGGCAGGTCGCGCTCGACCTGGATCTGCCCGGCCTGGTGCCGCCGCAGGGCCACTGTCGCCCCGCGCACCTGGTAGGCCACCGGGTCGCCCGTGGGGCTGACCATCTCCACGCGGACCTCGGTCCCCGGGAGCAGACCCATGTCGAGCAGACGCCGGCGCTCCAGGCCCCGGCAGGCGGCCGAGATGCCCACCACCCGGGCGCGCTCTCCCCGGTCCAGGTCGTCCAGGCTGTCGAAGGGCCCCGGCATCTCCCCGTCCACGGCGTGGACGAAGACGTTGCCGGCCACCACCGGCGGCAGACTGTGGGACCGGCCGTCGGCGAGGAGGCGGATCTCCTCGTCGCCGGCGCTCACCAGCTGCACCCGGGTGCCCGGATGCAGGCCGGCCTCCGTCAACTGGCGGTAGACCTCCGCGGGCTCGTCCTCGACATGCTCGATGCGGGCCAGCTCGCCCTCGCCGAGGGCCGGCAGCGGCATCGACTGCCGCGGCGGCACCTCCCCCTCCGCCGTGGGGATCGGGTCGCCGTGGGGGTCGTAGACCGGGTGGCCCATCTCCCGGGAGAGCTTCTCCGTCTCCTCGGCCGAAATGTGATGCTCCCGCCGCTCCGCCTCCTCGTGCCAGCGCGACCGGCTGACACCGGTGCGCTCGGCGAGGTAGCGCTCCCAGAGGCGGTGGATCCGCACCATCCTCAGCGCCTCCTCCCGGCCGTAGCGGGTCAGGGCCATGCCGTGCTCCAGGGTCGAGACGAGGCCGAGCGACTCCAGCCGGATGAGGACGCCGGCAGCCCGGCTGCGGGGGACCTCGAGGGCGCCGGCGAGGCTCTCGACGCTGGAGGTCCGCTTCTGGTACTCGCAGTCGTAGAGGTGCTTGAGCCCGTCCTCGAGAAGGATCCTCTCCCGCATCCCCTCCAGCCGGCGCCACCGGCGCAGCCAGCCGCGACCGGGCCACAGGAGCAGGGCGAGAGCGGCTGCCAGGACGGCCGCCGAATAGAGAAGGGTTGATGATTCCATGGCTGCGAACTTTATTTTTAGACGAGACTAAATTTGTTCGGCCGCATAGGATACGCCCCGCTCCCGGTGCCCGTCAAGAGCCTGCCGGGAGGCTGCCGACAAGGATCGACCGATGCTCAGCGACGCGGTGCAGGACTACCTGAAGGCGATCTTCAAGCTCTCCCGGGCCCCGGCTGCCGGCGGCATGGTGACCACCTCCCACATCGCCGAACGCCTCCGGGTATCGGCGGCCTCGGCAACGAACATGATCAAGAAGCTGGCGGAGATGCGGCTCCTCGACCACCACCCGTACCAGGGGGTGGAGCTGACCCCCGCGGGCGAGAAGATCGCCCTGGAGATCGTGCGCCATCACCGCCTCCTCGAGCTCTATCTCCGCGAGGCTCTGGGCTACGAGTGGGACCAGGTCGACGCCGAGGCCGACCGTCTCGAGCACGTCATCTCCGAGGACTTCGAGGACCGCATCGACAAGGCCCTCGGCCACCCCACCGTCGGCGCCCACGGCGAGCCGATCCCCACCAAGGACGGGGAGATCGCCGACCACCGTTACCAGCGGCTCTCCGAGCTGAGCACGGGGCAACGCGGCCGCATCCGGCAGGTGAGCGACCGGGACCCGGAACTGCTCCGCTACCTCGACCGCAGCGGACTCGTCCTCGGCACCGAGGTCCGCGTCCGCGACCGGGCTCCCTTCCAGGGGCCGATCCGCCTGGACGTGGGCCGCTCCGGCGAGCAGCACATCGGTCTCGACGTGGCCGAGGCGATCTACGTCGACGTTCTGCGGTAACGGGGTGGGACCCTTCTTCACACCCGCCTCGGAGGAGCACGTGGCTCGCGAGAAAGGCAGGGCCCGGGACCTGCGCAGGAGCCAGTGGTGGAAACGCAGACTGGGCCACGCGAGGTGCCACTACTGCGGCCGATCGACGCCGCCGCGGGAGCTCACCATGGACCACGTGGTGCCCATCGTGCGCGGCGGCACCAGCGAGAAGGGCAACGTCGTCCCCTGCTGCAAGGAGTGCAACAGCCGCAAGAGGGACCTGCTGCCCCTCGAATGGGAGGAGTACCTCCAGGGGCTGGAAGGACGGGGCTAGACCGAGGCCCGCTGCCTCCGGAACTCAGTGGTAATGGAGGATGGGACGGATGGCGGCCTCCACCTCGGCGGCCACCTCCGGCGGCACCCGCGGGTTGAAGGGTCCCCCCTCGCCGCCCTCGATGTCGTCGAAGCCCCCCAGGTGCATCGCCTCGACGACGGCGGAGTAGTTGTAGCGGCGGTCGTCGCGGAAGCGGATCTCCTCCAGCGGCGCCAGCTCCTCCTCGACCTTCCGGGCCCGCTCGTAGTCGCCGCGGCGCTGGGCGTTGTTGATCTCGTCCGAGGCCCTGGCGAAGACCACGTTGATCCCCGAGGTGTGGCCCCGGGCCCCCTGCTGCGCCGGTCCCGTGCTGCGGTCGCCGATCCCCCAGATGACGATGCCGGCGCCGTCCCGGACCCCTTCGACCATGGGTCTCACGTCGTCGGGGCGGGTGCCGATCTTGACCCCCAGGAAGTGGGGCGAGTCGTTCACCAGGCGCAGGGCCGTGGGTGCCTGGTTGGACTGGCGCAGGTAGTAGAGGAAGCGGGCTCCGTGCTCGCCTCC
>JAJDTN010000443.1 GCA_022827165.1 Candidatus Latescibacterota bacterium
CCGCGCCGCGGCCGCCCGTGTCGGTGAGGTCGTCAGCGCCCACGTCATCCCGTCGCCGCGGATCGACGTGGAGGCCCTCGCTCCGAGGAGGGCCCCGGACCCCCGGCCCGAAGGGGAGCCGCCGGAGCCACCGGAGCTTCCGCAGGATCTCGACGCGGTGCCGGTCACCCGGCTGCGGCGGCTGGCCCGCCAGACCGCCGGTGTCGGCCTGAAGGGCCGGCAGGTATCGCGCGCCAACAAGGAGCAGCTGATCGAGGCGTTGCGCCAGGCCCTCGGCGCCGCCGGATCGGCGGGAGAGTGAGCATGGACAGGACGTGGGATTCCATCAAGCGCGGGTTCCAGGGCGGCGCCGCCGCCGCCGCCAACAAGGCCGGGAAGCTGACCCGCATCGGGCGGGCCCGGCTCGACGTGGCCGCCGCCCGGACGCGCCTGTCGCGCCTCTACACCGAGCTGGGGCAGAAGGTCTACCGGCTTCTCGAAGAGGGCCGGGGAGCGGAGCTCAGCAGCGAGCACGGGGTCCGCGAGCTGCGCCAGCGCATCCGCGAGGCCGCGGCGGCGTTGCGCGACGCCGAGGCCGCGTACGAGCGGGTCCGCCGCGGAGAGCAGGACGCCGAGGAAGCCCCGCCGCCGGAGGAAGGCCCGGAGGCGCAGGAGTCTGCTTCCAGGGCCGAGTAGCCGCGCCGGCCTCGCTGGCCGGTCCGGTCCCGCGGATTCAGCCTCGGATACCCCCCGCTCGCGTGCAAGTGCGGCGGGGACCGCCCAACCCTCGCCGCCGCGCAAGTCCCTCGGGATCGCCATAGCGCCCGGCGGAGCAGGCCAGGGGCTGGCTCCCGGAGCCAGACGCGACCCCCCTCAGGCGGGCTCAGCCGCGACCCACCCCTGTCGTCCCCGGTTGCCGGCGTGCTCACCGGCTCGAGCAATGGCGGCCGCTCCTGCTGCCGGCGGTCACCGGCCCAGCCCCCGGAAGAAGCGCACGGCGTTCCCCCAGAAGTGGTCCTCGATCTCGGACCGCGTCAGCCCCAGCATCTCCGCCACCTGCCGCTCCTGCCGCAGCTGCTCGTAGATGACCCAGGTCGGCTCCGGGTCGCAGTGGGGCAGGGCGGGGTCCCCGCCGTGGAAGTGCCAGGCGCCGGCGTAGGTCACGTACTTCCCGCGCCCGCACCCGGCGACGACGTTGTCGGAGCCGTACATCACCCGGCGGCGGTCCTCGTGCTTCATCAGCAGGTAGTGGGCGTACACGTCGTTCACTGCCGAGGTGTCGTACCAGATCCCCGGCAGCCCCTTGAGGAAGTGGATGGCCTCCTCCAGGAAGACGGCGTTGAAGCCGCGGGCGCAGTGGGCGAGGATCCAGCGGACGCCGGGGTAGACGCGGGTGTAGCGCTCCAGGTCGGCCAGGTTCTCGAAGTCGGCGGGCCCCGCCCGCTTCGACAGGTGCATGGTCACCGCCAGGCCGCGCTGGTGGGCCACCTCGATGAGCGGCTCGGGCAGGAAGTCCCGGATCGGCGCCTCCGCCGGGTCGGGGGCGAAGGTCCGGTAAGGCTTGAGGCCGACGAAGCCGTGGCGTTCCACCATGGCGTCGACGTACTCGGCGCTCATGGCGGGGGTGACCATCATGTTGACGCCCGACCGCGGGTCGGCGGCCATCTGCGCCGCCAACCACTCGTTGTGGCCGTGGGCGTCCATGCCGACGATCGGCGTGGCCAGCACGAGGTAGTGGATCTCCCGCCCCGGGTACAGGGCCTCGGCCCAGGCCAGGTGGTCCTGGTAGTCGATCTCCAGCCGCAGTCCGCTCGCCTCGGCGTCGCCGGCGTGGGCCTCGGACCACATGTGCACGTGCATGTCGTAGAGCCGCCGCGGGACGTAGTCCTCCAGCTCCCCTTCCCAGATCCGGCGGTCGATGTCGCGCTGGTCGATGACGGTCATTCGGTTCCTCTCCGTGTGAGCGACGTAGTTTAGGGGCCGCACCGCCGCAACCCAACCCGGGAGATCCCCATGGACCACCGCCTCGGCCGCGACCGCATCGCCTACCGTTTCGACAAGAGCCTGGAGCCGGTCCTCGAGATCGACCCCGGCGACCGCGTCAACTTCGAGACCTTCGACGCCCGCACCGGCACCATCCGCTCCGACGAGGACCTCCTCGACCGCGCCCACCCGGCGGGGGCGAACCCGGCCACCGGGCCGGTGCGCGTGCGCGGCGCCGAGCCGGGGGACGGCCTGTGCGTGGAGATCGAAGCCGTCGAGCTGGCCGAGTCCGGCTTTCTGGCGGTGAAGAAGGGGGAGGGGCTGCTGGCGGAACGCGCCGGCCGCTATGCCACCCGCATCGTTCCCGTTTCCGACGGCGTGGCCCGCTTCGGAGACCTGCGCTTTCCCGTCCGTCCCATGGTCGGCGTCGTCGGCACGGCGCCGGCGGGGGAGCCGGTGTCGACCAGCTTCGCCGGACCCCACGGCGGCAACATGGACAACAAGCACGTCGGCGCCGGCGCCCGCGTGCACCTGCCCGTGGCCGTGCCGGGAGCCCTCCTCGGCCTCGGCGACGTCCACGCCGCCATGGGCGACGGCGAGATCACCTTCATCGGCCTGGAGATCTGTGCCGAGGTGACGGTGCGGGTCGAGCTGGTGAAGGGGGCGGAGACGAAGCGGCCCCTGATCGAGACCGCCGAGCACTGGATCACCACCGGCGAGGGCGACAGCCTGGCCGCCGCGGCGAGGCTCGCCGCCGGCGAGATGGTCGACCTCATGCAGCAGCGGCTCGGT
>JAJDTN010000312.1 GCA_022827165.1 Candidatus Latescibacterota bacterium
CGGCGCCGGCCTCGGCGTCGCGCTCCCGCAGGGCGGTCTCCACGGCGGCCGGCAGCAGCCGCCCCAGGGTGTCGGCGTCGCCGGAGTAGTCGTGGTAGGCCTCCAGGCAGACCGGGAAAGGGCGGTCCCCGGCCAGGGGCCGGAGCGGGTCCGGGGCCCGCCCCAGGAGGGTGGCCCGGCCGGCGGCGAGGTGGCCGGTGCGCACGGCGTCGGCCAGCAGCAGGGCGCGGGTTCCCCACCAGTCGCAGGCCGCCGGCGGCGGACGGGTGAGGTAAGCGTCGAGGCGGCTGCCCTGCAGAGAGGGGGGACCCGCCTCCCAGGCCAGGTCGTGCTCCGGGGTGACGGACAGGGCGGCTGGCCCGCCGGCGGGGACGAAGCGCTCGCTCAGGGCCAGGCGCTCGATGGCGACCTCCTCCTCGAAGCCGCTCAGGCGCACGACCAGGTAGCGGCAGGGCACCGGCGTCAGCCCGTACCACTCCTGCCGGCCGGAGGCGCACACGTACCGCAGCCCGTGGTCGATACGCCCCCAGGCGGCCGCGGCGCCGATCTCGACGACACCGCCCCGCCCCTCGCGCAACTGCAGACACGGATAGCCGGTGACGACGCGCCCGAAGTCGAGGACGAAAGCGACGGCCCGATGGCTGCCGGTGAGCACCGAGGTCCGCCCCGTCAGGGCCAGCAGCTGGTCGCGATGGACGCACTTGCAGCCCCCCGGCCCCACGGAGGCCGGCGTGAAAGAGAGATCGCCTCCGGGGAGGGTTTCCTCGAAGACCGCGAAGCCGCGGGGGGCCGCCAGCCGCTCTTCGGCCCGCGGTGCTTCGTGCAGCACCTCGATCCCCGGGGCGGTCTCCACGCCCTCCCAGTCCTCCTCCGCCGGGGGATCATCGAGGGCCGAGAAGCGATCGCCGCCGGCCAGCGGGAAGGCCTGCCAGCGGAGGTCGGACTCGACGGCTTGAGGGGGACCACCGGCCACGCCCTTCAGGCGGCCGCGGCAGGCGAACCACGGAGCCTGGCCGTCGGGGGGTGACCCGACGACGGCGAGCATCTCGTGGGGGCCGGCCTCCAGCACGCCTTCGAGCACCAGGGGCTGCCACAGGGGGCGCTCGGCGAGGGCGCCGCCGGGGGCGCCGCCGACCCGCACGCCGTCCACGTAGAGCTGCACGGGAGCGTTGGCGGCGATGCGCAGCCGGCCGCCGCGGCAAGGCCCCGAAAGGACCAGGCGGCGGCGCAGCAGGAGCGCGCCGCAACCGCCGCCGTGTCGGATGGGTCGATGGTTCACGGACGGTAGAACGGGATTGCCGTCGCCGCCGTCAAGCGGCCGTCCGTCCGCAGAGAGGTCGGACCTACTCGGGAATCCTCAGGGAGACGATGTCGGTGAGCGTGCCCTCCCGCACCTTCCGGCGGATCAGCAGCAGCGCCCGGCCGCCGGCCTCTTCGATGGCTTTCCGGTACTCGCGGACGCTGCCCACGGGCTCGCGGTCGATCTCGATGATCAGGTCCCCGCGCCGCAGACCCGCCCGGGCGGCCGGGGAGCCGCGCTGCACCCTGGTGATGACGACCCCCTCCTCCTCCTCCTCGGAGAAACCGAGACGGTGGGCGACCTCCTCGGTCAGCTCCCGCACCGCCAGACCCAGCTTCTCCTGCTCACGGGGCGTCTCCGGGGTGGAGCCTCGGCGTTCCTCGTCCAGCGGGGCGAGCTCGGCGGTGAGCGTGCGCTGCCGGCCCTCGCGCAGCACCGTGAGCTGCACCTCGGTGCCGGGCGGCTGATGGGCGATGTAGCTCTTCAGCGCCGCGGGACCGTCGGTGGGCACCTCGTCGACGGCGACGATCACGTCGTAGGGCTTCAGACCCGCCTCCTCGGCGGGCGTGTCCTCCTTGACCTCGGTGACCAGCACCCCCTTGCGGGTGTCCAGGTCGAGGGAGGCCGACAGGTCCGAATCGATCTCGCCCATGTAGATTCCCAGCATGCCGCGGCGCACCTCTCCATGCTCGACGAGCTGATCCATGACCTTGCGCGCCAGGTTCACGGGGATGGCGAAGCCGATCCCCTGGTAACCGCCGGAGCGCGAGGCGATGGCGGTGTTGATGCCCACCAGCTCTCCGCCCAGGTCGATCAGAGCGCCGCCGGAGTTGCCCGGGTTGATGGCAGCGTCGGTCTGGATGTAGTCCTCGTACTCGGAGACCCGGGGGCCGCGGCCCAGGGCGCTGACGATGCCCGAGGTCACGGTGTGCAGCTGGCCGAAGGGATTGCCCACGGCCACCACCCACTCGCCCACGTCGAGCTGGTCCGAGTCGCCGAAGGCGAGGAAGGGCAGGTCCTCGTCGGCCTCGATCTTGAGCAACGCCAGGTCGGTCCCCGGGTCGCGGCCGATGATGCGGGGATCGAAGGTGCGCCCGTCGGAGAGCTCCACCTGGATGCGGTCGGCGGGGGAGTCCGTCGGGCGCCAGCCGCCCGAGATCACGTGGTTGTTGGTGAGGATGTGTCCGTCGGCCGACACGATCACCCCGGACCCGAGGCCCTTCTGCAGGCCCCCCTCCGGCTGCCGGAAGGGGAAGAAGTCCTCGAAGGGGGAACGGGGCTGCACCTCGGGCTGGATGCGGACCATCTCCTTCTCGGTCTTCACCGCCACCACCGCCGGCTTCACCGACTCGGACAGCTCGGCGAAGGCGTCGGACAGGCGCTGCAACTGCTCCAGGCCGGTGGCGGCCGCCGCGGGTGGCGGCGCCTGGATGGACCACAGGACGGCGGCCGTCAGGGCCGCCAGCGTCGTTCTCGTCATCTTGGCTTCACCTCTTCTCTCAAGGGTTCGAAGTTACTAGGACGAGGGCGCCCGGCCGCGGTTCCCGGCGGCGGCGGACTCGTGGTGGACGGTCATCTCCCCATCCTGCAGTCCGATGCGCACCACGTCGCCGTCAGCGATCTCCCCGGCGATCAGGGCCCGTCCGATGCGGGTCTCCAGCTCGTGCTGCAGGAACCGCTTGAGGGGACGGGCCCCGAAGACGGGATCATACGCCCGCCGGGCGATGAAGGTGCGCGCTGCCACGCTCATCTCCAGCTCGATCCGCCGGTCCGCGAGTCGCTTCCGCAGCTCGCCGGTCAGGAGCTCCACGATCCGCTCGATCTCGGCGACGGAGAGGGGCTTGAAGAGCACGATGTCGTCGACGCGGTTGAGGAACTCGGGCCGGAAGTGGGCCCGCAGCTGGCCCATGACCCGGTCCTTCACCGGCTCCGGGATCTCGACTCCGCCCTCGGTGACGCCCTCCATGAGGTGCTGGGAGCCGATGTTGGAGGTCATGATGACCACCGTGTTCCTGAAGTCCACCGTGTGCCCCTGGGCGTCGGTGAGGCGGCCGTCGTCGAGGAGCTGCAGCAAAGCGTTGAAGACGTCGGCGTGGGCCTTCTCGATCTCGTCGAAGAGGACCACCGAGTACGGCCGGCGCCGCACCGTCTCGGTCAACTGCCCGCCCTCCTCGTAACCCACGTAGCCGGGAGGCGCTCCCAGCAGGCGCGCCACGCTGTGCTTCTCCATGTACTCCGACATGTCGATGCGCGCGACGTTGTCCTCGGAGTCGAAGAGGGCCTCCGCCAGGGCCCGGGCCAGCTCGGTCTTGCCGACGCCCGTGGGCCCGAGGAAGAGGAAGGAGCCGATGGGACGCTTCGGGTCCTTGATCCCGGCGCGGGCGCGGATGACGGCGTCCGCCACCCGCTGCACCGCCTCGTCCTGGCCGACGACGCGCTCGTGGAGGATCTCGTCGAGGCGCAGCAGCTTCTCCCGCTCCCCCTCCACCAGGCGGGTCACGGGGACCCCCGTCCAGCGCGAGACGATCTCGGCGATCTCCTCCTCCGTGACCTCCTCGCGCAGCAGCCGGGCCCCGCCCTCGCCGCTGAGCCCCGCCTCGCGCTCGGCCAGCTCGCGCTCCAGCTCGGGGAGGCTGCCGTACTTCAGCTCCGCCGCCTTGTTCAGGTCGGCCCGGCGCTCCGCCTCCTCGACCTCGCGGCGCACGCTCTCGATCCGCTCCCGCAGCTCCCGCACCCGTCCGATGGCGGCCTTCTCGTCCTCCCACTGGGCGCGCATGGCGTCGGCCTTGCCCTTGAGGTCTCCCAGCTCCCGGCGCAGGTCGTGGAGACGGGCGCCGCTGGCCTCGTCCTTCTCCTTCTTCAGCGCCGCCTCCTCGATCTCCAGCTGCATGAGGCGGCGCGTCACCTCGTCGAGCTCGGACGGCATGGAGTCGATCTCGGTGCGGATCGAGGCGCAGGCCTCGTCCACCAGGTCGATCGCCTTGTCGGGCAGGAAACGGTCGCTCACGTAGCGGTTCGACAGCACCGCGGCGCCGACCAGGGCGTTGTCCTGGATGCGGACGCCGTGGTGGACCTCGTAGCGCTCGCGCAGGCCGCGCAGGATGGAGATCGTGTCCTCCACGCTCGGCGCCTCGACCATGACCGGCTGGAAGCGGCGCTCGAGGGCGGCGTCCTTCTCGATGTGCTTGCGGTGCTCGTCCAGAGTCGTGGCGCCGATGCAGTGCAGCTCGCCGCGGGCGAGCATCGGCTTGAGCAGGTTGCCGGCGTCGGTGGAGCCCTCGGTGCGGCCGGCGCCGACGATGTTGTGGATCTCGTCGATGAACAGCAGGATGCGGCCGTCCGATTCGGCGATCTCGTGGAGGACCGCCTTGAGCCGCTCCTCGAACTCGCCGCGGTACTTGGCGCCGGAGATCAGGGCCCCCATGTCGAGGCTGAAGATGGTGCGCTCCTTCATCCACTCGGGGACGTCGCCGCGCACGATACGCTGCGCCAGCCCCTCGACGATGGCCGTCTTGCCGACGCCGGGCTCGCCGATGAGGACCGGGTTGTTCTTGGTCTTGCGCGAGAGGATGCGGACGACCCGGCGGATCTCGGCGTCGCGGCCGATGACCGGATCGAGCTTGCCGGCGCGCGCCTCGGCGACGACGTCGACGCCGTACTTCTCCAGGGCCTCGTAACGGGCCTCGGGATCCTCCGAGGTGACGCGCTGGTTGCCGCGCACCGCCGCCAGGGCCTGCAGGAAGCGGTCGCGGGTGACGCCGGCGGAGGCGAAGGTCCGCGCCGTCCCGGATCCGGTGCCGTCGGCGATCAGGGCGAGGGCCAGGTGCTCGACGGATACGAACTCGTCCTTCAGCCTGGCGGCTTCCGCCTCGGCGGCGGCGAGGGCCTGGGAGAGTCCCCGGGCCAGGCGCGGCTCGGCGCCGCCGCCGGAAACCCGCGGGGCCTTCTCCAGCTCCGTCTGCAGCTGGGAGAGAAGCTCCTGCGGCTCGGCGCCCAGGCGCATCAGGACGCGCGGCACGACGCCGTCCTGATGCTGCAGCAGCGCCGCGGCCAGGTGCGGCAGGTCCACCTCCGGGTGGCCGTGCCGCAGGGCGATGCTCTGCGCCTCCTGCACGGCTTCCCGGGACTTGTGGGTCAGCTTGTCCATCTTCATCGCTCCTGGTGACAGCGGCGATGGTGCAAAAGCCGTACCCCAGGCGACACCCTGCCGGATCGGCAGAATCCGACGAGGCCCAGGAGGCTCCGGCGGTGCCGATCAGGCACCCCGCGGCAAGTGTGACCGGAAGACCTGGCGCACCGGGCGGCCTCAGGGCTGCCGTTGCAGACGGGGCCCCGGCTCCGGGGCCGCGCCTCAATACACTTCGGGGACGAAGTGCTGCTCCTCACGCGGCGGACGCTGGTAGGGCTCCTCATCGGCGCGCGGCGGCAAGGTGACTTCGGGAAGGGTGATGTCCTCGTGGGGGATCGCCTTGAGGATGTCGCGGATGCAGTTCAGCCGCGCCTTCTGCTTCTCGTCGGAGAGCACCACCCTCCAGGGCGCCTCCTCGATATCGGTGTAGAAGAAGGTCTCGTCCTTGGCCCGGGAGAAGTGGACCCAGCGATCGCGCTCCGCCAGGTCGATGTCGCTCAGCTTCCAGCGCTTCCGCGGCTCGTTGACGCGCGCCTGGAAGCGCTTCTCCTGCTCCTCGGCGCTGACGGAGAACCAGTACTTGAGGAGGATGATGCCGTCGCGCACCAGCATGCGCTCGAATTCGGGGCACGAGCGCAGGAACTCGCGGTACTGCCTGTCGGTGCAGAACCCCATCACCTTCTCCACGCCGGAGCGGTTGTACCAGCTGCGGTCGAAGATGACGATCTCCCCGGCCGATGGCAGGTGGGAGATGTAGCGCTGGAAATACCACTGGGAACGCTCGCGGTCGGAGGGCTTGGCCAGGGCCACGACGCGGCAGCCCCGGGGGTTGAGGGGCTCGGTGATGCGCTTGATCGCCCCGCCCTTGCCGGCCCCTCCGCGGCCCTCGAAGACGAGGACCACCCGAAGGTCGCGGTCCTTGATCCAGTACTGGAGGTTGACGAGCTCGTTCTGCAGCCGCTGCAGCTCACGATCGTAGAACCCGCTCTTCAGACGGCCGTCCTTCCTGTAGATGTCCCCGTCCACGCCGTTCCCGTGGCCCTGTTCCCGCTTCCTGGTCTTGCTCATGGGGAGATTCCTCCTGCCGGCCCCGAAAGGTAGCGGAACGCTTGGCGGGCCGGCAACGCACCGGCGCCTTCAGCGGATGAGGCTGAACCGGAAGAACGTGAGGGACAGGGCCGAGCCCTTGGACGAGCCGGGCACCAGCCCCCCCCGGGTGGCGTAGGCGAAGTCGAAGAGCTCCAGCTCCGTGCCGCGGATGGTGAACGGTCCGAAGGCGAAGCCGACGGCGGTGCTGGAGCTGCGGCCTCCGAGGGAGATGCCCGAGCGCGCCGGGAACCAGGATACCAGCCTGTATTCGGCGCCGAAGGAGATCCTGGGCGTTGTCGTCAGCCCGAACCCTTCGCTCAGGGCCTGATCGTAGTTGCCGAGCAGGGTCAACTGTGAGGTCTGCCGGCGGGCCACGCCGACGCGCAGAAGGGCCGGCAGGGACCGCGAGAAACTCCGTTCGCCGACCTTCTCCAGGTGCTCCTCGACGCCGTCCCCGTTGAGGTCGTCCTTGTCGACGATGTCCCAGATGTTCTCCACGTCGAGAAGACGGGTCACCCGGAGGCCGCTGGCGGCGGCGTAGAACGAGTCCTGCTGCGCCGCGATGTTCCAGGTCATGGCGTCGAGCAGGTTGAGCACGCCGAGGCCGAAGGTCGTTCGGTGGTCCCGGGTCACTCCGGCGAGGCCGAGGTCGATGCCGAACCCGAGGCCGCCTCCGTACTGGGCCAGGCCCTGCAGGTCGTCCAGCTCCGCCCCCACGGGAAGGACCTCCAGCACGCCGCTGGTCTCCACCACCTCGCCGTAGGCGCCGCCGAGAAGCTTGAAGGTCATCCCGAGGGAGAGCTCCCCCAGGTAGGGCTCCAGCCGGGGCGGCAGCCACGGACGGGCGCCCGACCAGTTGAGGCTGGCCACGGCCCAGCCCGAACCGTCCCAGTCGGAGATGTCGTAGGGGCGGTCGAACTCGTTGCCGTAGAACATCAGGTGGAAGATGTCCTTCGGCAGCTCGCCCTCCACGCCGACGGCCAGGCCGGTGGTGACGGCGGCGTGGATCCCCCAGGGCATGGCAAAGGCGGCGCCGCCGTTGAGGGGGACGCCGGCGATGACCGAAGGCATGAGGTCGAGGTTGAACCCGAGGCCGCTCCCCGGGACCTCGCCGAGCAGATCCTGCTTGTCGCGGTCGGTGAGGATGTGCTGATCGTCGGTGAAGTGGTCGTTGTAGGCCTTCACCGAGAAGGCGTTGTTCTCGGCCACCAGGCCGACGCCGGCGGCCAGCATCTCCCACTTGAAGCGCGGACTGGTCCTCAAGCCCAGGTTGGCGGGGTTCCAGAACGCGGCCTCCGGACCCCGGGCCAGGGCCGTGTACGACCTCCCGAGGGCGAGGGCCCGGGCCGAGCTGTCCCCGACGACGCCGAAGGCTCCCGTGGCGGTCAGGCAGACGGCGAGGAGGACGCGGACGGCGGCGGGACCGGTCATTCGACGAGGGACTCGTTGAGCTCGATGAAGATCTCGGCCTGCGCCTGAACGACGACGATGTCGTCGCCGTGGATCTGGTCCCAGGTGGGCGATGCCAGGCGGACCTTGACCCCGCTGTACAGGGTCCGCACCCGGCTGTCGGGGTCCGCGGGCCCCGGGTCGGCGGGGTCGATGTCGAGGAGCAGGCGCAGGTCGTCGGCGGTCAGGAAGACCTGGCGGATGCCGGGCGCGTCCGGGTCGACGCCGAAGTACTGCCCGTCCTCCTTGGGAAGGGTCAGGATCGGATCGGAGAACACGAGGCCGGGATCGTAGGCGGTGAACAGGCGCACGCCGATGGCCAGGGGGGTCTTGTTGAGTACCGTCGTCGTCACCACCGCGCCCTCGATGTTGGCGTTGATCCGCCGACGGGCCTCGGCGTCGGTGAAAGCCCCCTGGGAGCGCGGGCTGCTCTCGAACCAGGAGGTGTCGGCCAGCAGGCGGGCGGGGGCCTCGAAGGCCACCTTGTCGAGGCGGATCCAGTGATCGGCGGCGACCCGGGAGGTGTCCCCCTCGAACCCCGCGCCGATGAGGATGGAGTCGGTGTGCACGGTGACCCGGGTGGGCAGGAAGTCGAGGAAGGGGGTGAGCCGGCCGGGGGCGACATCGATCGAGCGCGTCACCGGGTCGGCCGGTGAACCCGCCTCGGTGTCGAGGCGCAGCTGCAAGGTCCGCTCCAGCCCGGCCGAGTCCGGTATCGCCGAGTCGGTCCCGACGACGCGGAGGTCCAGGCGTCCGGGCACGCCCACGGCGCTGGTGTAGGTCACCCTCATGCCCGCCGAATCGAAGGCCACGGCGTTGATCGTGTCGGCCCCCGCGGGCAGGTCGATGTAGCGCGTCCGCGGCTCGATCGCGGGCAGTTGAAGGCGATCGAACCGGCCGCTGACCTCGCGGAAGGTCAGCTTCTCCGGGACCGTCTCCACGATCAGCGCCGCCTCCGGGCGCAGGGTCACCGCCGCCTCCGACCGGTGGGTGCGGCCCGTGTACCCGACGCGCATCTCCAGTGGATCGTCCGGCCGGAAGACGTGGCCGTCGAGGGGGATCACGACCTCCCGGGAAGCACCCGCGCCAAGCCCGTCGATGACCCCGGCCGCCGAGACCCCGGTCGCCTCGTCGGCCACCTCGGGCAGCGCCAGGGTCACGTCCATCGCCACCGGCAGCTCGTTGGTGACCACCAGGCTCAGGCGGCCGCTCTCGATCAGGGCCCGGGTCAGCCGCAGGTGGTCCGCGGGGAGCGTGATCACGGCGGGCTCGTCGGGTGCCACCACCTGGGGCTCGATGGGGGCGGTGGCCTCGCGCACCCCCAGGCGGCTCAGCCCGAAGGTGACGGCGAGGGAGTCCTCCGCGCGCAGGGTGACGGTCTCCTCCGGCGCCTCCAGCCGGGCGCTCTCCAGGAGAAGGACCAGGTCCCCCGAGATCCGCCGGTCGGTGAGGTCGAAGACCGCGGCCCCGGTGCCCCCGGCGTCGATGCGGCGCACTTCTGCCGTCTGCACCGTGCGGCCCCCGTCGAGGAGGGCCAGCTCCAGGTCGACGAAGGCCAGGGGCAGGCCGTTGGCGATCGTCACGGTCAGGCTCCCCGAGGCCACCTCGAGGGACTCGACCCCCGGCAGGGGCAGCTCCAGCTCCAGGCCGGAGAGCGAGGTCTCCTCGGGGACCCGGATCTCCTGCCCGAGAAGCTCCGCGGGCAGAAACGCCCCGGCGGTGATCGGGGGCAGGACGATCTCCCGGCCGGCGAAAGCGATCTCCCCGAGGGGCGCGGCGAAGCGGGCGGGCTCGGGCGTGACGGCGAGGCGGCCGCCGACCTCGGACCGGCCCTCGAGGTCGCTGAACTCGCGGTCGTAGCGGAAGGCGATGCTGCCGTCGGCGCGGAGGGCGAGATAGTCGGCCTCCTCGGCGACGATCTCGGAGAGAGCCGTCGTGTCGTTGGCCACCGGAACGCGGAGGACGATGGACGACCGCGGAACCTGGGGCTTCTCCACGGCGCAGCCGGCGGCGATCAGCGCCGCCCCGAGAGCCGCGGCTACCGCGGCGGATCCAGGGCGCGGGCAGGCGGCCCCCCTGGGGATGTGCCGGGATGCCCTCTGGCGGCCGGTGGTCATCTCCGCAAGCCGCGGCTCAGATCCCGGCGGCCTGCTCGAGGGCGGCAACCTTGTCCGTCCTCTCCCAGGTGAAGTCGTCGCCGCCGCGTCCGAAGTGGCCGTAGTTGGCGGTCTTGCGGTAGATGGGGCGGCGCAGCTGCAGGTGGTCGATGATCCCCCGGGGCGTCAGGTCGAAGACCTCGGAGATCAGCCCCGCCATCTCGCCGTCCTTCACCACCCCGCCCGTGCCGAAGGTGTTCACCAGGATCGACACCGGCCGGGCGACGCCGATGGCGTAGGCGAGCTGGATCTGGCAGCGGCCGGCCAGCCCGGCGGCGACCAGGTTCTTGGCCACGTAGCGGGCCATGTAGTGGGCGCTTCGATCGACCTTCGTCGGGTCCTTGCCGGAGAACGCGCCGCCGCCGTGGGGGCAGGCGCCGCCGTAGGTGTCGACGATGATCTTGCGCCCCGTGAGGCCGCAGTCGCCATGAGGGCCGCCGACGACGAAGCGGCCCGTGGGATTGATGTGATAGACCGTGTCCGGGCCGAGGAGGTCCTGCGGGACAACCTTGTGGATCTCGGCGATCATGTCCCGCTCGATGCGGGAGTGCTCGACGTCCGGGTCGTGCTGCGTCGACAGGACGACGGCGGCGACCCGCCGGGGCTCGTCGCCCTGGTACTCCACGGTGACCTGCGACTTGGCGTCGGGCCGCAGGTAGCCGACGGCCCCCTCCCTCCGGAGGCGGGCGTGATGCTGCAGGATGCGGTGGGCCAGGGTGATGGGCAGGGGCATCAGCTCCGGGGTCTCGCGGCAGGCGAAACCGAACATCATGCCCTGATCGCCGGCCCCCATCTCCCGGTGCAGGCCTTCGGACTCGGTGACCCCCTGGGAGATGTCGGCGGACTGCTTGTCGAGGGCGACGACGACGCCGCAGGAGCGGGCGTCGAAGCCGTAGGCGGGATCGGTGTAGCCAACGTCCTCCACGACCTGGCGGACCGTGGCCTGGATGTCGGGCTGCGCCGCCGAGGTGACCTCCCCGGCCACGACCACGAGCCCGGTGGTGACCAGGGTCTCGCAGGCGACCCGGGAGTGGGGATCCCCGGCGAGCATGGCGTCGAGAACGGCATCCGAGATCTGGTCGGCCACCTTGTCGGGATGTCCCTCGGAGACCGATTCGGATGTAAACAGGTGACTCACTTCCTCCCTCTCCTCGTCTTGGGTCGATGCACGGTCATCCCTCCACCTCCTCGCTGGGGGGGCGGGCGGCGGCCAGCACCTCCGACATCTCGGCCTCGACCCGTTCGCGGACCTCCCGGGCCGAGGTCAGGGTCAGGCACTGGCGGGCCAGCTCCGTCATCCGCCCGATCTCCGCGGCCCTCAGCAGCTCCCTCACCTCGGGGATCTGGGGCGGGCTCACGCTCAACTGGCGCACCCCCAGCCCCAGAAGGAGCAGGGCGGCCACCGGGTCGGCGACCATCTCGCCGCAGATGTTCGTCGGGATCCCCGCCCCCTGCGAGGCCTCGGCGACCTGCCGGATCAGGCGAAGGACGGCCGGATGCAGCGGCTGGTAGAGCTCGGCCACGCGCGCCGTACCGCGGTCGACGGCCAGGGTGTACTGGACCAGGTCGTTGGTCCCCAGGCTGAAGAAGTCGACCTCCCCGGCCAGCTGCTCGGCGGTGATCGCCGCCGACGGCACCTCGATCATCACCCCCACCTGGCAGTCGGCCCTGTGGTCGATCCCCTCGCGGCTCAGATCGGCCGCGGTCTCGGCGATCATCTCCCGGGCCTGCCGGATCTCCTCCAGGCCGCTGATCATGGGCAGGAGGATGCGCGTCTCGCCGTGGACGGCGGCCCTCAGGATGGCGCGCAACTGGGTCTTGAACAGGTCCGGATTGTCGAGACAGATGCGGATGCCCCGCCAGCCGAGAAAGGGGTTGGCCTCCGGGGGCGAGTCGACGGCGTGGATGAGCTTGTCCCCCCCGAGGTCGATGGTGCGGACCACCACCGGCTGCGGCGCCATGGCCTTGACGATCCTGGAATAGCAGTCGAGCTGGTCGGCCTCCGAGGGCAACCCGTACCCGAGATACAGGAACTCGGTGCGGAGCATGCCGACGCCCCGGGCGCCGTTGCGCACCGCCAGGTCGATCTCCTGCGGCAGGTCGAGATTGGCCAGGAGCACCACCTCCTCGCCGTCGCGGGTCACCGTGGGCAGGTCCGCCCGCCGGCTCAGCTCCCGCTCGCGGCGCAGCTGCCGGCGGCGGCGGGTGCGGAAGCGCCGCAGGGTCGCCGCGTCGGGGCGCACGTGCACGGTGCCCTCGTCGCCGTCGACGACCAGCAGATCGCCGGCGCGCACCGCCCAGGAAGCCCTCCCCGTTCCGACCACCGTGGGCAGTCCGAGAGAACGGGCGATGATACTGGTGTGGGACGTCTCCCCTCCCACGTCGGTGACCAGGCCCGTCACCAGCCGCCGGGCCAACTGGGCGGCTTCGGAAGGCAGCAGGTCGCGGGCGACGATCACGGTGTTGGAGCGCAGCGTCTGCAAACCGGAGAACCCGCCCCCCGCCAGGTGCACGAGAACCTGCTGCTCGATGTCCTTGAGGTCCCCCACCCGGGCGCGCAGGTACTCGTTGTCGATCTTCTCGAACTCCCGGCGAAGGGCGCCCATGGTGGCGGCGAAGGCGCCCTCGGCCGAGCGCCTGGCGGAGCGGATGCGCTCGATCGTCGCGTCGCGGACCTGCACGTCCTCGAGCATGGCCAGCTGGGCGTCGAAGATCAGCGCCAGGTCGGTCCCGTGCTCGTGCTCGACGCGCTGGCGGGTGCGGCGCACGTCGCCGGCCACCGCCTCCAGGGCGGCGCGGAAGCGCCCCACCTCGGCCTCCACGCGATGGGCGGGGACCTTCCTCGGCGAGCCGGCGGCGGGACTCTCCACTCGGTGGGTGAAGGCCTTGCCGATGGCGATCCCGGGCGAGGCCGGGATGCCCTCGATCCTCCGGTAGGTCCCGCGCTGGGTCGATTGGCTCACGGCGTCCTCAGGTGCTCTCGAAGTCTCCGCCGAGCAGTCCGGTCACCGCCTCCAGGGCGGCCTCGGCATCGCTGCCCTCGGCCTCGACCACCACCTCGGAGCCATGCTCGGCGGCGAGCATCATCACCCCCATGATGCTCTTGCCGTTGATGCGGTTCACGTCGCCCTTGCTCAGATAGATATCGGCCTCGTAGCGCGAGGCCGCCTGCACGAGGAGGGTGGCGGGACGGGCGTGGATGCCCAGCTTGTTCGTGACCTTCACGCTCTTGCGGATCATCGGTTTCGCCGGTCTGCGGTGCGGGAGGGGTTCCTCAGCCCTCGGCGATGTGGACCGCGGCGCTCAGCTCCCGCAGGCGGCCCGGGTCGTTCTCCACGGCCGTGCCGGTCACCACGAAGGCGGCGCCTCCCTCGACCTTGTCGCGCGCCGTGCGCGGATCGCGGATGCCGCCGCCGACGATCACCGGCAGATCGACGTACCGGGAGACGGCCCGCACCATCGGCGTGGGCACGGAATCGCGGGCCCCGGAGCCGGTCTCGAGGTAGACGAGCCTCATGCCGAGATACTGGGCCGCCAGGGCGTGGGCCATGGCGATGTCGTCCTTGCCGCGCGGTATGGGCCGCGTGGAGCTCATGAACTCCGTCGATGTCAGGGTGCCGGATTCGACCAGCATGTAGGCCGTGGAGATGACCTCCATGCCGTACTCCTTGAGCAGCGGCGCGGCGCGGACCTGCTGCCCGATGAGCAACTCGGGGTTGCGGCCGCTCACCATGCACAGGTACAGGATCGCGTCGGCCGTGCGCACGACCTGTCCCGCGTCCCCCGGAAAGGAGATGACGGGGATCTGCACGAGGGCGCGCAGGCGCTCGAAGAGCTCGGCGTTGCGCCCGGTCGAGAGCATCAGGCTGGTGCCCACGAGGATGCCGTCGGCCCCCGCCTCGGCGCACATCGAGGCCCGCCTTTCCAGGTCTTTCAGGGGCAGGCGGTCGGGGTCGAGGAGGGTGAGATAGCCCGCGCCGCGCCGCGCCCGTGCCTCGAGCAGCTGTTCGAGGGTGCTCTTCATCGTCCCGCGGCCTGGTGCGCTAGCCTTCCGTCAGGCAGCGCCGCACGATCTCTGCAGCGGCTCCGATGGCCTCGTCGATCCGGGAGGGATCCTTGCCGCCGGCCTGCGCCATGTGAGGGCGGCCTCCTCCGGAGCCGCCGGCGATGCGGGCGACCTCCTTGACGATATCCCCGGCCTTCAGCCCCCGCGACTGGATCAGGTCGTCGGTGACCACGGCGATGAAGGAGACCCTGCCCTTCACCTCTGCGCCGAGAACCCCGACGCCGGAGCCCAGACTGTCGCGAAGCCCGTCGGCGAGGTTGCGCATGGCGGGCACGTCTTCGGCCTCGACCCGGCAGGCGGCGACGCGCACGCCCTCCACCTCGACGGCGGCCTCGGCCAGGGCGGCGGCACTGTCCCCGGCGGCCTGACGGCGCACCTCGGCCAGGGCCTTCTCCAGGTCGCGATTGCGCTCCTGCAGGCGGCGCACCTGGTCGGGCAGCTCCTCGTCGCCGGCGTTCAGCAGGCGGCCGATCTCGCCGAGGAGGGCCCGGTGGCGGCGGGCGGCGGCCTCGGCCTCGACGCCGGAGAGGGCCTCGACCCGGCGGGTGCCGGCGGCGATGCCGCTCTCGGCGGTGAGGTCGAAGAGGCCGATCCGGCCGGTGTGGGCCACGTGGGTGCCGCCGCACAGCTCGAGGCTGAAGCCGCCGATCTTCACGACCCGCACCCGGTCCTCGTACTTCTCGCCGAACAGCGCCTGGGCCCCCATCTGCCGGGCGCGGTCCAGATCTTCCTCGAAGGCGGAGACCTCGAGGTCTTCGCGAATGCAGCTGTTGACGATGGCACCGGCCTCCTCCAGCTGCCCCGACTCCATGGCCTGGAAGTGGGAGAAGTCGAAGCGCAGGCGGTCCGGCGCCACGAGGGATCCCATCTGCGCCACGTGATCCCCCAGGACCCGGCGCAGGGCCTCGTGCAGCAGGTGCGTGGCCGTGTGGTTGCGCGCCGCGGCGTCGCGGGCCTCCCGGTCGACGGCGGCGCACACCACCTGGCCCGGACCGGGGGGTTCACCCTCGATCAGCCGGCCCTCGTGGAGGATGCCGCCCCGCCCCTTCCGCGTCGTCTCCACGTCGATGCGCAGACCGTGCGCGGTGAGGACCCCCCGGTCGCCGACCTGTCCCCCCGACTCGGCGTAGAACGGGGTGCGGTCGAGGACGACCCGCGCCACGCCGTCGTCGACCTGCGCCTGCATGACCCGCGCCTCGATCTCCAGCTCGTCGTAGCCGACGAATTCGGAATGCTCGCCCTCGACGGCGTCTCCGACTCCCTCGGAGGCGGCGAAACGCTCCCTCGTGGCCGCCCGGGCCCGCTGGCGCTGGCCTTCCAGCTCGGCCTCGAAGCCGGCGGTGTCGACGGACAGGCCGCGCTCTCGCGCCATCAGCTCGGTGAGATCGAGAGGGAACCCGTAGGTGTCGAAGAGGCGGAAGGCGTCGGCCCCCGAGACTTCGCCCTTCCGGCTGACGCGCTCGAAGATCTCCAGCCCGCGGTCGAGGGTGCGGCCGAAGGACTGCTCCTCGGCCTGGATCACCATGGCCACGTGGGCGGCCTTCGCCTTCGCCTCGGGGAAGACGTGAGCCATCGAGTCGGCCAGGGGCTGCACCAGCCGGTGCAGGAAGGGGTCGTGCTGATCGAGCTGGCGGCCGAAGCGCGAGGCCCGCCGCAGGATGCGCCGCAGCACGTAGCCCCGCCCCTCGTTGGAGGGCAGGACGCCGTCGCCGATGGCGAAGGTGAGAGCGCGCACGTGGTCGGCGATCACGCGGGCCGGCACGCGTCCGGCATCGGACCCCGGGTCGGCGCCGGTGACCTCGGCGATGCACCCGATCAGCGGCCGGAAGAGATCGGTGTCGTAGTTGCTCCCGGCGCCCTGGAGCAGGCTGCACATGCGCTCGAAGCCCATGCCGGTGTCGACGTGCCGGGCCGGCAGCGGATGCAGGGTCCCGGAGTCGTCGCGGTTGAACTGGATGAAGACGAGGTTCCAGAACTCCACGAACTCGGGACCGTCCTGCAGCAGCAGCTCCTCGCTCTGGAGGGAGGGGTCGTCACCGATGTAGTAGTGGATCTCCGAGCAGGGGCCGCAGGGGCCGGTCTCGCCCATCTCCCAGAAGTTGTCCTTGGCGGGCAGCCGCACCACGCGCCCCGGGAGGAGGTCCGTCTCCTGCTGCCACAGGGACTCGGCCTCCTCGTCGGGCGGGACCCCCTCGCCGCCTTCGAAGACGGTGGCCCACAGGCGGTCCTGGCGCAGGCCGAAACGCTCCGTCACCAGCTCCCAGCCCCAGCGGATGGCCTCTTCCTTGAAGTAGTCGCCGAAGGACCAGTTGCCGAGCATCTCGAAGAAGGTGTGGTGCCAGGGGCTGATCCCCACCTCCTCCAGGTCGTTGTGCTTGCCGGAGACCCGGATGCACTTCTGCGTGTCCACGGCGCGCGTGTACGGCCGGCTGCCCAGCCCGAGGAAGACGTCCTTGAACTGGTTCATGCCGGCGTTGATGAAGTACAGGGTAGGGTCGTCGGCCGGCACCACCGGCGCGCTCGGCACCCGGGCGTGTCCCCGGTCCTCGAAGAAGGAGAGGAAGGTCTCGCGAACCTCGTTGGACTTCATCTCTTCTCCCCGGCCTCCTCGATCTCGGTCCAGGCCCGCGTCACCGCCTCCCGCACCGTGTCGGGGTCGAAGCCGCGGCGGGCCAGCAGCCCGTACATGCGCCGCCGGGCGGTCTGCGGGTCGAGCCCCCGGTACCGGGTCTGCTGCCGGCGCAGCAGCGACAGGGCTTCGGCCCCCGATCCGAGATCGTCCCCGTACTCGGCCAGGACCTCCTCGATCAGGGCCGGGTCGATCCCCCGCCGGGCCAGATCGCGGCTGATCTTCGGCCCCCCCTCGGGGCGGCGGGACCTCCGGCTCTCGACCCAGCGGCGGACGAAGGCGCGGTCGTCGAGGAGGCGCAACGCCTCCAGATCGCCCACCACGGTGTCGATCGCCGACGGAGCGCAGCCGCGGCGCTGCAGCCTCTGGCGGATCTCCTGCACCGAGCGGTCGCGCACCTCGAGAAGGTCGAGGGCGATCCGGCGGGCGCTCTCGCGCTCTTCGATCCCGGGACCCAAGCTCACTCCGGACCCGCCGCGTCCGGGGGCGGACTCAGGCCGAGCTGCTGGCGCAGCCGGGACTCCAGGCTCTGCGCCAGCTCGGGGTGGCCGGCCAGGAAGGCGCGGGCGTTCTCCCTGCCCTGCCCGAGGCGCTCGCCATCGCAGGAGAACCAGGTGCCCGCCTTGTCCACCAAGCCGTGCTCGAGCCCGAGATCGAGCAGGTCGGCCTCGCGCGACACCCCGATCCGGTCGCCCTCGTAGTAGATGTCGAACTCGGCCTGCCGGTACGGAGGGGCGAGCTTGTTCTTGACCACCTTGATCCGCGCGCGGCTGCCGATGTTGCGCTCGCCGTCCTTGATGTGGCCCACGCGGCGGATGTCGACGCGGACCGAGGCGTAGAACCCCATGGCCCGGCCGCCGGTGGTGGTCTCGGGGTTGCCGAACATGACGCCGATCTTCATGCGCAGCTGGTTGATGAAGATGGCGCAGGTCCGCGACCGGCTGATGCTGCCGGTGAGCTTGCGCAGGGCCTGCGACATCAGGCGGGCGTGGAGGCCCATGTGGGAGTCGCCCATCTCTCCTTCGAGCTCGGCCTGCGGGACCAGGGCGGCCACCGAGTCGAGGACGACGACGTCGAGGGCGCCGGAGCGCACCAGGGTGTCGACGATCTCCAGGGCCTGCTCGCCCGAGTCGGGCTGGGAGATGATGAGGTTCTCCACGTCGACGCCGATGCGCCGCGCAAAGCCCACGTCGAGGGCGTGCTCGGCGTCGATGAAGGCCGCCGTCCCTCCGGACCGCTGGGCCTCGCGGATGGCGTGGAGGGAAACCATGGTCTTGCCCGCCCCCTCGGGCCCGTAGATCTCGACGATCCGCCCCCTCGGAAAACCGCCGATGCCCAGGGCCGCGTCGAGGGTCAGGGAACCCGAGGGAATCGCCTCGACCTCGACGATGCCGCCCTCGGCCCCCATGCGCATGATGGCGCCCTTGCCGTGCTGCTTCTCGATCTGGGAGATGGCCAGGTCCAACGCCTGCTCGCGCGCACCATCGGCGGCCGGGCCATTGCTGTCGACCATGTGTCGCTCCCGCGGGTTTGTCATCGCCCGGCCAGCGCCCAGCCCGCCCGCAGCAGCAGGTGGCTCATGAGACCGGCGGCGACGTCGTCGAGGACGATCCCCCATCCGCCGGGCAGGCGCTCAAGCTGGCGCGCCGGCGGCGGCTTGAGAATGTCGAGGGCCCGGAACACCAGGAATCCGGCGATGGCGGTCACCGGACCATGGGGAAGGAAGGCAACCGCGAACAGGTATCCCGCGGCTTCGTCGATCACCACTGGGCCCGGATCGTCCTGATTCCGGGCGCGGGCCTCGGCGCCGGCGCTGGCCACGGCCACGGCGGTGGTCACGGCCAGCAGGACGATCCACGCGCCGGTGGTCAGTGAATCACACAGAACCAAGTAGGCCGCCGCGGCCACCGCGGTACCCGCCGTACCGGGGGCGAAAGGCGCCCGGCCGGAGAACAGCAGCGTGGCGACGGCGGTCCGCAGGAACTCGGCCGCGCGCCGGAAAATGCGATCCGTGGACCCGCTGTCAGGTCCGCAGAAAATAGTGAAAACCGGAGAGCAGGGTAAGGAGAAGGACCCCGGTCATCAGGCCGTTGGTGAGCAGCCGGATCCAGTCGCTGACGGCCAGCACTCCGCTCCACTCGAAGTGCCCCGCCATGTCCTGCAGACCGATGAGGGCCAGGATGACCACGATGGTGACCAGCTGGGCGGTGGTCTTCCACTTGGCGAGGACGGAGGTCTCCATCATCCGGCCCTGGCGCATGCCGTAGAGACGGAGGGCCGTGACGACCACGTCGCGCACGACGATGGGCACCACGATCCAGGCGTGGACGATGCGGCCGAGGACGAAGGCGATCAGCGCCGAGGTGACGAGGATCTTGTCGGCCAATGGATCCATGAAGCGGCCGAACTCGGTGACCGAGTTCCGGGCCCTGGCCAGTCGGCCGTCGTAGAGATCGGTGAGAGAAGCCGCGGCGAAGACGACGACGGCCGTCGAGCGCCAGTACCAGATGTCGGTGAACAGCATGGCCAGGAAGAGGGGTGTCGCGCAGATGCGGGAAATCGTCAACAGGTTGGGCAGGTTGAGGATGCCGCCACCGGGACCTGCCTTTGCCTTGGCAGTCATCAGAAGGTCGTGCGTCCCTGCAGGGCGTGGGCGAGGGTGGTTCGATCCGCCAGGTCCAGGTCGGAGCCGGCGGGCAGGCCGCGGGCCAGGCGGGTGACGCGGGTCATGGAATCGAGCCGCTGATGAATGTACTCGGCGGTGGCCTCGCCTTCGGCGCTGGCGTTGTGCGCCAGGATCACCTCGCGCACGCCGTCGCGCCGCACCCGCTCAAGGAGCTCGGCGATGCGCAGGTCGTCGGGTCCGATGCCGTCGAGAGGCGACAGGGCCCCCCCAAGGACGTGGTAGGTGCCCCGCATCAGGTCGCTGCGCTCCAGGGCCAGGGCGTCGCTGGCCTCCTCGACGACGCAGACCACCTGGCGATCGCGGCTCTCGTCGCGGCAGACCCGGCACCAGGGCTGGCCGCTCTCGGTGAGGTTGTAGCACTGGGTGCAGTGGCCGATGCGTTCACGGGCGCCCTGGATCGCGTCGGCCAGGGCCGCGGCCTCCTCGGGAGGGGACTTGAGCAAGAAAAGGGCCAGCCGCTGGGCCGTCTTCCGGCCGATGCCGGGGAGCCGCGCCAGGGCGTTCACCAAGTCCTCGAGAGCCTGGGGACCCATATGCTACACCATCTCCCCGTCGAGGGCCTCGAGGACGGACCGCACCTTCGGGTCGAGGCTCGCCTGGGGTGAGGGCCGGGCCGGCGGGGGCGCGACAGACCCCGGATCCCCGGCCGGCGCCGGCGCCTCGCGGTCTTCGACACTGCAACGGACGCGAACCTCGGGCCCGCCGGCGCTGGCCACGGCGGCGGCCACCGCGGACTCGGCTTTGGCCACCTGGGCCATGGCGAAGCGGTTGCTCCCGTCGAAGAACAGGGTGAGCACCGAACCCTTCAGCTCCCGGCGCGTGCCCTCCAGGTAGCCGGGCATCGAGGGCTGGGTCTCCCGCAGCAGATCGGTGACCCGGGGCCACAACTGCTGGATGTCGGCGTCCGCCGCCTGGGGGGGATCCGCCGCCTCCGAGGGAGTCCCCGGGGGCC
>JAJDTN010000097.1 GCA_022827165.1 Candidatus Latescibacterota bacterium
CACGTGCCCGCCGTGGCCGCCGCCCTGCGCCGCCGGGCGGCGGAGGATACCCTGTCGCCGACGATCGCCGAGGTCGTCACCATCCAGGACCGCTTCCCCATGGACGCGGGGGCGCAACGCGCCAGGCTGGAGCGCATCGCCCGGGTCCGCGAGCTGCTGGACGATCCCCTGCTCGAGGGGGTGGAGTCGGAGGACCTGCGCCGCCTGCGGCAGGCCTCGCAAACGCGCGCGGCGATCACCCTCGACCAGGTACCGGGATCGCTGCGCGACCCCTTCCTGAGCAAGTCGGGAGAGGCGGGCAACTTCCTGCGCATCTACCCCTCGGTGGGGCTCTCCGACGGCCGCAACTCGATCGCCTTCGCCGAGGACGTGTCACGCATCGAGGTGGAGGGCCGCACCTACCACGCGGCCTCGCCCACCATCGTCGCCGCCGACGTGCTGCGCCTGGTGCAGCGGGAGTCGCCGTGGATGGTGCTTGCCACGGCGGTCCTCGTCTTTCTGCTGATGTGGCTGAACTTCGGGAAGCTGCGCTGGGGCGTCCTGGCCTGCCTGCCCCTGGTGGTGGGCGTGCTGTGGATGCTGCTGCTCATGGAGCTGCTGCAGATCCGTCTCAACTTCTACAACATGATCGTCCTGCCCGCGGTCCTCGGCATCGGCAACGACGCCGGCGCCCATCTCGTGCACCGCTACCGGCAGGAAGGCCGCGGCTCGATCCTCCCGGTGCTGCGCTCCACCGGCGAGCACATCAGCGTCGGCTCCCTGACCACGGCGATCGGGTTCTCGGGACCCCTGTTGAGCTTCCACCCGGGGATCGAGACGATCGGCGTCCTCGCCATCGTCGGCATCGGTTCCACCTGGCTGGCGGCGGTGCTGTTCACGCCGGCGCTGCTGCAGTGGCTGGAGGACCGCGAGACCCGCCGCGGCGGCGGCCCGGCGTGAGGGACGGGATCAGCCGGCGGCGCCCGGGCCCCGGGGGATGCCTGCCAGGGACCGCATGAGGTCCACGTAGCGGTCGGCGACCACCGGCCACCGGAAGCGCAGCGTGTGCTCCACGGCGCGGCTGCGCACCGGCTCGAGGATCGACCGGTCCTCCACGTAGCGCATGATCGCCCGGCGGAACCCGTCGGCGCTTCCACTCGGCACGAGGTGGCCGTTCTCCGACTCCGAGATCACGTCCTGGATCCCCTCCAGGCGCGAGGCGATCGTCGGCAGCCCGCACAACCCCGCCTCCAGCATGACCACGCCGAAGCCCTCCATGGTGCCCGGAACCGCGATGTTCGGCATGATGAACAGGTCGGAGTTGCGGTAGAGGAGGCCCAGGTGCTCCTCGGAGACCGGGCCGAGGAGGCGCAGGCGCTCGTCGAGGCCGCGGCGGCTGGCGGCGGCGCGGATCTCCCCGGTCTGGGGGCCGCTGCCGGCCAGCCAGTAGTGGACCTGGTCGGGGAGGGTGGGCATGACCTCGTCGACGAACCAGGCGAAGCCCTTGCGCGGGACCTGGCGCCCGACGCTGCACAGCAGGAAGGCGTCGTCGTCCAGGGGCCGGGCCGAGGCGTCGAGGGCGGCGAGCCGGTCGCCGCGGGAGGCGCTCTCCGGGTCCGCCTCCGGGAAGCGGTCCTCGCGGATGCCGTTGGGAATCACGTGCAGCCTGGCCGGGTCGAGGCCGCGGTCGGTGCAGGCGCGGCCGGTGGCGCGGCTCACGGAGACGACGGCGTCGAGGCCGTCGAAGACGCGGCGCAGGCGCCGCTGGTACGGCCCCAGGGGAAAGGTGACGTCGTCGCCGTGGGACACGGCCACGGTGCGCACGCCGCATTCGCGCAGGGTACGGTGCAGGGGAAAGCTGACGAGGACGGCGGGGATGACCGAGGAGAACAGGACGACGTCGATCTCGCCGCGGCGGGCCAGCCCCTCGATGTGCCCGTAGGCGCGCGCCAGGTACGCCGGCGTGCGCAGGTAGATCCAGCGCCACGAGCTGCGCAGGACCCGGGTGCTCACGGTCACCTCCGGATGCTGCAGCAGGGCCTCGTGCAGATCCATGGCCACGCGCTGCATGCCGCCCACGCTCGACAGGGGCCGGCCCTCCGGGGGGAAGGTGTGCGAGACGAAGAGGACCCGCAGGGGAGGATGGCGGACGGCGTCGGAGAGGCTCATGGGGAGGGGGCCAAATCTCGCTTCGGCTCCACCGACGGGCAACGGCGCCCGGAGTCTGCTCCGCCGGCCCGCGGCCGGGCCGCGGAGAGGAGCGGCCGCCACCACCTGCACAGCAGGTAGAGGACCAGGTTGAGACCGCGGTCGAGGACCGCCGTGGTGAGCAGGATGCTGGCCACCGTGGCCGACTCGATGCTGAGATATCCGGACAGGCCGAGTCCGGCGCCGACGAAGAGGAGATCGCGGCCGGGCAGGAAAGGGACCCGCGTCAGCACGATCTGGGCCGCCAGCAGGGTGAGCCACGAAGTCAGCGGCACCGAAGGCTCGACCACCACCCAGAGGGCCACCTGCAGCACGTGCACGGCGGCCTGGCGGAGCAGGTGGGCGGCGCTCACGGCGGCCGCCACCGGCGGCGGCGCCGACAGCAGGCGGCGGCGCATGGCCCGGGCCGCGGCGAACAGGGCCCCGAGGACGACGGGAGCGGCCAGCAGCCAGCCCCAGTGCCCGGCGAGGGGGCCCGCGTCCAGGACCAGCCAGCCTCCGGCGGCCAGAACTCCGAGGACGGCCGCGGCGAACAGGGTCGACACGGCGGAGGAGAGGATGACGTTGTCCTTGATGCCGTGCACGATGCGGCGATGGGGCAGGTCCTGGCGCCGCCGCGCCCACACGTAGAGCCAGGCTTCCCCGGAGTAGTCGATGAGGTGGCCCGAGTAGAGCCGCCGCATCAGCATCGCCGGCCACAGCCCCGGGACGGGCCCCCAGAGCCGGCGGAAGACGAAGACCTCCGACAGGGGAGGCGCCAGGTACATCCCCGCGAAGATCAGGTAGAACCACGGCGTCGCCGGCAGCGAGTCGGCCACCTGGCGCCACCCCGCCTCGGTGATCTGGTGGATCACCCACCCGGCGACCCCCGCCGTGAACAGGACGCCGGCGGCGCGAAGCGCCGGCCGCCCGCGGAGGCGGCCGGCCCATGAGGGCCAGGGAGCGGCGGCGCCCGGGCGGAATGGCGCCTCTGGATCAGCGTTGGACAGGGACAACCGGGGTCATGTGTCGAGGGAGTGGAGGGCCTTGGCCGATGCGGCCCGGGCGGCTGCCGGTCCTGGCCCGACGGGGGAGCGCGCTTCCGTCACCCGAAAGTGACGCAACGGCCTCCTCGCCTGAACCGCGCCGCATCAGGAGGGTCCGATGCTCTGAGTGGTCGCTGCCTCTCCGGACGCACGCCCACGAGGGCGGGTTCCTGCGCGGCGATTGCCGCGGATGGAGGGGCATCCTCGCCGAACACCCGCATCTGGCCGGAATCGAGCGGTTTGACGACGTTCTCTCCTGCACGGCGGCACCTGGTTGGACCCGGCCATGGGCCCGCCGGGATCTTTCGGCGGCGCCCGGCCGTCTGTGCCTGAAGACTTTTGAAGAGCTGACCACGTGGAACTGACCCTCGGCAAAGCCCTCACCGGACGGCCGTTCTCGCGCTCCGCCTCCAGGACGGAGAGGCTGGCGCGCCGGGTCTCGGGCGCCCTGACCCCGCCCATGTGCGCCGCCGCCGCGGCCGCCGCCGTCGCCGCCCATGCGGGAACCGCCGCCGCCTGGGGCTGGACGTCGCTGCTCATCGCCGTCGGAGTGCTGCTGCCCACCGGCTACACCCTCTACCTCCACCGGAGCGGGCAGCTCAGCGACCTGCACATGAACGTGCGCCGGGAGCGCCGGCGGCCCCTCGCCGCCTCGGCGGCTTCGGCGGCCGCGGCCCTGGGACTGCTGTGGGCCGGCGGCGCCGGACCCCTGCCAACCCTCGTGGCCGCCGTGTGGACGGCGCAGTCGCTGCTGTTCTTCGGCGTCACCCTGCGGTGGAAGATCAGCGCCCACTGCGCCGGCTGCGCCGGACTCGCCGTCCTCTGCGGGTGGCTCTACGGGTCCGGGGCCCTGGCGCTCCTCGCCCTCGTTCCGCTGGTGGCCTGGTCCCGCGTCTTCCTGCGCCGGCACACCCTGGGGCAGACCCTGGCCGGCACCGCCGCCGGCTGCGTCACGTGGCTGCTGGCACTGGCCGGGCTTCCCGCTCTCTGAGGCGCCGCCGGCGCCTCTGGCACGGCGGCGGCCGCCGGGCGGCCCCCTCCCCCATGCGCATCGCCCTCTTTACCGAGACCTTCCTGCCCAAGGTCGACGGCATCGTCAACACCCTCTGCCACCTCCTCGACCACCTCGAGGAGAGGGGGCATCCTTCGATCCTCTTCGCGCCCCGCGGCGGCCCCGAACGCTATGCCGCCACCGAGGTCGTCGGCATCGGCGGCCTCCCCCTGCCCCTCTATCCCGAGCTCAAGGTCGTCAACCCCTTCACCGACGTCCGCGGCCGTCTCGACGCCTTCGGCCCGGATCTGATCCACGTCCTCAATCCGTTCTTCCTCGGCGTCGCCGGGGTCCGCTGCGCGCGCCGCACCGGGGTGCCCCTGGTCGCCTCCTACCACACCGACTTGCCCGGCTACTCCCGCCGCTACGGCTTCGGGTTCCTGGAGGGGGCGTTCTGGCGCTACATCCGCTGGCTCCACAACCAGGCCGCCCTGAACCTGTGCCCCTCCAGCGTCACCCGCCGCGAGCTGGAGGAGCGCGAGGTGCGCAACGCGCGCGTCTGGACCCGCGGCGTCGACACGGGCCGGTTCTCGCCGGAGTGGCGTTCGGACGAGATGCGCGAGTTCCTCTCCGGCGGGAATCCGGAGGCCCCCCTGCTGCTCTACGTCGGCCGCGTCGCCCCCGAGAAGCGGGTGGACTGGCTCGCCGACGCCCTCGAGGGCGTGCCGGGGGCCCGTCTCGCGGTCGTCGGGGGCGGCCCCGGGCTGGAGAAGCTCCGCGCCCGGCTCGAGGGCACGCCGACGATCCTGGCGGGGTACCTGCGGGGAGCGGAGCTGGCCAAGGCCTACGCCAGCAGCGACCTCTTCGCCTTCCCCTCGGCCAACGAGACCTTCGGCAACGTCGTCCTCGAGGCCTGCGCCTCCGGTCTGCCGGTGGTCACCGCCGACTCCGGCGGTGTCCTCGACATCATCCGCCACGAGGAGAACGGTCTGCTCTTCGACGCCGAGTCGCGCCCCGGGTTCGTGGCCGCCGTGCGCCGCCTCGTGGAGGATCCGGAGCTGGCGCGCAGCCTCGGCCGGCGGGGCCGGGAGACCGCCCTCGGGCGCACCTGGACGGCTGTCCTCGACGGCCTGATGGAGGACTACGCCCGCGTCGCCCGGCCGGCGGACTGACCGCGGGAGCAGACGCGGCCTCCTCAGCTCCGGCTGCGCCTTCGGGCCGGTCCTCCGGCCGGACGCGTTCCGTGCCGCGGGCGCCGCCGTCCGCGGCCCCTCGACGAATCCGGACCTCGCCCGAAGTCTGGGCCGGCGCGGCCGGGAGTCCGCCCTGGGCCGCAACTGGACGGCGGTCCTTGACGATCCGGGCTCGCGCCGGCCGACCACGGAGACCGCCGCGGCGAGCCCCGCACGGACTGACCGGCCGGGGCGGTCCCTCCCCGGACCCGCGTCGCCGCCTGCGCGGCCCCTCGACGATCCGGACCTCGCCCGAAGTCTGGGCCGG
>JAJDTN010000280.1 GCA_022827165.1 Candidatus Latescibacterota bacterium
GTCGCGCAGCTCGCGGCCGACGGGGCCGAAGATGCGGGTGCCACGCGGCTGGCGGTTGTCGTCGACGAGCACGGCGGCGTTCTCGTCGAAGCGGATGTACGACCCGTCTGGCCGCCGGAACTCTTTCTTCGTGCGCACCACCACCGCCCGGGACACCTCCCCCTCCTTCAGGGGCCCGTTCGGGATCACGTCGTGGACAGCTACCACCACGAGATCGCCGACGCCGGCGTAGCGGCGCCGGGTGCCGCCGAGGACACGGATGCAGTTGGCCTTGCGGGCGCCGGCGTTGTCGGCCATGCGCAGGACGGAGTACTCCCGGACCATGGCTCAGCCCGCCTTCTCGAGGATTTCGACCAGGCGCCAGCGCTTGGTCTTGCTCATGGGCCGGCACTCGCGAATGCGGACGATGTCTCCCACGCCGGACTCGTTGCCCTCGTCGTGGGTCACGGCCTTCGTGGTCCGCGAGATCCCCTTGCCGTACAGCCGGTGGGATGAGCGGATCTCTATGGCGACGACTCGCGTCTTCTCGGTGCTGGCCTTGAGAACGCGGCCCTCTGCCAGTCGTCCTCCGTAAGTACTCCGCTCCGCCATCGATTCCTCAGGCTGGTTGTGCGTCGGCATCGGCATCGCCGCTCGCCAAGGGCCGGATCCCCGCCGTGTCTTCCTCGAGCAGGGTGCGTACCCGGGCGATCTCCCGGCGCACCTGGCGAAGCCGGATGGGGCTGCTCAGCTGGCCCAGGGTGTGCTGGAAGCGCAGGTTGAAGCTCTCTTCTTCCAACTCCTCGAGCCGGGTGCTCAGTTCCTCGGCGCTCTGCTCTCTCAGCTCACTCGCCTTCATGGGATCCTCAACCGAGACGTTCGACGAACTTGGTCTTGATCGGCAGTTTGTGACCCGCTCGGCGCAGGGCCTCCTTGGCCATATCCGGAGTCACACCCGACAACTCGAACATCACTCTCCCGGGCCTGACCACGGCGACCCAGTCCTCGGGGGCACCCTTGCCCTTCCCCATGCGTGTCTCGGCCGGCTTCTTCGTCAGCGGCTTGTCCGGGAAGATGCGGATCCACAGCTTGCCGGTTCGGCTCATGGCCCGGCTGATGGCCACACGGGCCGCCTCGATCTGGCGGCTCGTGACCCAGCCCGGCTCCACGGCTTTCAACCCGAACTCTCCGAAGGAGACCAGCGCTCCGCCCTTCGTCTGTCCACGCATGCGTCCCCGGGACTGCTTGCGCCACTCGACCTTCTTCGGCATCAACATGGGGTCTTCGCTCTCTTGCCCTTCCCGCTCCCGTCAAGCCTGTTGCGGCTCTTCCTCGGCCTCGTCCACGACCTCGCCGTGGCAGATCCACACCTTGACACCCACCGTACCGGAAACGGTGAAGGCCGTGGACCGGGCGAAATCGATGTCGGCCCGGAGGGTGTGGAGCGGCACCCGCCCCGCTGGTTCCGAGCGCTCACGACGCGACATCTCGGAGCCGCCGATGCGGCCGGCGCACTCGATGCGGATCCCCTCGGCCCCCATGCGCATGGAAGAGGCCACCGACTTCTTGATGGACCGGCGGAAGGCAACCCTCTGCTCGAGCTGACGAGCGAGGTTGTCGGCTACCAACTGGGCATCGAGCTCCGGCTTCTTGACCTCCTGGATATTGAGAGTTACGTCCTTCTGGGTCAGAGTCTTCAACTCGTCCCGGAGCTTGTCGACCTCGGCGCCGCGGCGGCCGATGGCGATGCCCGGCCTCGCCGTGTGCACCTCGATGGTGACCCGCTTGGGGTGGCGCTCGATGTTGACACGGGATACCCCGGCGCGCTGAAGGCGCTGGCGGATGTAGCGCCGCAGGGTGATGTCCTCGCCCAGCAGTCCGGAGAAATCCCGCTCCGCGAACCAGTTCGAACTCCAGCTCTTGATGATCCCCAGGCGCAGTCCATAGGGATGTGTCTTCTGACCCAAGGTGGTTCCTTCCTTACTCGTCCTCGGAGGGGGCGACCTCTTCGGTCTCCCCATCTGATACGGACACCGCCGCCGGCACCTCCTGGCGGCCATCGGAAACGACGATGGTGAGGTGGCTCTGACGCTTCAGGATCCGGTTGGCGGCACCCCGGGCGCGGGGCCGAAGCCTCTTGAGGGTGCGGCCTTCGTCGGCGTACACACGCTGGACGAACAACTCCTCCACATCCACTGCAGGAGGTGCGTCGGCCTCCTCCTCTTCGTCCCGGACCGTGGCGTTGGCGATGGCGGACCGCAAGGTCTTCTCGGCGACGCGGGCGGCGAGGCGGGGCGAGAACTGTAGAATCGCCAGAGCCTCTTCCACCGGTTTGCCCCGGATCAGGTCGATGACCTGGCGCATCTTGGTGGCCGGAATGCCGATATGCCTGTGTACGGCGCGCGCTTCCAACTATCGAACCCCGGTGGTGCGCTCGCTGGCTCGCCCCCCGTGACTGCGGAAGGTCCGGGTCGGAGCGAATTCGCCGAGCTTGTGTCCCACCATGTTTTCGGTGATGTAAACGGGGATGAACTTGCTGCCGTTGTGTACAGCCAGGGTGTGGCCCACGAAGTCGGGAGTGATCGTGGAACGCCTCGACCAGGTTCGCAGGACCTTTCGGTCCCCCGTCTTGTTCATCGCCTCGATCTTCTGGGAGAGATGATCGTCGACGAAGGGGCCTTTCTTGATCGATCGCGCCACTTCCTCTTCCTCCCGTTACCTTCGGTTCCGCCTGCGCACGATCCAGGCGTTGGACGCCTTCTTGCGCTTTCGAGTCTTGTACCCCTTGGTCGGCTTGCCCCACGGCGTGACGGGGTGGCGCCCTCCGGAGGACTTGCCTTCGCCTCCGCCGTGGGGGTGATCGACGGGATTCATGACCACGCCCCGGACCTTCGGCCGCCGGCCGAGCCAGCGGGCGCGGCCGGCCTTGCCCAGCAACACGTTCTGATGGTCGATGTTCCCGACCTGGCCGATCGTGGCGTGGCAGGTGCTCAGAACCTCCCGGATCTCACCCGAGGGCAGGCGAAGCTGGACCCGCTCATCCTCCTCGTCCCGTCCCATGATCTGCACCTCCGAACCGGCGCTGCGAGCCATCCGTCCACCCTGGCCGGGATTCAACTCCACGTTGTGGACCGTCGTGCCCACCGGAATCCGGGACAGTGGCAGCGCGTTGCCCAGGGCGATGGGTGCATCGGCTCCGGCCTGCACGACGGCCCCCACGGACAGCCCGTTCGGGGCCAGGATATAGCGTCTGTCGCCGTCGCGGTAGATGACCAAGGCGATGAAGGCGGAGCGGTTCGGATCGTATTCGACGCTCGCCACCCGGCCCGGCACGCCGTGATTCTCGCGGCGGAAGTCGATGCGGCGGTAGCGCCGCTTGTGCCCGCCGCCCCGCCGCCGCGCGGTGATTCGTCCGCGACTGTTCCGCCCCCCGGACTTGGTGAGGGGCGCAGTGAGGGACTTCTCCGGCCGGTCGTCGGTGATCTCGGCGAAAGCGTTTACCGACTTGAAGCGCTGTGTCGGCGTGACGGGTCGGAACCTCTTGATCGGCATCGGGGAGTCTCGCCTTTCAGAGGTTCTCGATGAGTTCGATGGACTCGCCGGCCCTGAGCTTCACGTAAGCCTTCTTCCAAGCCGACGTGCGGCCCTGGAAGAAGCCCTGGCGCTTCGGCTTCCGGCGGACGGAGACCACACGGACGGCCTCGACCTTGACGTCGAAGACCGACTCCACGGCGCGGCGGATCTGCACCTTGTTGGCCCGCGAGTCGACCCGAAAGGTGTACACGTTGGAATCGCGCAGGACCGTTGCCTTCTCGGTGATCACTGGATTCCGGAGGATGCCCCGTATCCCTGCCATTGCCTAGTCCTTCTCCCCTTCCGGGCCGGCAGGGTCTCCGTGCACGGCAGCCAGGGCGTCGACGGCCTCCCGGGTCAGCAAGAGGGCTTGGGCGGCTAGAACCTCGTACGTGCCGAGAGTCGAAGCGGACCGCACCAACACACCCGGGATGTTGCGGCCCGATTTGGCGAGGACGGACTCGTTGGCGGCCGTCACGAAGA
>JAJDTN010000284.1 GCA_022827165.1 Candidatus Latescibacterota bacterium
GACGTGATGGCCGTGGAGCCTCCGGCCGCCGGGCATCCGCTCTACGGAGTGCGGAACTGCTACATCACGCCCCACAACGCCTGGGCCACGGGCGCCGCCCGCAAGCGCCTGCTCGACACCGTGGTCGACAACGTGGGGGCCTTTCTCGACGGGAGTCCTCGGAACGTCGTCAACTGAGGACCCGCCCGACCCCGCTCACCAGTTCGTGTAGGACCCGTCCCGCCGCCGCAGGTGGGGCGCCTCCCAGAATTCGAAGCGCTGCGCCGCCGCGGCTTCCTCGTTGAACTCCACCCCGAGGCTGGGCCCCTCCGGAACCGGGAACCGGTCCCCCTCCAGCTCCAGCTGCACGGGGAACAGGCCGCGGTCGTCGAACCCCAGGTCCTCCGTGGGCGAGACCCGCGCCTCCAGCCAGGCGAAGTTCGGCACCGCCGCCCCGAGGTGGACGCTCGCGGCGGTGCAGATCGGCCCCAGGGGGTTGTGGGGCATCAGGTCGATGTAGTGGGCCTCGCACATGGCGGCGACCTTCAGGGACTCGGTGAACCCGCCGACGTTGCAGACGTCGAGGCGCGCGAACTGGGTGATGCCGCGCTCCACGTAGGGGAGGAACTGCCACTTGCTCGGGAACTCTTCGCCGATGGCGAAGGGCACGTCCGTCATCGTGCGCAGGGACTCGTAGGCCTCGGGGGACTCGTCCCGGATCGGCTCCTCGAGGAAGTCGAGGGTCCCCGGCGGCATGCGCTGGCAGAAGGAGGCGGCCTCGGCCACCGACAGCCGGTGGTGGTAGTCGATGCCGAGGACGGGGTCCGGGCCGATCTCGGCGCGCAGGGCGGTGAGCCACTCGGCGGTGACGCCGATCGACTCCCGGGGCTCGAACCGCCCCCCGCCGCTCTCCGGGCGGGAGGCCATGCCGGTGCGGATCACGCTCCAGCCGTTGTCGAGGAGCAGCCTGGCGTTGGCGACGAGCTGCTCCAGGGAGCCGGCGCCGGTGGTGGCGAAGCAGGGCACGAAGTCGCGCTGCCTGCCGCCGAGCAGCTGGTGCACCGGCACGTCCAGGGACCGGGCGGTGACGTCGTAGAGGGCGATGTCGATGGCGGAAATCGCCCCGGTCAGGATCCGTCCGCCCTCGAAGTACTGACCGCGGTACATCTCCTGCCACAGGGCCCCGGGCCGGCGCGGGTCCCGCCCGATCAGGAACTCCCGGTAGTGGCGCACCGCTCCCTGCACCGCCAGCTCGCGGCCGGAGACGCCGGACTCACCCCAGCCGTGGATTCCCTCGTCGGTCTCCACCTTGACGATCAGCTGGTTCCGGTGGCCGACCCGGGCGGGATAGACCTTGATGTCGGAGATGCGCAACGCCCCTGCTCCTTTCCCGGCCCTCGGAGGGGCCGGCGGTGGGATCGACGGGCCCTCCCCGGGACCCGCCCCGGGCAATCAGGGCGATTCCCCGGCCGCGGGCAATCCGGCCGGCCGGGTGGCTGCGTCCATTGACTCGCCGAAGGCGCCCGCCGGTTCTTTGGCGCCCATGATCATCGACGAGGTCCGCGCCTTCCCCATCCATGCCGCCCCCCACCCGGCGACCCCTCCGCGCATCCCGCGGCGGGAGGACGCGCCTCCACTCGTCAGTCCCATGCGCCGCTACCCGGAGTTCCTGCCCGCCTGGCAGGGCCGCTGGACGGACCTGGCCTGCGTGGTCACCGCCCGGGACGGGACCTGGGGGTTCGGCTTCGGCTCGTTCTCGCCGCCAGCGGCCAGCATCATCAACGACCATCTCGGCCCGCTGATCACGGGGCAGAGCTGCATGGCCACGGAGAAGCTCTTCGACGTCATGCAGCGCGCCACCGCTCACTACGGGACCTCCGGCCTGGCCAGCTACGCCATCAGCGCCGTCGACCTGGCCCTGTGGGACCTCAAGGGCAAGGTGCTGCAGCGGCCGGTCTACGAGCTGCTGGGAGGCCCGCAGAAGAGCTCGATCCCCTGCTACGCCAGCGCCACCGGCCACGACTACGGCCTGGAGAGCACCATCGAGTGGTTCCTCGAGCTCGGCTTCAAGGCGGTCAAGGTCTTCTTCCGCCACGGGCCGTCCGACGACATGGAGGGGCTGCGCCGCAACGAGGAGCTGGTGGCCACGGCCCGGGAGCTGATCGGCGACGAGCGCGAGCTGATGGTCGACGCCTGGATGTCCTTCGACGTCGAGTACGTGGTGCGCCTCTCCGAGGCCCTGAAGCCGTACCGCATCAAGTGGTTCGAGGACTCCCTGCGTCCGGAGGACCTGGGCAGCTACTCCCGGCTGCGGCAGCGCATCCCCCACCAGATCCTGGCCACCGGTGAGCACTGGTACTCCATCCCGCCCTTCGCCTTCGCCGCGGCCAACGGGCTGATCGACATCTTCCAGCCCGACATCCGCTGGGTGGGCGGGATCAGCGCCGTTCTGCGCATCTGCCATCTCGCCGAAGGGCATGGCCAGAGCGTGCTCCCCCACGGAGGCATGAACTACCCGTACGGACAGCACCTCTCCTTCGCCATGCCCGCCGTCGCCTGGGGCGAGCGCTCGGAGGGGGTCTCGCCGCCGGGGGTGCCGCTGGCGGAGATGGTGAAGCTGCCGGGGACCGCCGTCATCGAGAACGGCGAGCTCGTGCCGAGCGACGCTCCCGGCTTCGGTCTGGAGATCACCAGGGACTGGCTGGAGGAACGGGCGGCCTGAAGGCCGCGGAGGGCACCATGCTGATACTGACGGAAGAGGCCGTGTACCGCGCCGACGCGACGGCGCCGCAGCCTGTGCGCGTGCTCGACGCGGCCGCCCGGGCTGTCGACGCATGCACGGGCGCAGGTGTGGCGGCCCTGGAGGACGGCGGGATCGCCGTCATCCGGGCGGAGGGCGCCGATCGGCTGGACAGCGGCATCGGCGACGAGATCCACTGCATCCACGTGCTGCGGGAGGACCCGCTCACCCTGCTCATCGGCACCGAGCCGGCCCACCTCTACCGCCGGGAGGACGGAGGGCCGGCGTCGCGGGTCGAGTCCTTCGACCGCCTGGAGGTCCGCGGCGACTGGTACACGCCCTGGGGAGGTCCGCCGGCGGTGCGCAGCCTGGCCCGCTCCGGCGGCGACGTGTACGCCGATATCCACGTGGGCAGCATCGTGCGCTCCGCCGACTCGGGGCAGTCCTGGGCGCCGGTGAAGCCGGGCCTGCACCCGGACGTGCACCAGGTGGCCGTCTGCCCCGCCGCCCCGGAGCGGGTCTACGTCAACACCGCCGACGCCGTCTTCGTCAGCCAGGACCGCGGCGAGTCGTGGCGCCACCGCGCCGACGGCCTGCCGTGCCGGTACGGCCGGGCCATCGCCGTCCATCCCGAGGACCCGGACTGCCTGCTGGCCTCGGTGAGCCGCGGGCCCCGCGCCGAGGGCACGGGGCGGCTCTTCCGCAGCGGCGACGGCGGGCGCGCGTGGGCGCCGCCGGACGGCGGCTTTCCGGAGACCACCCGGGACAACGTCGACACCTTCCAGGTGGCCTTCGACGCCGGCGGCGCGGCCTGGGCTTCGGTCGAGGACCGCCTGTACCGCAGCGGCGACCGCGGCCGGAACTGGAGGGTCGAGTGGCAGGCACCCGCACCGATCGTCGCCATCTCCTGCCCTCCATCGGGAACCTCATGACCGGCGCCGTCGAGTACGATCTGCTGATCACCGCCGGCCGCGTGTTCTGCGCCGAGACGGGCCTCGACGGCCCGGGCGCGGTCGCGGTGCGCGGCGGCCGCATCGCCGCCTCGGGCGCGGCCGTGGAGGGCACCGCCGCCAAAACCCTGGCCTACCCCGACGCCCTGCTGCTGCCCGGACTCGTGGACATGCACGCCCATCCGGCCCTCGGAGGCTCCCGCTATGGCGTCGACCCGGACGAGCAGTTCCTGACTCGGGGGGTCACCACCTGCATGTCCCAGGGCGACGCCGGGGCCCTCGACTGGCCGGCCTACCGCGACGAGGTGATCGGCGGTTGCCGCACGCGGGTGCGGCTGGCCCTGCACCTGTCGAAGCACGGCGAGTCGCGCGGGGCCCACTGCTTCGAGCGGTTGGACGACGCCGACGTCGATCTGTGCGCCGCCACCGCCGCCGCGGCCGGCGAGGAGATCTGGGGCCTCGCCTTCAACACCATGCGGAGCCCGGCGATCTCCCACGATCCGAGGGAGATCATGCGCCGCGGCATCGAGGCCGCCGAGGGCTGCGGCCTTCCCATCCTCTACGGGCCGCGGTTCAAGAGGGACTTCCCCCTCGAGGAGCAGCTGCCCTGGCTGCGGGCGGGGGACCTGGTGACCTACACCTTCTGCTTCCTCGAGGACAACATCATCGCCGGCGGCAGGCTGCGACCGGAGGTTTGGGAGGCCAGGGAGCGGGGGGTCCTGTTCGACGGCTGCCACGGCATGCAGTCCTTCAGCTTCGAACACGCCGAGGCCGCCATGGCCGAGGGTTTCTACCCCGACACCGTCTCCACCGACCAGTACAACCGCCACCTCGGCAGCGACCCGCCCCACGACCTGCCGCGGACGATGTCGAAGTTCATCGCCGCCGGCATGCCCGAGACCGAGGTCCTGGCGCGGGCCACGGCGCGGCCGGCGGAACTTCTCGGCCTGAAGGGAGAGGCCGGAACCCTGGCCCCTGGGGCCTGCGCCGACCTGGCGCTGCTGCAATGGAACGAGGAGGGAAGGCTGAGGGACTGCCGGGACGTGGAACGCGCCGGTGGCTGCTGGGAGCCGCTGGCCACGTTCCGGGCGGGACAGTTGGTGCGGCCGGGCCCCGATGGGGCATAGAAAAAGCCCCGGGAGGATCCCCCGGAGCTTTGGTAGTGGTGGGCGATGCTGGAATTGAACCAGCGACCTCCTGCATGTCAAGCAGGCACTCTAACCAGCTGAGCTAATCGCCCGACGAGGCAAGAGCGTACGGCCCCCCCGAAATACGGTCAAGGCCGGCTCCGGCCCCCGAAAGAGAGGATGGAAATGGCATCGATCTATCGCGCGGGCCTCGTGGGATGCGGGCGGATGGGCGCCACCATCGACGACGAGGTGAAGGGCCGTCCCGACAGCGAGCTGTTCCTGCCGTACTCGCATGCGGCGGCGGTCAGCGCCTGCGCCCGGACGGACCTTGCGGCGGTCTGCGACCCTGTGGCGACCAAGGCGGAGGAGGCTGCAGCCCGGTACGGAGCGGCCGCGGTGTACACCGACCCCGAGGAGATGATCCGGCGGGAGGGACTCGACATCGTCTGCATCGCCACCCGGCCTTCGCCGCATGCGCCGGTGACGATCCTCGCCGCCGAGAACGGCGTGCGCGCCGTCTACTGCGAGAAGCCGCTCTGCAACTCGATGGCCGAGGCCGACGCCATGGCGGCGGCGGTCGCCGCCAACGGCGTCAAGTTCAACTACGGGACCCAGCGGCGCTACGTGCGCCTCTACCGCAACGCCCGGGAGATGATCGACGCCGGCCGCATCGGCCAGTTGCAGGCGGTCATCGCCCACTGCGGCACGGGCGCCGCCCAGTGGGGGCACACCCACGCCGCCGACATGGTGCTGATGCTGGCCGGCGACGGGGAGGCGGAGTTCGTGCAGGCCACCTGCCGGTTCGCGGAGGACCAGTGGCAGGCGGGGCGCCTGACCGTCGATCCGCCGATCGAGATGGGCTACGTACGCTTCGCCAACGGTGTGCACGCCTACTTCGTCGCCTCGGGGGGATACGAATTCGAGGCCTGCGGCAGCGAGGGCAAGCTGCGCACCCTGTCCAACGGCGGCGGCTACACCTGGCGCCGGGAGGGCGAGCATGGTCTCGAGGAAGCCGCCGGACCGGAGGTGCGGATCGAGAGCGGCACCCTGCGAGCGATCGAGGATCTCGTGAGAGCCCTCGACGAAGACAGCGATACCCAGGGCGGCATCGAGCTGGCCTGTCGCAGCCAGGAGATCGTCCTCGGCCTGGTCGCCTCGAGCCGGGAGGACGGCCGGCGCATCGCCCTGCCGCTGGAGGACCGTTCGCTGTCCGTCAGGCCGGACGCCTACTGAGGGGCCGGGGGCCCCGCGCCGCCCCTAGAAGTAGCTGAGCAGCTTCTCCCAGACGCTCATTCGGGCCACGGTATCGGCGGCCACAAGGTCGACCCGGGCGAGGACGGCGTCGTCCAGGCGCAGGTGAAGCACACCGAGGCTGTCGCCCGCCGCCACCGGCGCCGGCTGCTCCTCCGGAAGCTCCACTCGACGCTCCACGCGCCGGCGCTGCTCCGGGGTGAGGACGGCGACGAAGGTGTCGGAGGTCACCGCCGCCACCTCCGGCTCCAGCCCCCAGTCGAGGGAAACCTTCCCTATCGGCTCACCCGCCAGCGTCAGCGGCCCCTTGACGAAGTGAGCGAAGCCCCACTCCAACAGGCGGGCCGTCTCCCGGTCCCGCAACCGCTCCCTGCGTGCTCCCAGGATGATCGAGATGAGGCGCATGTCGCGGCGCTGGGCGGTGGCCACCAGGCACGACCCCGCCCGTCTCGTGTATCCGGTCTTCAACCCGTCGAGCCCCGGGAAGCGGCGGAGGAGCTTGTTCGTCGTGTAGAGGGTGAAGGCGCCGTTGCGGAAAGGGCGCATGCGGATCGAGGACCACTCGAAGATCTGGCGGTACGGAAGCAGGGCCCGTGCGACGGCGCCGAGATCCCTCGCAGTGGTTACGTTGCCCTTGTCCCAAGGGGTGTCATCGAGTCCATGGACGTTCACGCATCGCGAGGACGCCATGCCGAGCTCCCGGGCCTTGGCGTTCATCATTGCGACGAACCCCTCCACCGAGCCGCCGATGTGCTCCGCCACCGCCACGCAGGCGTCGTTGGCGGAGGAGATGACGATGGCCGCCATCATCTCCGAGAGGGGAAAGACCTCCCCCTGCTGCAGGTAGACCTGCGACCCACCCGTACGACTCGCCCGCGCGGAGGTGTGGACGGGGTCGGTCAGGGCGACACGGCCGTCCCTCAGGGCTTCCATGACCACGAGCTGGAGCAGCAGCTTCTGGGTGCTGGCTGGAGATCTCGGCGCATCGGCCCGGTATTCGAACAGGACGGATCCGGTGGAGGCCTCCAGCAGCAGGGCGGAGGCGAAGGGCGGGTTGCCGCCGACGTCGTACGCGGCGGCGCTGATGGGGGTGATGGACAGCCCCGCCAGGCACAGAGGGGGCACAAGGATCCGGAGCAGAGAGCGCATGGAGGCTCCGTCTTCGGGACAGGCGGGAGTGTTGATGAAGCTGATTGGGCGAGGGGAGTGCCAAAGATAGCGAGAGGTGTGGACGGAGGGCAATCAGGCTTTTTCCTTTGGCAACCATGAGAGACGTGACCGAACCGGGACCGACCTACAACGGCGAAGCCATGGACGCCGGGGCGGACGCCTTCGGCGAGCTCCGGCGCTCCGACGACATCGCCGGCGACCCCGAGGCCCAGCGGCAGCGGCTGGCCGAGGACGGATTCCTGTTCCTGCCCGGACTGCTGCACCGGGAGGAGGTGCTCGAGGCGCGGCGGGAGGTGCTGCGGCGGCTGGCGCTGGCGGGAGTCGTGGACGACACCGATCACCCCCTCCTCGACGGTGTCGTGCTCCCCGGGGCCGACCTGGCCAACGCCCACGACCTGGCCCGGAACAACGCCCCCCTGGAGCGGGTGTTGTACGCCGGCCCCATGATCGCCTTCTACGAGGGCCTCCTCGGCGGCCCCGTGCGTCACTTCGACTACACCTGGTTCCGCGCCAAGATGCCGGGACCGTCGGTGACCCAGCCCCACTACGACGTGGTCTTCATGGGCCGGGGGACGAAGGACCTGTGGACCTCCTGGACGCCCCTCGGCGATGTTCCGCGCGAGCACGGCGGCCTCCTCGTCCTCGAGGGGTCGCATCGCCTGGAGGAGCTGCGCCGCACCTACGGCGCCGCCGACGTCGACATGTACTGCGAGAACCGCGGCGACGGGGCCCGCATCGTCCCGGCTGCGCAGTCCGAAGGCCGGGACCTGACCGCCGAGGAACAGCAGCGGATCGAGTGGCAGGGGCGCGGGCACTATTCCCCCGACGCCATCGCCGCCCGTCGCGAGCTGGGCGGGCGCTGGCTGACCGCCGACTACCGCGCCGGCGACCTGCTGGTGCTGAGCATGTACACCATGCACGCCAGCTTCGACAACCGCTCGGACCGCATCCGGCTGTCCTCCGACTCCCGCTACCAGCTGGCCTCGGAGCCGGTGGACGAACGCTGGATCGGCGACGACCCCATGCTGCACGGGATCCGCGCCAAGCGCGGTCTGATCTGCTAGTTGAGAGTCGGGTCCTCGGGGATGAAGGACATGGGGACGTACTTGCCGCCCAGGGAGATCAGGGCCTGCTGCCACATGGCCCCGGGATCGTCGCTGAAGATCAGGTCGAGGTCGCCGGGGGCCAGGATCCAGGCGCCGAGGGCGATCTCCGACTCCAGCTGACCCGGCTGCCACTCCGAATAACCCAGGAAGAAGCGCAGGAAGGGGGACTCCCCGGCCCCGGCCCGGTACTCGCGCAGGGAGTCGAGATCGCCGCCGGCGAACAGACCGGGCCGGATCGGCGTGGCCTCTCCCCGGAGGTGCTCCACCCGGTGCAGGAAGATCAGGGAACCGGGCTCCACCGGACCTCCTTGGTAGAACATCTCGCCGCGGGCGGCGGACTCCCGTCCCATCCCCAACGTCAGGCGGTCGAGCTCTTCCCGCGGGTAGAGCTTGGCCCGCTCCCCGAGGGGGCGGTTGATGACCACCCCGAGGGTGACCTCGTCCGGCATGTGCTGCAGAATGAGGACGATGGTCCTGGAGAAGGCGGGATCCTCCAGGCCGAGAGAGGCGATGAGGAAGGTCCCTGGTTCGAGCGCCGCGGGCATGGGAAGAGAATCAAGCCGGCCTTCGAAACCCGGTCAACGCGGCCTCACCCACCGTAGCGCAGATACCGCCGCCGGCACTCCTCGAAGGGACGCCGGTCCCGCGCCCACCGCTCGATCAGGTCTTCCACCTCGGCGCCGGCGTCCAGCGCTTCGCGGACCGTGTCGGTGCCGGCGAGCTTGTCGAAGTTGTGGATGCCCTCGGGGTTCGTGCGCCACTCGAACCCCTCCGGCCAGCCGCGGCGCACCGCGGCGAGCAGGTGGAAGCCGGTGCGCACGGGGGAGAAGCCCTCGTCTCCCGTGACGTGCAGCTGGACCCCCGCGCAGGAGAGGCCCTCGTGCTTGCCGAAGGAAGGCCGGAAGAAGACCGGCCTGACGGCGGCGGCCGGCAGCCCCAGGGCCTCGACGCGGCCGGCGAGGAGGAAACCGTCGATGTACGGCGCGCCGATCTGCTCAAAGGGGCTCGTCGTGCCCCGCCCCTCCGAGACGTTGGTCCCCTCGAAGAAGCACATACCCGGGTACACGGCCACGGTCCCCGGGGTCGGCATGTTCGGCGACGGCGGCACCCAGGCAAGGGCGGTGTGGCGCCAGCGCATGCTCCGCCGCCAGCCCCTCATCTCGACCACGTGCAGCTCGGCGCCGATCCCGTACTCCTCGTTGAACAGCCCCGCCAGCTCGCCGATGGTCAGGCCGTAGCGCACCGGGATCGGGTAACGTCCCACGAAGGAGGCGAAGGCCGGCGCGTCGAGCACGTTCCCCTCCACCACGAGGCCGCCCAGCGGGTTCGGCCGGTCGAGAACCACGAAAGGAACACCCGCCTCGGCGCAAGCCTCCATGGACAGGCTCATGGTGTACAGGTAGGTGTAGAACCGCACGCCCACATCCTGGATGTCGAAGAGCAGCACGTCGAGCTGATCGAGCTCTTCGGGAGTGGGCTGGCGGCGCTCCCCGTAGAGACTCACCGCCGGCGCGCCGGTGCGAAGGTCGACGGCGGTCTCCACCGCGACGCCGTCCTCGGCGTCTCCCCGG
>JAJDTN010000217.1 GCA_022827165.1 Candidatus Latescibacterota bacterium
CCAATCTGGGCATGTTCGGTCTCTCCCGGTTCACGGCCATCATCAACCCCCCCCAGGTGGCCATCCTGGCGGTGGGCGCCATCGAGCCGCGGGTGGTCGCGGTGGAAGGGGAGGCCATGGCCGTTCGTCCGGCCATGAGCCTCACCCTCTCGGCCGATCACCGAGCCGTGGACGGGGCCGCCGCCGCCCGCTTCCTGCAGCGCCTCCGCGAGCTCCTCGAGTCCCCCGGCTCGCCTTGACCCGGACAGGGGTGCCCGTTATCTTCGCCCTAAAGGCCATAACTCATTCTTTTCCAATACGTTAGGCGAACCCTCCGCCTGCGGCCTCCGGACTGATGCAACTCGATCGAAAGACCCAGCTGACCATCGCCTACGCGATTCTCGCCGTCCTCCTGCTTCTGGTCATGCAGTCCTACCTGGAGGGCCAGGTCGACACCGTGAAGTACAGCGAGTTCCGCCAGTGGCTCGTGGACGGCCGCATCGTGGAGTGTTCGGTCGGAAAGGACGAGATCAGCGGCATGTACCTCTCCGGCGTCGGAGACCAGGCCCGCGGATTCACCGTGACCAAGGTCGACGACCCCGACTTGGTGAAGCTCCTGCAGGAGCATGTGCCCGACTATTCCGGCAAGCGCGAGTCGGCGCTGGTCAGCTCCCTCCTCGGGTGGGTCCTGCCGCTCATGTTCTTCGTCGCCATCTGGATGTTCATGGCCCGACGCCTCGGGGGCGGCTCCGGCGGCCTCATGTCGATCGGGAAGAGCAAGGCCAAGGTCTACATGGAGAAGGGCACGGGGATCACCTTCGCCGATGTGGCCGGTATCGACGAGGCCAAGGAGGAGCTTCAGGAGGTCGTCGAGTTCCTCCGTACACCCGAGCGCTTCCAGGCCCTGGGCGGGAAGATCCCCCGGGGGGTGCTGCTCGTGGGATCTCCCGGGACCGGCAAGACCCTGCTGGCCAAGGCGGTGGCCGGCGAGGCCGGCGTGCCCTTCTTCTCCATCAGCGGCTCCGACTTCGTGGAGATGTTCGTCGGTGTCGGCGCCGCCCGGGTCCGGGACCTCTTCGAGCAGGCCACCAAGCACGCTCCTGCCATCATCTTCATCGACGAGCTCGACGCCCTCGGCAAGGCCCGCGGCGTCGGCTCCATGGGCGGCCACGACGAGCGCGAGCAAACCCTCAACCAGCTGCTCACCGAGCTCGACGGCTTCGACACGAATGCCGGCATCATCCTGATGGCGGCGACCAATCGGCCCGAGATCCTCGACCCCGCCCTGCTGCGCCCCGGGCGCTTCGACCGCACCGTCACCGTCGACCGCCCCGACGTGGGCGGCCGGGAGGCGGTCCTGCGGATCCACGCCCGGGAGGTGAAGCTGGCCGCGGATGTCGATCTCCATCGGCTGGCGGTGCGCACGCCCGGGTTCGCGGGCGCCGACTTGGCCAACGTGATCAACGAGGCCGCCCTGCTGGCGGCGCGGCGCAACAAGGAAGCGATCACGATGGAGGAGTTGTCCGAGGCCGTGGAGCGGGCCGTGGCCGGGCTGGAGAGAAAGAGCCGCGTCCTCAACGAGAAGGAGCGCCGCATCGTCGCCTATCACGAGGCCGGCCACGCCATCGTCGGCGAGCTCGTGGACGAGGCGAATCCGGTGCAGAAGATCTCCATCATCCCGCGGGGAGTGGCGGCCCTCGGGTACACCCTCAACTCTCCGGCCGAGGACCGCTACCTGGCGACCAGGGACGAGCTGAAGGCCCAGATCTGCGGACTCCTGGGAGGGCGCGCGGCGGAGGAGATCGTCTTCGGCGAGATATCCACTGGCGCATCCGGGGACCTGGCCCGGGCCACCCAGATCGCCGAGAGCATGGTCAAGGAGTACGGCATGAGCCGGACCCTCGGCCTGGCGGCGCACCGGGAGGAACGCCATCCGAACCAGGTCCTCGGCATGCCCGTCAACGACCGCAACTACAGCGAGGAGACGGCGCGCCGGATCGACGAGGAGGTCACGGCGATCCTCGACGGCGGCTACGGGAGGGCCAAGGACATCCTGGAGGACCACCGGGAGACGCTCGAGCGCGTCGTGAAGGTGCTCTTCGAGCGGGAGACCATGGAGGGGACCGAGCTCCGGAAGATGCTCGGAAAACCGGAGGTCGGGGAAGGGAAGGCGGAACAGGACCCGGCCCCGGCCGCCGAGAACGACGCCGGCGACACAGCGTCCATCAGCGGGGCGCCGCTGCCCGCGCCTTCACGGGCCCCGGCCACCGAGGGCCCTCCGCCAGGCCCGGTCTCGCCGGAAGGCGGAGCCTGAGCCCTCGCTGTCGGGCGGTCTCCGCCCACAGCGGACAGCGAGGGCGCCTCACCTCGCCCCGGCAGCGATCACCTCCAGCTCCACCGGGGCCCCCAGAGGCAGCGACCCGACGCCGACGGCGACCCGGGCGTGGACCCCGGCCTCACCCAGTACGCCGGCCATCAACTCCGAGGCACCGTCGACGACCTGCGCCTGTCCCTCGAAGCCGTCGGCGCTGGCCACGTACCCGGTCATGCGCACGATTCGAGTCCGGTCGAGATCGTAGCCCTCGGCTGCGAGCACCCCCAGGGCGTTCAGGGCGCACTGCCGGGCCGCCTCGCGGCCGGCCTCCACCGGCAGGCCGCCGGCGCCGACCAC
>JAJDTN010000303.1 GCA_022827165.1 Candidatus Latescibacterota bacterium
CATCTCGTCGACGACGAGACCCTTCTGCGGCAGCTGCGACCGCAGCCGGCTGACGGCGGACGGGCTCTGGTACCTGTGCCTCTACGCCCGCGACGGCATCGACCTGCGCGAGCCGGTGCGCCGCGGGGTCCCGGCCGGCGAGCTGTCGCAACGGATCGCCGAGGGCTGGTCCCGGCGGCGGGACCGCGGCGCCGAGGAGCGCGTCCGCGCGCCGGTGCGGGGGGCGCTCTACCAGATCGACGAGCTGCGCCAGGACCCTCACCGCGAGATGCACACCCGCGGCGGCTGACCGCCCCCGCGGCGCCGCCGGCCGGGCACGGGATCGGGAGTCGTGGACTACTCCAGGTCAAAAAGATTTCTCGACACCCTGCCCGACTGGGAGCGGGGACGGCCGCCCGAGGGTCCCCTGGAGCACTACCTGCCCCGGGTGCGCGCCCTGTTGCGGCGCTGCGGCGACCCGCAGCAGCGCTTCGGCAGCGTCATCGTCGCCGGCACCAACGGCAAGGGCACGGTGGCCAGCCTGCTGGCGGCGCTGCTCCAGGCCTCCGGCCGCCGCACCGGGCTCTACACCTCCCCCCATCTGCACAGCCAGCGCGAGCGCATCCAGGTCGACGGCGGCCTCCTCGACAAGGACCGCTGGGCCGAGGCGGTCACCTTCGTCCACGACGCCACCCGCGGCTTCGAGGCCGAGGGACTCGGGCCGTTCTCCCGCTTCGAGGCCCTCACCGCTCTCGCCGCCCACCTCTTCGCCTCCGAGGGGGTGGAGGCGGCGGTCTTCGAGGTCGGCCTCGGCGGGCGCCACGACGCCACCAACGCCTGGGACCACGACCTCGCCATCCTGACCCCGATCTCCCTCGACCACTGCGCCGTTCTCGGACACGACCTGGTCTCCATCGCCGGCGAGAAGCTGCCCGTGGCGCGTCCCGGCCGGCCCCTGTTCACCACGGCCGCACAGGACCCCGAAGTCCTCGACCTCGTCCGCCGCCGGGCCCGTGAGAAGGCCATTCCCCTGATCGTCTGCGGCGACGGTGGGTTCCGCCTCGAAGGGGAGGGCGAGCCCCTCCCCTACTTGGCGGCGCCCGAGGCCTCCGACACGAGGCCCGGGACCTGGGTGGACAACGCCCGCCTCGCGGTGGCCGCCGCCGCCCGGGTATGCTCCGACCTCGATCCGGAGCGCGCCCGCCGGGTGCTGGCTTCCCACCAATGGCCGGGCCGCTTCGAGCTGGCTCGCGAGGATCCGCGCGTACTCCTCGACGGCGCCCACAACCCCGCCGCCGCCGCCGCCCTGGCCGCCGACTTGGGCCGCGCCGGCCGCGACTGGATCTTCGTCCTGGGCGTCAACGAGGACCACCAGGCCGACGAGGTCCTCGAAGAGCTGAAGCCGGTGGCGGCCCGGTTCCTGCTCACCGAGTCCGGACACGCGAAGGCGATGCCGGTGGAGGATCTGGCCGCCTGTGCGGCCGCAGCGGCGCCGGGGGTGACGGCCGGGATCGAGCCCAGTTGCCGGAAGGCCTTCGAGAGAGCCCTGGTCGAAGCGGGCGAGTCCGGCCGCGTCTGCGTCACCGGGTCCCTGCATCTGGCGGCCCGGGGGCGGGAGTACTTCGACCTGCCTTTTCAGGCGGAGGGTATCGGCGAGGAAGCGGCGGCGGAGAGCCTCGAGTGCCTCGCCCTCGCCTGCGAGGGCCTCGGCCTGCGGACGCGGCCGGTCTCGGGGGACGGCAACGTGGTGCGCCTCGACGGCGGCCGCCGTCCCTTCCTGTTCGTGCGCAACAAGCACCCCTTCAACGACTACGCCGCGGCGCGCCTGGCCGAGGACAAGGGCTACCAGCACGAGCTCTTCGCCGGCGCCGGCCTGCCCGTGCCCTTCACGATGCAGCTCTTCAACCCCTACGCCGACGACCGCTTCAACCGCTACAAGCGGCACCGGACCGTGGAGGAGATGGCCGCCGCCGTCAACGCGGCGATGGGCTGGCCGGTGCTCGTCAAGAAGGCCCGGGGCTCCGGCTCCCAGGGGGTCTACCTGGAGACGGACGCCCAGGGCGTGGCCCGGAGGCTGCAGTCGCTCTTCGAGAACGCCGGCCCCCTCGACAACCTCGTCCTCGTGCAGTCCTTCGTCAGCGGCCGGGAGTACCGGGCCGTGGCCACCCGGGGGGAGCTGCTGCTGGCCTATGCCAAGGCCAGCGACGATTCGGGGGCCGAGGATCTCAACCCTCTGCACCACCCGGGCGGCCGCGCCGAGCGAGTCACCGGCGAGGAGGTGCTGGCGCCGCTGCGGCGGCTGGCCGGGGAGGTGGCCGGCGTCATCGATCTCGGCTTCTACGCCATCGACCTGATCCGCGACGAAGCCGGCGCCTGGTGGATCCTGGAGCTCAACCCCAACCCGTTCTGCTTCTTCTACAACCGCTCCAACGGCCGCGGCGACTTCGTCGCCGTCTACGAGCGGCTGCTGCGCGACCACGTCCTGTGAGCCGCCGCCGCGACCTGCGCACCCGCCTGATCCACGGCGGCCTCGACCGGGTCGAGGGGTCGGTGGTACAGCCCGTCTTCCAGAGCGCCACCTGGGAGGCGGAGGAGACCGCCTCGTACGACGACATCCGTTACCTGCGGCTGAGCAACTCGCCCAACCACCGGGACCTGGCGGCGCGGCTGGCCGGGATCTGCGGCGGCGAGGCGGCGGTGGTGGCGGGCTCCGGCATGGCGGCGATCACCACGACCCTGCTGACCCTGCTGGAGGCGGAGCCGGGGCGGGACCGGCCCCACCTGCTGGCCCAGGACTGCCTCTACGGCGGCACCCTCAGCTTTCTCACGGAAGACGCGCCGGCCCTGGGCATCGACGTCGACTTCGTCGGCGGTGACGACCCGGTGGAATGGGCGAACCTCGTCCGTCCGGAGACCCGCGCCTTCCTGGTGGAGAGCCTGACCAACCCCCTCCTGGAGGTCGCCGACCTGGAGGCGGTGACCGCCTTCTGCCGGGAGCGGGGGATCGTCTCCGTCATCGACAACACCTTCGCCACGCCGGTGAACTACCGGTCTCTGGAGGCTGGTTTCGACGTCGAGCTGCACAGCGCCACGAAGTACCTCAACGGCCACTCCGACATCGTCGCCGGCGCCGTCGTCTCCACGGCGGAGAGGGTCCGCCGGGTGACGCACAAGATGAACCACCTCGGCGGGGTGCTCGATCCGCACGCCTGCTTCCTGCTGCAGCGGGGGCTCAAGACCCTGGCCCTGCGCGTGGAGCAGCAGAACCGCAACGCCCTGTTCCTGGCGCAGCGTCTGGAGGCGCACCCCGCCGTGGCCGACGTCCACTACCCGGGGCTGCCCGGCCATCCCGGACACGACCGCGCCCGGCGCTGGTTCGCCGGCTGCGGCGGCGTGCTCAGCTTCGATCTCGGGGGCGCCGAGGCCGCCCAAGGGCTCATCGATCGCCTGGAACTGGCCGTGGACGCCCCCAGCCTCGGTGGGGTGGAGACCCTGGTGAGCCGGCCCGCGGTGAGCTCCCACGCCGGCCAGAGCCCCGAGCGGCGGCGGGCCCTGGGCATCGGCGACGGCCTCGTGCGCGTCGCCGTGGG
>JAJDTN010000231.1 GCA_022827165.1 Candidatus Latescibacterota bacterium
CCTTCGTCACCGCCATCGGCACGATCATCATCTGGTGGGTCGGGGGGCGCGACATCCTGGCCGGCGAGCTGACCCTGGGCGACTTCGTCGCCTTCACCATGTACATGTACCGCTTCTACGGGCCGGTGGAGAGCCTGTGCCGCCTCAACCACCGCTTCCAGCACGCCGCCACCTCCGCCGAGCGCGTCTTCGACGTCCTCGACACGCACCCGGAGATCATCGACCCGGCCGACGCCGCGGCCATGCCGCCCATCGAGGGCCGCGTCGAGTTCCGCGGCGTCCACTTCGGCTACGAGGAGGAGAAGCCCGTCCTCGAGGACCTGAGCTTCACCGTCGAGCCGGGCGAGATGATCGGCCTCGCCGGCCACAGCGGCGCCGGCAAGAGCACCCTCATCAACCTCATCTGCCGTTTCTACGAGCCCCAGGAAGGGGCGATCCTCATCGACGGCCGCGACACCCGCGGGGTGAACCTGCGATCGCTGCGCGAGCAGATCGGCGTGGTCCTGCAGGACCCCTTCCTCTTCAACGGCACGGTGGCCGATAATGTCGCCTACGGCCATCCCGGGGCTTCCCTCGAGGAGATCGTGGCCGCCGCCAAGGCCGCCAATGCCCACGACTTCGTCATGGACATGCCCGACGGGTACGACACCATGGTCGGCGAGCGCGGCCTCCGCGTCTCCGGGGGCGAGCGCCAGCGGCTGTCCATCGCCCGCGCGATCCTGCGGGACCCGCGCATCCTCATCCTCGACGAGGCGACGTCCAACGTCGACACCCGGACCGAGGCGCAGATCCAGGAGGCCCTGGAGCGGCTGGTCCGGGGACGGACGACCTTTGCCATCGCCCATCGCCTGTCGACCCTGAAGAACGCCCACCGCCTGCTCATCCTGGAGAAGGGCCGGCTCGCCGAGATCGGCACCCACGACGAGCTGACCGCGCGCGACGGCATCTACGCGAACCTGTGCCGCATGCAGGCCGAGATGTCCCGGCTGAGGGCCTGGTAGAGATGGAGCAGCGCCACGACCTGGCCGCGGAGGTGACCTATCTCGACCCGGAGAAGGCGCGGTTCTACGTCGATGCCTTCGAGGACTTGAACCTGACGCTGGCCGGGGACCGGACCTACGCCAGGGTCCGGGTCAAGCGGGCCTTCCCGCTGACGCGGGACGACTGCTTCATCGTCGTCCAGGACAGCGACGGGAAGGAGATCGGCTCGCTGGCCCGCCTCGACGCGCTGGATCCGGCCAGCCGCCAGGCCGTGGAAGAAGAGCTGGAACGCGCCTACTTCACACCGCGCATCGAGCGCATCGCCAAAGTGACGACAGCTCACCGGGTGCCGCGCTGGGAGGTGGAGACCGACCGCGGACCTCGCGCCTTCGAGATCTACTCCAGCCGCCGCGACGTTCGCCTGCTCGACGGCGGCCGGGTGCTGGTGCAGGACGCCGACGGCAACCGCTACGAGATCCCCGACTACCGGCGCCTGGACCCGGCCAGCCGCACCCTGGTGGAGGAGATGCTGTGACGGTAAGTCGCATCGCATTGCCGGGCGCTCGGTGCCTTGCCGGAGCAACAATTCGATCAGGCATTCTCCTCATGTTGGCGGGGCCGGTGCCCTCCACGGCAACGGACCCGCCCGGAGCCTTCTTCGCCGGCGTCGACAGCACCGGCCGGGCACAGGCGCAAAGCAATGCGGACGGCTACGTGCTGATCGAGTCGCCGGAGTATCCTCGGGGACTGTGGCTGCGCCTGGTCGATTCCTCCGGCCTGGCCCTCGCTGGCCTCCAGGTCGATTACAGAGGCCTGCCCGACAGCCTGGTGGCTCTGCACTGTGTCGATCCGGCGGGGAAGGTGCGGGAAACGCTCCTCTGGAGCCGGCCATCGGGAAACGCTCTTCCCTTGACACTGAAGGCCCGGGAACCTGACGAAGAACTGCCGGCCGGATTGGTCCCCCTTGATTTGCAGATTGACCCGACCGCTCCGTTGAAGTTGGAGTTGTCGGCCGAGACTCAGGTCACTGGCTGGGAGGAGGTGGAGTCTTTCCTGCGAGCCCATTGGGAAGGCCGAACTGGACCCGTGGCTTTCCGATTCGACTTCAACGACAGCATCTCCTTGAGGATTTCACTGGATCAGCCCCATGTCATGGACCGGCTCTTTTCCTATCTCCAACAGTTGCATTCATGGGTAGATCCCCGCGAAAGGCCCTTCGGTCTCGAAGTGCACGATATCGATGATGTCTCCGGTTTTCGGGAGACGGTTGTCCTCTATACCTCTCCGATCCTCGACCCGAACCTGGAACGCGTGGTACAGAGAGCCATGGGCCATGATCCGCCAATCCCCCTCAGGAAAGGGGACCTCCATTCCCTGACCCGGATCAGTGCCTGGGATGACAGTATCCGTACTCTGCAGGGCCTTGAGCATGCGATCAACCTGGAGGAGATCTCGCTGGTCAGGAATCAGATCGAGGACCTGACGCCCCTGGCTGCCTTGAGCAATCAGACAACCCTGTCGCTGAACGAGAATCAGATCGAAGACGTGACACCGCTGGCCAACTTGAGCAACCTGACGTCCCTGTCGCTGGGCTTCAACGAGATCGAAGAGCTGACACCGCTGGCCGATCTGGACAACCTGACATCCCTGTCGCTGAGGAAGAACCAAGTCGAGGACCTGACACCGCTGGCCAACCTGACGAATCTGGCATCGCTGTCCCTTGGGCAGAACCAGATAAGCGACCTGACGCCCCTCGCCGACTTGAACAACCTTGCAGCGTTATCACTCTCGCAGAACCGGATCTACGACCTTACGCCACTTGCCAATCTGAACAACCTGACATGGCTGTCGTTGCGGGAGAATCCGATAGACGACCTGACACCGCTGGCGAGGCTGAACAATCTGATATCCCTGGGGCTGGGAAGCAACCACTTTCTCGACGACCTGACTCCGCTGGCCAACCTGGAAAACCTGACATACCTGGAGCTGAATAACACCAAGGGTCTTGATTTGTCCCCCTTGGCCAGGATGGTCAACCTGACCAAGCTGCACTTATTCGGCAGCCGTATGACAGATATAAGCTCACTCACAAAGCTGAAAAACCTGAAGGAGCTGGGTTTGGGATACAACCTCCAAAGCGATCTCGAACCTCTTTCCGTGCTCACCAATCTTGAAGTGCTTGACCTGAGGGACAACCAGATAACGGATCTGTTGCCGCTGGCCAGCTTGAGCAACCTGACATCTATTCGACTGGGAGGCAACCGGATTCGGGATCTGACCCCGTTGGCCACTCTGAAGGGGCTGACATGGCTCTCACTGCACGGAAACCAGATCCAGGACCTGACTCCGTTGGCTGGCCTGGGCAACCTGCAGACACTATTGCTGGGCCGGAATCAAATAGCGGATTTGGCGCCGCTGGCCGCCTTGAACGACCTGAGGGAACTGAGTCTGAGTGATAACCAGATCGTTGATCTGGAGCCGTTGGGAGACCTGGACAACCTGACAGGGGCGGATATGAGAAACAACCAGATCGTTGATGTGAGCCCGCTGACCAGAATGGACCGCCTCGGATGGGTGTATTTGCGGAACAACCCACTCGGACCCCAGGCTCTGAACGTGCACATCCCCGCCCTTCGAGCAAAAGGCGTCTTCGTCACTTACTGACGCCACCCTGCGTCAGGGCTGGTAAGGGAACGAGGAGTGATGCAGGTTGATGCGCAGCCGGCCCTGCCCGTCCCTGAAGTAGCCGAAGGTGAACTCCACTTTCGCCTCTTTGCCGGTGTTCGCGTCGGTGAAGTAGTAGTTGCCCATGGCAAGGGCCGAGTCGCCGTCGATGACGAATCCGGCGTTCTCGAACCGGACCTTGCTCCAGGGCTGGATGGCGAACCCGTGGTCTTCGGGGACCGCACCGGTCACGAAGTAGGAGACCGCCTCTTCCCTCGTTGAACGGAACTGCTCTGCCGACGCCTTCGTGGGCTTGAAGAGCACCGCCCCTTCGGCATATCCGTAGAGGGCGTCAACGGTCTCTTCCGCCACCGCCCGGTAGTCCTCTCCTGCCGCGTGCGCCTTGCCGATGGCGACGATGGCGTCGCCCCACCTGCCCTGGGCCTCGAGGATCTCTCGCTTGGTGATCCTCCCCTCTTTTTCGCCGGCCTCCGAAAACCCCATCGCCGCCAACAGGATACTGGCCAGCGCTACCGCGACCACCAACGAAACACTCATTCTTCCCTCCTTCTCCGGATCAGCTACATGGGGATGGCGCGCATCTCGTCGGACCAGTCGCGCCACATGTCTTCCTGCGGCGGTTCCTGCTGAGTCTGGTCGATGTCCGTCTTCACGAAGTCGTAGAGGACCGCCTGACGCAGCTGGCGCGAGGTGTTGGGGCTGGCCATGTGGCCGAGGCGGTGATGCCAGAAGACGATGTCGCCTGCCTGGCCGTGGGTGTCGACGGGGGTGCGCTGGTTGAAGGCCGTGCGCACCTTCTCGTAGGCCGCCTCGTCGTTGTCGCGCAGGTACTGGGAGGTGAAGGTCGGGTAGAAGGCGCGGTGGCTTTCGGGCCAGACCATGAAGCTGCCCCCGCCGGGCGGCACGTCGTCGATGTAGCCCACCACGCCGAGGTGGAAGGGGTGGCCGTCGGTGTGACAGCCCAGGGCCTGGGGCGGGTGGTCGCCGTAGGGCAGGGTGCAGTAGATTCCGCGGATGCGCTTCGGCTGGACGAGCTGCCCCTCGCCGAGCATCTGCTCGGCCATGGCCCACACCCTGGGCTCGGTGGCCAGGAGGCGCACCATCCACGGCTCGCCGCCGGGCTCGCGGAAATTCCAGCGGAAGCCGCGGCGGTGGTTGTCGCTCTCGGGGTTCTCCTCGTCTTCGCGGAAGGGGCCGGTCCAGGTGTCGGGGTCGTCCCGCCGGCGGGCCGGGGGCGCGCCGTCCCACAGCCGGGCGCGGGCCCGCTCCATGAGGCCGGGGTCGAGCACGCCCCGCTTGATGAGGTAGCCCTTGCGCTTGAAGAAGCGCATCTCGTCGGTGGTGAGCCGCATGGTGCGTTCCTTTCGGCCGAGAGTATAGCCCCGGGGCGCCCGCACCGGGAGGGCCTCGACCGGAGATACTGAGACCATGGAAGCGCTGTTCCGCCCCTATGCCTTCGGCGCCGACGAGCGGGCCGTCCTCGACCGCGACGGACACTTCGCGCTGCCCGGGATCCTGACCGACTCGGCCCGCACCCACCTGACCGCGGCCCTGGCCCGCATCCAGGCGATGCCGCGCGAGGACGAGGACCATCCCCCCCAGCGGTTCTCCGCCGAGTTCGATTCCTGCCTCGAGAGCCTGATCGGCCATCCGCAGTTGCTGGACCTGGTGCGCCGGGTGCTGGGGGCGGAGATCCGCTACGACCACTGCGTGGCCCTCAACCGCGAGGCCGGCAACCAGGGGAGCCGCTGGCACAGCCACGAGTACGCCGACGACGACCCGTCCCTGGGCTTCGTGCGCGTGTTCTTCTACGTCAACGGCTTCGAGGCCGACGACGGCGGGCTGAAGGTGGTCCCGGGGAGCCACCTGTATCGGGACCCGGCCATCACCGCCGACTCCGATGCCGCCCTGGAGCAGGGATGGATGGCGGGGAAGGCGCATCCGGCCAGCGGCGAACCACTCCGCATCGAGGAGTTATCGGCGCCGCCGGGGACGGTGGTGCTCATGTGGACCCATGCGGCCCACGGGGTCAACCCGCGCAAGGATCAGAGCGACACCCGCTGGTGCGTGGTCTACGCGTACCGCAACCCGGGGCGGGAGTCGCGGGCGCGGTGGCTCACTCCGAGCTTCGAGAACAAGAAGATCAAGGGCGCGGAAGGGCTGATGAGCTTGTACTGAGGAGGCAGGGCGCCAACTCCATACGCCGCCGGCTCTCAGGCGACGCCGGCCAGCGCCTCCCTCCCGAACCGCTCGACGGTCTCCAGGGTCTCGCGCACGTCCACCCAGGTGGTGGTGTGGTTGACGATGCACAGCCGGAGGGCAAAGGTCCCGTGAAGACTGGTCGATGAAATGAAGGCACGGTCGTCCCAGAACACGCGGGCCAGGACGGTCTTGTTGACCTCGTTCAGCACCTCTTCATCGAGGTCGGTCTCCGCGGGCCTGACCCGGAAGCAGACGATCCCCAAAGACGCGGGATTCGCGATCTCCAGGTCCGGACTCTCCCGGACGTAGCTCTCGGCCCGGGACGCGAGCTCCATTCCCCGGGAGACGGCGCTTCGGAAGGCGGCCATCCCGAAGGTCTGAATCGACACCCAGACCTTCAGGGCGCGGACCGAGCGGCTCAACTGCAGGCCGCGGTCGGAGAAGTTCGGGTGATTGGCGCCCCATACCGTGTCCTGCAGGACATCGTGCTTGACCGCGAAGGCCCGCTCCAGCGCGCCCAGTTCCTTCACCAGGAGGAGGCCCGCCTCGTAGGGCTGGAAGAACCACTTGTGGGCGTCGAGCCCGATCGAGTCGGCGCGCTCGATTCCGCGCAGCAGCCCCTTGCCTTCCTCCGTCACCATGGCGAAGCCCCCGTACGCGGCGTCCACGTGCAGCCAGATTCCCTCGGCCTCGCAGAAGTCGGCCATGGCTTCGAGGGGGTCGATCGCCCCGGTGCTGGCCGCCCCGGCGTTGGCGCACACCGCGATGGGGTGGAACCCGGCCGTGCGATCGTTGGCGACAGCGCGCGCGAGGGCCTCCACGTCCAGGCGGAAGCGCCGGTCCACCGGGATCATTCGGACGCACTCCGGGCGAACGCCGACGATCCGCGCCGCGCGGAGGTGGGCGCTGTGGCTCTGGTCGCTCATGTACACGGTGGCGTCCTCGGGGTGGCCGGCCTCCTCCCGTGCCGCGACGAAGGCATCGACGCTGGCCGCCGATCCCCCGCTCGTGAAGAGCCCGCCCGCGGTCTCCGGGTAGCCGACCCAGCGCCGGACCCAGTCGAGGACGACCAACTCGAGCTGACTGGGACCGCTCGAGGTCAACCAGGTGCACTGGTTGACGTGATAGCCGGCGGCCATGAAGTCGGCCAGCACTCCCGGCCAAGTGGGCGATGAGGGGATGAACCCGAAGAACCGGGGGTGATCGATCCGCGCGGCGACCGGCAGGATCTGTCGGGCCGCGTGCTCCAGGACCTCCGCCGCGGGCCGGCCGTTCTCGGGCGGGTCCTCCCCCAGTCGGGCCTCCAACTCCTGGCGGAAGTCTCCCTCCCAGGCGCTCTCCTCGGGCAGGCTCTCGATGCGCTCCACGATGAGCTCGGCCGTCCGTTGGGCCAGTGCGAGCATCGCCTCGGGAGGCATTTGCAGACCGTCGTCTGACACCAGCTGCTCCTCTTGGAACCGGCCGCGTCACTCCGGCGAGCGGTCCATCGAGGACCGGCATGCGCGCTCGTGCTCGGGACGGATACTTGGGGTGGAGCGGACAAGGTAGCGAATCCGGGGACGTGGAGGCGAGGCTCCGATGTTTGCACCAGGGCATGAGATAGGGTACTATCGGCACTAGTCATGAATATCATGAAAGGTGGCGCTATGGCCAGCCAGTACGAAAAACTCTCCTTTCTCCATCTCCGGTCCGACGAGGTCGAGGAACTGCCGGCGGGGCTCAAGGAGAGGTTCGGAACCAGGTTCGAGTCGGCGGACGAGTGGATTCTCCTCGGCACCGCGGACCGACAGCTTGCCAGGCTGGCCGATCACGTGATCCGGGTCCTGGCAATGAAGGGGGCGGAAAGCGCCCGCGATCTCAGCGAGCGCAACATCGAGCAGTTGGTCGATTTCCTGCTGTCGCGTGCCCCTCATGCCGATGTCGAGACCGACCTCGATATCGACAACGTCCAGCTTCGTGCCGACTACCTGGAACGAACTTCGGTATTGACGGCGGCCGAAGTCCGTGCCGCGTCCGACCTCAGGCCGCGCAACAGGAGCGAACCGGCATCGCGCTGGAAACGGGAAGGCAGGATCTTCGCGGTGCGCTGCCAGGGCATCGACCGCTACCCCGCGTTTCAATTCCAGGACGGGGCGCCGCGTCCCGCGATCAAGGACATACTCGCCGCCCTTCCCAAAGGGACGACGGCATGGCAGACGGCGCTGTGGTTCGCCTCCGGTAATGGCTGGCTCGACGGCGCCGAACCGCAGCAGCGACTGGATGACGGCGATCAGGTAGTCCAGGCCGCCAGACGACTCGCCCAGCCCGCGTTCGGATAAGGGCCGGCCGTGGAGTCTCTCCCAAGGCCCCCGGCCGTCCTGGCGAAACCCAATCTCACCCTGCTAGAGGCCGGGGCTCAGTTGCATCGTGTCCACGACCGGGGGCTCGCCCCGAATGCCTTCAACCCCTGCCAGGGCGGCCCCACACGCTTTGCCCCCATCCGGGACGGCAACGGGCGGTGCGTTCCATCCCTGTACGCCGGCAGGACACTCGTTTCGGCCATCTACGAGACGGTCTTCCATGACGTGCCGGCCGCGGTGGAGCACAAGACCGTGCCGAGATACCAGATCCACCGCCGGTCGCACGGCACGCTTCAACTGCGGCGCGCCATCCGCTTGGCCAATCTGCGCGCTGCAGACCTCAGGAAGTGGAACGTCACGCGAGCGGACCTGATAGCCAGCCCGCCGACCTGCTACGGCCGGACGGTAGAGTGGGCCCGGGCGATCCATGGTCGGTTCCCGGATGTAGAAGGGCTGATCTGGACCTCGAACCAGTGCGACCCCGATGACGTTCTCGTTCTTTTCGGGGACCGTGTGGCCGAAGCGGACCTCGAAATCGCAGCGGTTCGGGACGGTGGTTCGGATGCGTCGTTCCTGGAGGACGTGCGCGTCGCCGGTGAACGGGCCGGGATCCGGATCACGGTCTGAGGGGCCGGCGCAGCCTGGCGTTCGGGCCAGGGCTGCCACCGGCGCCCAGATCCTCCGGGAGTATCTCGTGGTGGCGACCCGCCCGGTTGCCGACAACGGCCTCGGCCTGTCGATCCGGGAGGCGCTGCACAATGTCGACCGGTTCAGCCGCCCATCGCCCATCGCCCCCGGCAACCTCGTCGAGACCCCCGGAGCTTGCGGCCCGGCCCCACCGGCCCTTGTGTGCATGCGCCGAAATGCCTACACTGCGGGTATGAAGAGCAGGCATACCAACCAGTACACCCTTCGCGGCGTTCCCGATCACGTCGACCGCGCCCTGCGCGAGAGGGCGGCGAGCTATGGCCGGAGTCTGAACCGCGTCGCCCTGGAAGCCCTCGAGCTGGGGCTGGGACTGGAGCGGGAAGAGAGACGGTTCCACGATCTCGATCACCTCGCCGGCACCTGGGTCGACGACCCCGGGTTCGACCGGGTGATCGAGGAGATGGACACGGTCGACGAAGAGCTGTGGTCGTGAGGATCGCCATCGACACCAACCGTTACCGGGACTTCTGCGCGGGTGATCCCGCCTGCCTCGATCTGGTGCAGCGGTCGGAGCGCGTCTACCTGCCCTTCATCACCCTCGGGGAGCTGCGCGCCGGATTCCTGGCCGGTGCGCGGACCGGGGCCAACGAGC
>JAJDTN010000050.1 GCA_022827165.1 Candidatus Latescibacterota bacterium
CTGGTCGATGCTCTTCCAGCCGTTGATGGAGGAGCCGTCGAACATGACGCCGTCCTCGAAGGCGTCCTCGTCGAAGGCGTCGGCGGTCATGGTCACGTGGTGCCAGCGCCCCCTCGGATCGGTGAAGCGGAGATCCACGAACTCCAGGTTGCCATCGGTGATCATCTTGAGCACGGTGTCGACGTCGGCCATGATCCCTGCTTTCCGTGAGAATCGGGAGATGATGGGGTTTGCAGACATCGCCGAAGGAAGCCGGGGACCGTCCCCGTGTCAAAGTCCGCGGAACCCTCGCGGCCGAGTGCGAGGCCGGCTTTATTGGGACGACTCCCCGCCTCTCCCGCCGCTCGCCGGATCCGTCGCCCTCGGGTTGCTGCCCATGCTCGGCAAGGCCCCCCGGAACCACGCTTCGACCCAGCTCGTCTAAGGCCCATGGGCCCCGGCCGGCAACGCTGCAGGATCACCTTCGTCCGTCTCGCCCTGCTCCTGCCGGGGTGCGGCCTCCTGGCCCCGGAGCCGGCCCCGGCCGGTCTCTCCGGTCACGCCCTCGACCCCGCCCTGCGCCCGGCGGCGGCCTCCCTGCCCTCCAAGGGCCGCCTGCGGGCGCTGGTCGTCTTCGCCCGCTTCCGCGGCGAGGAAGGGCCCTCGGAGGCGCCCTCCTGGGCCGGCGATCTCTTCGACCCCGGCCTGCCGGGCAGCCTCTCCCACTTCTTCCACGAGATGTCCCACGGCCAGTTCCGGCTGCAGGGGGAGGTTCTGCCGAAGGTCTACACCTCCACCGGTCCCTCCTCGGCCTACCTGGCCGGGGACTCGGGCCTCTTCGGCAACTTCAGCCGCCAGATCCTCGCCGCCGCCGATGCCGACCCCGGCGTCGACTTCCGCCGTTTCGACGACGACGGTCCGGACCTCGTGCCGGACTCCGGTGACGACGACGGCTACGTGGACCTCGTGCTCCTCGTGGTGCAGTCCACGCCGACGGGGTTCATCCGCGGAGACGCCAACGGCGTCGCCAGCCTGGGGCTTGCCACCGCCTTCCGTACCTCGGACACGGGCCGGGGGGGTCACCCCATCCGCGTCCGCGCCGACGCCGACGGCGGCGGGACCCTGCAGCGGGGCCGCAGCTTCGGCGAGGCGGCCGGCATCATCGCCCACGAGATCGGCCACCTCCTCGGCCTGCCCGACCTCTACGATCTCGACGTGAGGCGCTACGATCCGGCCTCGGAGCTGGACCGCCACTCCGGCGGCATCGGCTACTGGGGGCTGATGGCCCACGGCCTCCGGGGATGGAACGACAGCAACCGCGGTCCCAACCCGTTCTGCGCCTGGAGCCTCAGGCAGCTCGGATGGCTGGGCCAGGACAACGAGCGCCTCGTGCGGGTGACCGGCTCCATGGACGGGGCGCCGCTGGCCGACGTGAACCGCGGCGGCAGGGTCTACGAGCTGCCCGTGGACGACGGCGAGTACCTGCTGGTGGAGCACCGCGGCGCCGAGGGCAGCCACTACGACCGCGACCTGCCCGCCAGCGGGGTGCTCATCTGGCACGTCCAGGAGGCCGCCGGCAGCAACGATCTGGAGCGGCGCAAGCTCGTCGACCTGGTCTGCGCCGACGGACGCTACACCGACGCCGGCTTTCCCCTCGGCACCGGCCCATCGGCGTCCCTGGGCGGGGACAACCTCGACTTCTGGTCCCTCGACGCCGGGTACAACGAGACCCACGCCGGCAACCTGGGCGACGCCACCGACCCCTACGACGGGGTCCGCTTCACCGAGCTGTCGCCGCTGACCAATCCGGCTCTCAACCGGGTGAACGTCAACCGCATCCGGCGCACCGCCGACGGCTTCGCCGCCGACCTGACCGTGGAGGACCCGAGGCGGGCGGGGCGGGTCCGCGACCTGGTGTGGCGGGACACGGTGGAGGTCGTCGGCGACGTGCGCGTCCCCGCGGGCTCCGCCCTGCACATGGAGGCCGGCACCGTCGTCCTCGTCGGGCCCGACGGCCTCGGCGCCGGCACCGACCCCGACCGGGGGCAGATCGTCGTCGACGGCGTCCTGACCACCACCGGCCCCGTGCTCTTCGCCTCCGCCGCGGCGCAGCCGGCCCCCGGGGACTGGGGAGGCATCCAGGTCTCGGCCAGCGGCGGCCTGGACCTGCACGAGGTCGCCATCGAGCACGCCACCGACGGCCTGACCATCCAGGGGGCGGGGCGCCAGCAGAACCTGTCGAGGGTGGAGATCCGGCACCCGGCGGCCACGGGTCTGCTCCTGGAGTCCGTCGACGGTCCGGTCCGCCTCCACGGCGTCGAGGTGACCGGCGCCGGCGGCGCGGGGATCGCCCTCCGCGGCGGCGCCCCCGTCGAAGCCGACGACCTCTCGGTGCGCCACTGTGGACAGGGGCTCGTCTGCGAGGGCGGCTTCCTGCTTCTCTCCGGTTCGGACCTGCGGGAGAACGGCCCCGGTTCGGCCGGCCCCGACCTGGTGATGGAGAACGGGGCCCGGGGAACCATCAACGGCAACCGCTTCTCCGGGTCCGGGCTGGGTCTGCACCTGCGCCGCTCCGAGGCCGTGCTGCTGGAGGGCAACGACCTGGCCGGCTACCGGCTGGCCCTGCGGTCCACCCACGCGGCGCCCCGGATCCTGCGCAACCGCTTCGCCCAGGTCGACACGGTGGTCGTGGCCGAGGGCTTCCCGGTGCCCCTGCGCCTGCAGCTCAACACCGTCGTCGAGGCCGGGGTCCTGGTGGTCAACACCACGCCCCACCGCATCGACGCGCGGCGCAACTGGTGGGGAACGGCCGAGGCCGGGGAGATCGAGACCCGCATGGCGGGCCCGGTGGACTGGAACCCCTTCCTCAACTCCGACCCGCGGCGGCCCGTCGGTTTCGAGCTGGCCCAGAACTACCCGAACCCTTTCATCGAGACCACGGTCATCGAGTTCAGCGTGCCCCCCCTGCCGGCCTCCCTCGGCGGCAGCGGCCCCATGACCCTGGAGGTGCGCACCCTCCTCGGCGGCCTGGTGCGCCGCCTGCTCGACCAGGAGGCGGCGCCGGGGGTGTTCCAGATCGAGTGGGACGGCCGCGACGAGCGCGGCCTGCGGGCGGCCAGCGGCTACTACTACTGCGAGCTCTTCGTCGGCGGTCTCTACCTGCGCCGGCGGATGCTCCTGCTGCGATAGGACCGGACAAGCCGTGAACCGCAAGCGCTTCGAGGCGCTGGTGGAGGCCGCCCTGGCCCGCATCCCCGAGCCCTTCCGGGAGGCGATGGACAACCTCGCCGTCATCGTCGAGGACTGGCCCGACCGGGAGCTGATGGACGAGATGTACGGCGACCCGGAGACCTACGTGTACGGACTGTTCTCCGGCACGCCGCTGCCCGAGCGCCGGGTGGAGGACTCCGGCGACCTGCCCGCCGTCATCCGCATCTACCAGGCCGCCCTGGAGTACGACTTCCCCGACCTCGCCGACCTGGAGGAGGAGCTGGAGATCACCCTCGTCCACGAGATCGCCCACTACATGGGCTTCGACGAGGAGCAGCTGGAGGCCCTGGGCTACGCCTGAGGCGGCGGTCCCGCCTTCAGCCGGGCAGGGCCCGCTCGAAGGCCTCGACGATGCGGTCCGCCTCGTCCCGGCCCAGGACCAGCGGCGGCGACAGGGTCAGGACGCTGTTGGGCCCGCGCACGGCGTGGCTCATCTGCCCCACCAAAACCCCCTCGTTCCGCAGGGCCCCCTTCACCGCCGCCGTGCGCCCGGCGTCGAGCAGGGCGCCGCTCTCGTCGACCAGCTCCACGGCGAGCATCAGGCCGAGGCCGCGGACCTCGCCGACCACCGGCGACGAGAGCCCCTTCAGGCCCTCCAGCAGACTCGCCCCGACCTCGGCGGACCTCTCCCACAGCCGCTCGCCGGTGAGGATGTCGATGTTGGCCAGGGCCGCGGCGCAGCAGGCGGGGTGGCCGCCGTAGGTGCAGACCTGGGCGAACTCGCGGCCATCGCCGGCCTCGCCGCGGAAGGCGTCGAAGATCTCCTCGGTCACCACCGTCGCCCCCAGGGGCAGGTACCCCGAGGTGATGCCCTTGGCCAGCACCATGATGTCGGGGGCCACCCCCCAGTGCTCGCAGGCGAAGAGCCGCCCCGTGCGCCCCCAGCCGGTGATCACCTCGTCGGTGATGAGCAGCACGCCGTAGCGGTCGCAGATCCGGCGCAGCCGGGGCAGGTAGTCGTCGGGCGGCACGATGACGCCGCCGCCGCCGATGACGGGCTCCACGACCACGGCGGCCACCGTCTCCGGCCCCTCGCGGCGGATCCGCTCGTCGAACTCGTCGACGCAGGCGAGGCCGCACTCCGGGTAGCGCAGGTTCAGGGGGCAGCGGTAGCAGTACGGCGGATCGACGTGGAGGAAGCCGGGCACCAGGGGCTCGTAGGGCTGGCGGCGGCCGACCTGCCCGGTGGCCGACAGGGCCCCGAAGGTGAAGCCGTGGTAGCCCTGGTAGCGGGCCAGGATCTTGTAGCGGTTCTGCCCGGGGTGGCGCTGGCGCTGGCACTGGCGGGCGATCTTGAAGGCGGTCTCGTTGGCCTCGGAGCCGCTGTTGGTGTAGAAGGTGCGGGACAGCCCTCCGGGCAGCAGCTCCGCCAGCCGCGCCGCCAGCCGCGCCGCCGGCTCGTTGATCTGCGAGTGCGGGTAGAACGGCAGGCGCTGCAGCTGCTCGAAGGCGGCCTCGGAGATCTCCGTGCGGCCGTAGCCGACGTTGACGTTCCACAACCCGCCGCCGGCGTCGAGGAAGGCCCGCCCCTCGGCGTCGTACAGGGTGCTGCCCTCGCCGCGCTCGAAGACGAGGAGCGGGTTGTCTGAGCCTCGCGGTCCGTGCTGAAACAGCGGATGCCAGCAGTGGTCTCCGTCGAGCTGTCTCAGCTCGGCGGCGTCGAGTGTCGTCATGGGATCTCCGTGCGCCGGCGGCGCCGGCGGCTGGGGGATGGCGGGATCATGGGGGGGAGGCGGCTTCCGCCGGGGCCGCGGCCGCCTCCACCGGTTCGTAGGCCGGCGGCACGGGACCGCCGGCCACCAGGCTCTCCTTCAGGGTCCGGGCGTGGCTGCAGGCGCCGCGGTAGTGGAAGCCGCGGCAGTCGCAGGTGATGTCGGCGCCGATCACCTCGAGGGTGTAGCGCACCCCCGGGTCGCGGGAGCTGGCGATGCGGTAGACCCGCTCCCGGGGCCCGGCCAGGACCGCCGCCAGGGCCTGGATCGCCCCCTCCGAGACCGGCACGAGGGCGGCCTTCGTCTCCGGCCCGAGGCGCTCCCCCTGCTCGCGGATGTACTCCTCGCCGGCGTCCCTCAGCACCTCGGCCAGGTGCTCGCGGCCGTGCTCGCCGGCGCGCAGGCTGTCGGCGCTCACGTCCAGCCTCCTGAGCATGCGCTGCAGCTCGCCCATCACGTCGGCGTCGAGGTCGCCGAGGGAGCGGCCCTCCACCAGCTCGTCGACGATGCGCGCCTTGTTCTCCAGCACGGTGCGCACGAACTCCTCGATCGTGCCGCGGGCGACCATGTAGGTCACGTTCACCGTGCCCGCCTGGCCGATGCGGTGGGCGCGGTCCTCGGCCTGCCAGTGGTTGGCGGGCACCCAGTCGAGGTCGTTGAACACCACCTGGCGCGCCGCGGTCAGGTTGACACCGGTGCCGCCGGCGTGGATCTGCCCCACGTAGACGCGCACCGACTCGTCCTCCTGGAAGCGGTCGATCTGCTCCTGGCGCTGGTTGACCGGGGTCTTGCCGGTGACCGCCACGGCCTGGTCCCCGAAGTGGCGCATGAACCGCCGGCCCGGGTTGGTGAAGCCGGTGAAGACGAGGACCTTCTCGCCCTGGTCGACGGCGCCCTGCACGTACTCCAGGGTATGGCGGCTCTTGGCGATGGCCATGTGCTTGCGCGCCGAGGCGAGCATGCCGATCCCCATGCGCCGGCCCCGGGTGTCGCGTTGGGGCGCCTCTCCACTCTCGCCGAGAAAGGCGCGCACCGCCTCGTCGAGGGCCTCCCGGGCCTTCTCCGGGATGTCGACGTCGATCCAGGAGCGCACCTTCGGGGGCAGGTCGAGGACCTCGTCCTTGTTGCGCCGCAGCATGATGCCGTGGAGCTGCACGGCCAGCTCCTCGACGTTGCTGGCGCCGGAGGTGATCCAGTGGCCGTAGTCGTTCTTCTCGGCGGCGCAGTAGCGTTTGGCGAAGCCGAAGAACGAGCGCCCCAGGGAGTGGTCGACGAGCTGCAGCAGCGGGAACAGGTCCCGGGGCCGGTTGGTCAGGGGCGTGCCCGTGAGGGCGTGGACCATGGGGTCGCCGGCGGTGCGGTCGACGAGCCGCGTCGACAGCTTCGAGCGCTGCGAGGTGTGGTTCTTCAGGTAGTGGGCCTCGTC
>JAJDTN010000325.1 GCA_022827165.1 Candidatus Latescibacterota bacterium
CTCCGGGTCGGCCACGCCGGTCAGGGGCATGATCAGGTACGCGTCGGGCGGGTTGGCAAGGCGGCACTGGGCGGCGATGAGCCGCTCGGCGTCGGCCTGCGGGTTGGGCGCCACGCCGGAGATGAAGATCCCCCGGCCGGCCACGCGGGCAGCGGTGAACTCCATCAGGTTCAACTGCTCGTCCGTGTCGATGTGGTGGACGAGGCTGGTGCCGGCGATGGAGACCACCCGCGCGCGGTCCCCCTCCAGGGCCCTGGTGCCGAGGAGGTACTCGATGTTCTTCCCGTGGGCCTCGTAGTCGATCCGCCCGCCCTTGAAGGGGACGATGGGTATGGAGATGACGGTGTCGAGGGCGTCGATCAGATCCTCGGTGCTCAGGGGCATGCAGGGCTCCGGTGGTTGAGTGTGGCGTTGCTCTGGCGGGTGCGGTAGAGAGTACGGAGGCCCGTCGACGGCCGTCAACGATCCACGCCGAAGGGGGACATCTCCCGGCCCGGGTCGCCGGTGGTGATCCACCGGGCCAGGACCTGCCCCGTGAGGGGCCCCATGAGGACGCCGTTCCTGTAGTGGCCGGTGGCCGCCCACAGGCCCTCGGCGCCGGCCACGGGGCCGATGAGAGGGCGCCCCCGGGGGGGCTTGGGGCGCAGGCCGGCGCGCTGTTGGCGCAGGACCGGGGGTCGGGCGAGGACCCGCCCGCACAGGGCCGACAGCTCCTGCCCCGCCGCCGGTGTGGTGCGGGCGTCGAAGCCGGTCTCCTCGATGGTGCCGCCGACGAGCAGGCCTCCCGGGGCCGGCAGCACGTGCCCACCGGAGCAGCGCAGCACGTGGCGCACGGGACCGCCGGCGAAGAGACAGCTCTGACCCCTCACCGGACGCACCCGCAGCCGCCCCGCCTCGGGGCCGCCGACGTCCGCGGACCAGGATCCGGCGGCGATCACCGCGGCATCGAAGGTGGCTCGCCTCGAACCGCCGACCTCGTGCAGGTCGCACTCCACCCCGCCGGGCGCCGGGCGCAGGCGGCCGACGGCGACGCCGAAGCGGAACCGGGCGCCCCGGCCCTCGGCGGCCCTCTGCAGGACCGATGCCAGAGTCGGCGGGTCGACCCGCTGATCGCCGGGGTAGAAGGCGGCCCCCGCAACGGCCTCCGACAGGGCGGGCTCCGCCTCCCGCAGCTGGCCCTCGTCGAGCCACTCCCCCCGGACGCCGCGGGACCGGTTCTCCTCCAGGCGTGAGCGCAGCGCCTCGGGCTCCCCGCCATCGAGAGCCAGGTCCAGTCCGCCCAGGGGCCGCCAGCCCGCATCCAGGCCGGTCTCCGCGCGCAACTGCTCGCTCAGCCTCTGGTGCAGGGAGTGGGCGTCGCGATAGAAGGAGGAGAACGGATCCTGCCCCCCGGTGGGCCGGGTGAGGACCCCGAGGGAGGCCCGGGTCGTGGCGGAAGGCGAGGGATCGCGGTCGGCGACGACGACCGAGACGCCCGAACGGGAGAGATAGTAGGCGACGGAGCGGCCGACGATGCCGGCGCCGGCCACCAGGACGCGGGCGCGGTCCCCGGCGCTCACGACGCCCGCCGGACCGTCTCAGCCTCCGGCCGCGGGCCTGCGACCGGCCACGATGGGCGGCAGGTGGGTCACCGGACATCCCCGGGCGCCGCGCACGGAATAGCCCATGTCGCCCAGTACGCAGCCGATCTCCGACTCGAGGCGAAGCAGGTAGTCGCGCTCCTCGGCGCTCAGCACGGTCCGCGGAGGACCGGCGTCGAAGCCGCGCACGGCGACGCCGGTCCGGAATCCCTCGGGGAAGTTGACCCCCAGCAGCATGAGGTTGATCAGGGGCAGGAGGCGGTACTGAAGCTCCCTGGCCCGCTCCAGGTCTCCGGCGACGGCGCGGTCGTAGAGCTCGACGATGACCTCGGGGACGATGCCGGAGGTGGCGGTGGTGCCGCCGTTGGCGCCCATGACGATCGCCGGCAGCAGGATCTCCTCGCAGCCGTTGAGGACCACGTAGTCGGGGCGGTGACGACGCAGGCGGTCGATGGTGTTGACGATGCGCGGCAGGTCGCGGCTGGAGTCCTTGGTGCCGAAGATGCACTCGAAGGCGAGGAGCCGCTCCATCGTGTCGAGGGGCAGCTCCTGGGTGAACTGGGGGATGTTGTAGAGCAGGATATCGAGGGGCGAGTGGCGGGCGATCTCGGCGAAGTACTCGTAGAGGCTGGTGTCGGAGATCTTGTAGTAGTAGGGCGGCACGAGGGAGATGGCGTCGGCGCCGAGGTCGGCGTAGTACCCGGCCATCTGCAGCACGTCGCGGATGTTGGCCTCGCTGGCGCCGGCCAGGATCGGCACCCGCCCCTGGTTGACCTCGGCGATGAGCCGCACCACGTCGCGCCGCTCCTCGCTGGAGAGGCGCACGAACTCGCCCGTGCTGCCGTTCGGGTAGAGACCGTGGATGCCGGCCTCGATCAACCAGGCGATGTAGCGCTCCATCTCGCCGTAGGAGATCCGCCCCTGCTCATCGTAGATGACGATGTTGGCGGTGAAGATCCCGCTGAAGCGGCGGCTCCTCTCGGTGCCCCCAGGCGGGTCGGCGGGTGGGCCCCCCGGCCCGGGGTCGGGGGACGGCGGCACGATCTCGATCTCCCGCGCCCGCAGCAGGTCCCTGGCCGAGGGCGTGAGCTTCGAGCCCGGTGAGATCTCGACCTTCCGGTCGTCCTCTCCGAGGCGGGTCTCGAGCAACCGGGCGGTGACTACGGGATCTTCGATGCGCACCATGTCCTGGAACGCCTACCCGTGGGGGAGGCGCATCTCCATCTCGTCATAGGGCAGGTGGATGGCGTGGGCCGCTACCAACTCCCCGTAGGGGCCGACCGTGCGCCTCGCCACCTCGAGAGCCGTGTCGACGGCCCCTGTCTCTCCGCGGACGACGCAGGCGGTCAGGAAGTAGCCCGCCTTGTAGCGGCCCTCGTAGGCCACGTCGGCGTTCTTGAGCATCTCGTCGAGGGCCTTGACGAGGCCGGCGGTGGTGCGCGTCTCCACCAGGCCCAGGGCACGGCCGGCCAGGTTGCGCGCGCCGGGGGACTCCCCGGGCCGGGCGAAACAGCACACGACCTGCGGGTCGGGGCCGCTGATCACCACCTGCCCCTCCAGCTCCGCCGTCTCCCCGGCCCGGCGGGCGCCCTCGGCAACGGCGGCGCCGACCTCGTCCAGGGATCCGGAGGCGATCGCCGCCACGCGGCCCCCGCTGCCGATCGTCAGTCTCTCCAGGTCGACACGCCCTCCCTTCACCATGCCGTCGACGGCGGCCACCGAGCCCGCGTATCCCGTGGCCTCGACGATCCCGAGAGCGGCCGCGGTGGGCGTGTCGCCCGGGGGGATGGAGGGCAGCAGGACGCCCACTTCGGCCGCCGGTTGGGGCAGCACCAGGGCGGCGTGGAACTCGCCCGCCCGCCGGGCCGCCCCTTCCCCGGCCTGCACGGCCGCCTCCACGGACCCCACCGAGCCGCTGACGGCGGCATGCACCAGGCCGCCGCCGATGAAGGCCCAGCCGTGGAGCTCGACGGCGCCGGCCTTGACCATGGCGTCGGCGCCGACGGCCAGGGGGACGAGGCCCCGCGTCTCCAGGAGGCCGATGGCCTGGAGGCCGGGCCCGGGCTCGAGAGCGGCGCCGAGGTGCGGCATCGACTCGAGGGCGGCGGAGTCGGCCCCCGGTACGAGCGCCGCCGTGATCACCTCGCCGTGGGCGGCGGCCGCTTCCCGGCCCGCCTCGAGGGCGGTGCGGGCGTCGGCCGTGGCGCCTTCGACGATCACGGTCAACCAGCCGGAGCCGATGCCGTGGTGTCCCGCCAGGCGCACGGAGGCCGCCTTGTGCATCGAGTCGACGGCGGCCGCCAGGGCCGTCATGCCCCTGACCTCCAGGATGCCCAGGGCGCTCTCCATCAGCCTGCCCCGGCGGCCGGACGGAAGAGGAGGAAGGCCCGCAGCACCGACGGCAGGGGGCGGGGGATCACCGCCGATGCCATGAACCACTCGCTGCCGCCCAGGCGCTCGCGGCCGCGGTCGATGGCCTGCTCGACGGCGTCCACGGCGCCGGTGATCAGGCTGCAGACGACGCGGTTGTGCACGGTGAGGACCTTGGCCACGGCCACGTCGGCGGCCTTCACCATGGCGTCGTTCACCTCCACGTGGACGCCGTACCCCCGCGTCTCGATCAGGCCCAGGGCGCCGGCCTCGGCCTCGCCCGGGGGAAGGGGGCAGCCGACGAAACCGGCACACTCGGGCTGAGGCTGATCGAGGCAGGCGCTGACCACGTGGCCGGTGACGGCGCCTGCCGCCGCCTCGCCTTCGCGCAGGGCGGTGCCCACGTCGCCGAGGGGGCCGCGCAGGAAGAGGGTGGTGAACCCGCCGATCGACTCCCAGCCCATCAACTCGACCCGCGCCGCCTTGCAGGCCGCGTCAGCGGCGACGACGATCCCCGCGACTCCCTCGACCTCGATCATCCCCATGGCGTCGGACACGGACTCAGTCCTCCTTCAGCCGGCGCAGGATCTCGTCGGTCAGACGCTGCACGAGGGCCTCCTCCTCGCGGTCGGCCGCGGCGCGGCGGTTGCAGCCGTCGCAGCCGGGGTTGGGCCGTCCCGCCGCCTCGGCCTGGTACACGGCGCACTCGGCGCAGGAGGAGGGCTCCACGAACCCGGAGCCGAACTCCTCGGTCTTGCAGCCGTACGGGCGGTCGGGGTGATCGCAGCGTCCACGGGCCAGCACTCCCCCCTCGGCGCCGGGAGGCAGCACCTCGGGGACCGCCTCCGGCGGCACCGGACGGAACCGGCCCGGTCCGGGCGGCTCTCCCCGGGTCAGGCGCAGGCCGTGGCTGCGCAGGTAGTCCCACCCCGTGGGGGTGACCACCGCCCCGGCGGGCACCGATACCTCCTGCTGGCCGTCGTGGCGGTCGCGCAGGACCTCCGCGGTGACCACGGCCTCGGAGATGTGCAGTCGGTCCGCCACCCGTCAGAGGCCCGCCTTCGCCGGGCCCGCCGTATTCAGCATCGCGTCGGAGCCTCCACCGGCCGTTGCTTTCTCGAGAACGACTTTGGCGGCGTTGACGAGATCGACGGCGTTGCCCTCGTCCGTATCGATGTGGACCTCCAGCTTCGAACCGGCGTCGACGCGCACGACCACATCCTCGAGGGCTCCCGGCTGATCGCTGTCGACCACCAGGCGCATCCGGTCGCCGGCGGCGACGCCGTAGAACTCCGCCTCCTGGGGGTTCATGTGCACGTGGCGGGCGGCGCGGACCACGCCCTGGCCCATCTCCAGGCCGCCGGCGGGCCCCACGAGGTAGCACCCGGGAGAACCGTCGATGTCACCGCTCAGCCGCACCGGGGCGTCGATCCCGAGGAAGCGCGCGTCGGAGAAGGCGAGCTCCACCTGGCAGGCCTCGCGCAAGGGTCCGAGGACGCGCAGGTTGGAGATCATCTGCTTGCGCGGTCCGAAGATGGACACCGTCTCCTCGGCGGCGAAGGCGCCGTCCTGGTACAGGGGCTTGAGCACGGTCAGCTCCGCGCCCTGGCCGAAGAGCGTCTCCAGGGCGGCCGCGTCGAGGTGGCAGTGCCGGGCGGAGATGTTGGCGATCAGCCGGGGTCCCGGACCCGGGCGGCCGGAATCGACCGGGTGGCGAGGCAGGCGGCTCTTGAGGGCCTCGCGAACCAGCGTCTCGACCCGTGCCCTGTCGATGGTGGCGACCACCCCGCCTCAGCCGGCGCCTTCGACCACCCGACTCAGGTCCAGCCGGCGGCCGTCGGCGGTCAGTCCCTCCAGGATGGCGACGACGGCGGCGTCGGTGGGGACCGCGCCCAACTCCGGGGCGGTGCGCGCCGAGCTGCCCATGACGACGAGGACGACCTCGCCCGGGCCGGCGCTCACCGCGTCAACGCAGACGAGCTCGCGGCCGGTGGAGTGGAGCCCGTCGGGGCGCACCGTGAGGACCTCGGCCAGCAGCAGCCTGCGGCCCGAGAGGTTTTCGAGCTTGGCGCTGGCCACCACCGGACCCTTCACCTGGGCGAGGAGCATCGATCAGGTGATGCGGAAGTAGTCCACCAGGGCGCAGCGGCGCCGGCGGGTGAAGGTGCGGGCCGTGGTCAGGCCCTCGCCGGTGGGACCGGCGATGGAGTAGGTGGAGAACCCTTCGCCGCCGACACCGAGACCAGCGTAGGAAGGTCCGTTCTTGACGAAGACGGTGGTGTCCACGGCGCGCGCCATGTTGTGCATGCTCTCCACGTTCCGTGAATGGATCACGGCCGTGTGCCGGTAGCCGTGCTCGGACTCCACGGCGGCGCGGATGCCCTCGTTCACGTCGCCCACGCGGACGATGGGCAGGAACGTCATCATCTGCTCCACCTTGACGAAGGGATGGTCGCCGCCGGTCTCGCCGATGAGCAGCCGCACCCGGTCGTCGAGATCGAGGCCGATGGCCCGGCCCAGGACGTTGGCATTGCGGCCGATGAACTCGCGCTCGGGGTGAGGCTGCCCGTCCCCGCCCCGGGGGAGGGCGGCCCGGGTCAGGGCGTCCACCTGACCCGCGTCGAGCTCGACGGCGCTGTAGGCGACCATCTCCGCCTTGAGGTCATCGGCCACGTCGTCGACGACGAAGCACTGCTTCTCGCCGATGCAGAGGATGTTGTTGTCGAAGGCGGCGCCGTCGACGATGTCGCGCGCGGCCTTGCGGATGTCCGCGGTCTCGTCGACGACGACGGGGGGATTCCCGGGGCCGGCGACGATCGACTTCTTGGGGCTGGCGAGGGCGGCCCGGGCCACGGCAGCCCCGCCGGTGACGAGGATGACCCGGACCCCCCGATGGTTGAACAGCTCTCCGGCGCTCTCGATCGTCGGCTCGGCGATGCAGGAGATCAGGCTCTCCGGCCCTCCGGCGGCGGTGATGGCGTCGTTGAGCAGCTGCACGGAGTGGGCTGAAACCCCCTTGGCCCCGGGGTGGGGGTTGAAGACGACGGAGTTGCCCGCGGCGATGATGCCGATGGCGTTGTTCACCAGGGTCGGCACGGGATGGGTGGAAGGGGTGACGGCGCAGAAGACGCCGTACGGCGCCATCTCCTCAACCGTCAGGCCGTGGTCGCCCGTCCAGGAAACCGCTTCGAGATCCTCGACGCCGGGGGTGAGATCGGCCGCCAGGTGGTGCTTCTGCACCTTGTCCTCGAAGCGGCCCATGCCGGTCTCTTCGAGGGCCATGCGGGAGAACGTCTCGGCGTGATCGCGGGTCGTCTGCCGGATCGCCTCGACGATCTTGCGCCGCAGCTCCAGACTCTCGTCGACGAGGGCCTTCTGCGCCCGGGCAGCGGCGGCCACCGCCTCGTCGGCGGAACGGAACAGCCCGGCCCCGGACCCGTCCGCCGACGAGGGGGACCGGGCGGACTCCGACCCGACGACCTGCTGCACCACCTCCTCGACGATGCGGCGGACCCGCTCTTCGCTCACCTTGGACACGGTGGTCCCCGTCAGATGCCGGCGGCGCTCTTGAGCTTGTCGATGGGCCGCGGGATGACGTGCACGCTGCGCAGCTCCCCCACGGCCTGGGCCGCCTGGGCCCCGGCGTCGACGGCCGACTTCACCGAGGCCACGTCCCCTTCCACCACCACCGACACCAGGCCTCCGCCCACGCGCTTCTGCCCCGCGAAGCGGACGTCCGCCGTCTTCAGCATCGCGTCCAGCGCCTCCACCGCCGCCGCCAGACCCCGCGTCTCCACCATGCCGAGAGCACTCATGACCGTTCCTCCTCAGCCCAGATAGAGGGAAAGGACCGCTTCGGACGGACGGGCGATGACGTGGCGGGTCAGGAGCTCGCCCACTCGTTCCGCCGCCTCCGCCCCCGAGGTGACCGCCGACTGCACGCTGCCCACGTCCCCGGTGACCAGGACCGTCATGTAGCCGCCTCCGATCTCCTGCACCCGGACGACCTCCACTTCCGCCGCCTTCTCCATGGCGTCGGCGGCCTCGATGACACCCGTCGAGCCGCGGGTTTCCACCAGGCCCAGGGCGCGGACGCCGCTCACCTCCCCGCCTCCCTTCGACGGCAGGATCGCCCCCAGGTCGGAATGAGGGCGGGGAATCACGTGCACGGCGCGCACCTCCCCGACCTTCGACGCCTCCTGGGCGCCGGCGTCGACGGCCGACTTCACGGCCGCCACGTCACCGCCGCAGAAGACGGTGGCCATGCCCGAGCCCACCCGGTCCCAGCCCAGCAGCTCCACCTTCGCCGCTTTGGATATCGCGTCCCCCCCGGCGATGATGCCCGTGAGCCCCACGGTCTCCAACATGCCAAGAGCCTCTGTCATCTCTCTCCTGCCTGCTCGGAAGCGGTATCGATGTGAACCCGGTCGACTCGCCCGATGATGGCGGCGTCGGCCGGAACCCTGTCCTCGAAGGCGTTGCATGCCTCGCGGGAAACCTCG
>JAJDTN010000197.1 GCA_022827165.1 Candidatus Latescibacterota bacterium
GGGCGCCCGCCCGTGGATGGAGTGGATGCCGTAGGTGTTCATGTAGTACGGGAAGCGGCTCGAGCAGCCGATGCCCGAGACGAAGACGATCTGCTCCCTGGAGACGCCGACCTCCGGAAGGACCTTCTGCATCTGCGCGAGGATGGCATAGTCGCCGCAGCCGGGGCACCACCTCACCTCCTGGTCGGAGACGAAGTCCTTGCGCGTCAGCTTCGATTCAACGGCCTGGTTCATCTGCTTGGCTCCGCCGGGTTCGTCAGTCGAGGATGGAGCGGATCTTGTCGGAGATCTCACGGATTTTGAAAGGCTGCCCCTGAACCTTGTTGAGGGTTACCACCCGCACCGGGAAGCGGGCCTGGAGCAGCATCGCCAGCTGCCCCATGTTGAGCTCGGGCACCAGCACCTGCCGGTAGCGGCCGATGACGTTGCCCAGGTTCCTCGGGAAGGGGTTCAGGTGGCGCAGGTGGAGGCTGGCCACGGACCGGCCCTGCTGCTGCATGTGCTCCGTCGCCGCCCGGATGGCCCCGAAGGTCCCGCCCCAGCCGATGACCAGCAGGTCGCCCCGGTCGGGGCCGAAGACCTCCGCCTCGGGGATGGAGTCGGCCACGCGGGCCACCTTGTCGGCGCGGATGCGGACGATCTCCTCGTGGTCCTCGGGGTCGTAGGAGACGTTGCCGCTGCCGTCCTGCTTGCCGAGACCCCCGATCCGGTGCTCCAGCCCCGGGGTCCCCGGCAGCACCCAGGGCCGGGCGAGGGTTTCCGGATCACGCATGTAGGGTTGGTACCCGTCGGGGTCGGTCCGATGGGCGGCCTGGATGGGGGGGATGGAATCGACGTCGGGGATCCTCCAGGGCTCGGAGTTGTTGGCCAGATAGCCATCGGACAGGAGGAAGACCGGCGTCATGTGGCGGACCGCGATCCGGCAGGCCTCGATAGTGAGGTCGAAGCAGTCGGCCGAGGTCGCCGCCGCCAGAACGGGCATCGGACTCTCGCCGTTGCGCCCGAAGAGGACCTCGAGCAGGTCCGCCTGCTCGGTCTTGGTGGGCAGGCCCGTGCTCGGGCCGCCCCGCTGCACGTTGATGATCACCATGGGCAGCTCGAGGACCACGGCGAGGTTGATCCCTTCGCTCTTCAGGGCGATGCCGGGGCCGCTGGAAGCGGTGGCGGCGAGGGCTCCCCCGAAGGCGGCGCCGACGACCGATCCGATGGCGGCGATCTCGTCCTCCGCCTGGAAGGTCCGCACGTCGAAGGACTTGAGGGCGGCCAGGCCCTCGAGGATCGGGCTGGCCGGGGTGATCGGGTAGCTGCCGTAGAACAGCGGCTTGCCGGCCTTGTGGGCCGCTGCCGCCAGGCCGAGGACGACCGCCTCGTTGCCGGTGATCCGGCGGTAGGTCCCGGCCTCGACCTCGGTGCGGCTCGGCACCTGCATGCGCCCGGAGAAGGCCTCCGACGTCTCTCCGAAGGCGTATCCCGCCTTCAGGGCCCGGGTGTTGGCCTCCACCACCTGGGGGCGCTTGGCGAACTTCTTCCGATAGAAGTTCAGGGTCGTGTCGAGGGGACGGTCGAAGAGCCAGAACGCCAGGCCCAGGGCGAAGGCGTTCTTGCACAGGTCCTTCTGCTGCGTCGTCATCCCCTCCACGTCGGCCAGCGCGTTGCGCGTCAGGGTGGTGAGGGGAACGCGGTGCACTTCGTATCCGCGCAGGCTGTCGTCGTCGAGGGGGGAGGAGGCGTACCCCGCCTTGCGCAGGTTGTTGCGCGTGAAGGCGTCCTCGTTGACGATGATCACCCCTCCAGGCCGCAGATCCTCGAGATTGGCGGTGATGGCCGCCGGGTTCATGGCCACCAGCACCTGGGGCTCGTCGCCGGCGGTGTAGATCTCGGTGGAGGAGAAGTTGACCTGGAACCCGGACAGCCCGGGGATGGTCCCGGCCGGAGCCCGGATCTCGGCGGGAAAGTCGGGGAAGGTCGATACGTCGTTGCCCAGGACGGCGGAGGTGTTGGTGAACTGGTCCCCCGTGAGCTGCATGCCGTCACCGGAATCGCCGGAGAAACGGATGACGACGGAATCGTGTCGGCGCGTGGTCGCGTCACGCACGGCGGACGGCTCGGCGGCCGGCGTCTCGGCCATCAAAGATCCTCCTGCTGGACGGGGATGGTTCGCGGGGGTGTGGGAACCACGAGGTCAGGCTCCCTCGCGGGTGCGGGGGATCAACTCCGGGTCCGGAGGGAGATTGTAGACCTCTCGAGGGAAGTGATCGGTGAGGTAGCGGATGACGGCGTGCTGGCTGAGATTGCCCACCACCCGGCCCTGGCCGTCGAGGACGGGCACGTTGCGGTAGTGTCCCTCGCGCATGAAGTGGAGGGCGTGCCCGGCGGTGTCGTCGGGGGAGACCGTCTGCGGGTCGGGCGTCATGAGCTCGCGTACCGGGGCCGCCAGCCGGGCCGGATCGTCGGCCACCTTGAGGAGGACATCCCGTTCGGTGAAGATCCCCTCGAGGCGGCCCTCCTCGCCGACGATGAGGGCCGCGCTCGCCCGGGCCTCGCGCATGGCGGCGAGGACTTCGGCGACCGTGGGATCCCCCGAAACCTGAACGGATCCGCTCAGATCGAGATGGGAGATCCTCTCGTCGCGCAGGTCTTCAACCAGATTCATCGGTCCGAGGGGGGATCGGCGGAAAGATCAACAGCTGCAAGAATATACCCCACCCCTCGAAACCGTCAAGAATGCCGCGGATGCAGCCTCACCACGAGGTCGGCCAAGGCCTCCAGATCACCTGAACCATCGGCCACGAGGAGGCTCACCCCTCGCGAGGCGAACTGCAGAAGGGCCTCCGCAACCCGGTCCGCCGTCTCCGGCCGGCAACCCGCCGTGGGCCGGTCGAGCAGGAGCAGCTCGTCCTCCCGGGCCCTCACCGCATGGCCGGCAAGGCGGGCCAGCAGGCGCTCCGCCTCCTCGAGCCCGTCGACCCCCTCCCCCAGCCGCCGCTCGGCCAGGCCGTTGCGGACCGCCGCCGCGAGAGGCTCGTGCACGCCGCGCTCCCTCCTGAAGTGGGCGGCGCCCTCCTCGACGGTCATGGCCAGGACCTCGGCCACGTTCACGCCTCGCCCGGTGACCTGGAGGACCTCTTCGCCGAAACGCCGGCCCTCGCAGCGGGGGCAGGTGGCGGCGAAGTCCTCCATCACCTCCAGCCGGTGGCGTACCACGCCGGCCCCCTCGCAGTGGCTGCAGCGGCCGCCCGGCCGATCGAGGAGGAAGCTCCTAGGCTCGAGGCCGAGCCCCTCGGCCGCCGGCCCCCGGGCCAGCAGCCGCGCCAGGGGCCGCATGGCACCGAGCCGGTCCATGAGCACGGCCTGCTCCCCCGCCGGAGAGCCCGCCTCGGCGCCGACATCGATGCAGCGCCGGACGGCCGGCGCCCGAACCGGCCGCACCGGGACATCCCGCCCGGGGGACAGGGCCCTGAAGATCAGATGAAGGAGTGCGGTCTTCCCCGAGCCGGTGGGGCCGGCGAGCAGCGCCAGCCGTCCCAGAGGGATGCACAGCTCCGGCCCTGGCGGCACGGGCCCCGTATCGCACCCGGCGGGCGCCTCCCCCACCACCAGATCCAGCACCTCGTGAGCGGCGGGCGGGCGGGCGGCCCCCCGCAGGGCCGCCGCCGTTGCCGGCGGCGCGGGACCGATGTGGATCACCTCGTCGGCCCACTCACCCGCCGATGGATGGCCGTCGACGACCACCGCGGAGTTTCCGCGCTCGACGAGACGGCGCAACCCGCGGGCGACCATGTCGCGCGTCGACCGATCGAGGGCGGAAGGCGGGGACAGCACCATGTGCAGGATGCCGCTCAGGCCGCCGGAGACGGCGGCGGCCAGGCCCAGGAGCAACTGCTCGCCGTGGGACAGGTCGGCCACGGGCCTGGTGAGGGGAAGTTCCTCCAGTCCGAGATCCACGGCCCCGGCGAGGGCCCGCAACAGGCGGCCGGCCGGCTCGGGCCACCTCGGCTCCGCCTCCTTCGCCAGATCGGCCACCTGCCGGAGGCGCGCCTCCCGGGCCCAGCCACCGAGGGGCCGGCCCTTCAGCTCGATGGACTGCGGGCCGTCCTCCTCCGCGGCGGTCACCCGCTCCCAGTCCGGCTCTTCGCACTCGGCGCCGCAGCCGCCGCAGGTCAGGCGCGGCCCCGTCCAGACCTCCAGGCCGTCCTTCTCGCCGACGAGCAGGCTCGCGCCGCTGGCGAGGGCCCGGGCGTTGCGCACCGCCTCCCCCACCCGGGCCCGGGTCCGCGCCGCGCCGGGCGCAAGGCGATCGACGACGACCTCCAGCCCCTCCTCGGCCAGGGCATCCTCGTCGACCTCTTCGAGGCGGTGGAGACGGGTCCCGGCGCGCAGACGGCGGAACCCGGCGCGGCCCAGCTCGTCGAGAACCCCGGGCCGGGATGCGGCGTCCTCCAGCTCCATCGGCGCCACGAACCAGACCGTCTGGGCGGGGAAGCGCTCCTCCAGCAGCCCGGCGACCCCCTCTTCGTCCAGCGCGGCGCAGCGGCCCCCGCAGCCCGGGCAGCGGATCTCCGAGAGGCCGCGTGCGAGCCTGGAGAGATCGCCGTAGAGGTGCAACTGTGTACCCACGGTCCGCCCGCCGGGCGGGGCGGGCAGGGCCTGGGCAGGTGGCAGTCCCTCGATGCCGTCGACCTCGGCGGCCGCCCCGACACCGCCGAGGCGGGCCCGCTCGAAGGGAGACATGGACAGCAGGTAGCGCCGCCGGCTCTCGGCCAGCAGGACCCGGTGGGCCAGGGCCTCCACGCCAGCACCCATCGCCCCCGAGAGACAGACGATCCGGCCAAGGGGGATCGTCAGGTCCCCCCCTGGCAGCGGGGGTTCGCGGACCCCGCGCAACCGAATCGATCCGGTCGGCGTCATGGGTGGAGGATGGCGCACGGCCGCTCCTTGACCGATCGTTGACCGCCGACGACGGGCCGCCGACACCGCCTCCGGAGGGGATTCCGCCCATGAAATACGCAGGTGCCCGCGCCGTGGCCGGACTGCTGCTCCTGGCCGGCCCGGCACCAGCCGACATCGAGCCCTTTTCCCATGGGCTCCTGGACAGCCTGCTGGTGGCCCGGGTCGACGACCGCGGCCGGGTCGACTATGCCGGCCTGGGCCGGAACCCTCACCGCCTGGACCGCTACCTGGCAGGTCTGGCCGCCTGCAGCCCGGAGAGCTGCCCGGAGCGTTTTCCCTCCGAGGCCGACGCTCTCGCCTACTGGATCAACGCCTACAACGCCTTCGTCCTGCGCGGCGTCCTCGACTCCCTCCCCATCGACAGCGTCGAGGAGGCCGAGGGCGGGCTCCACGGGTTCTTCCGGGTCCGCCGGTTCGTCGCCGGCGGGGATTCGTTGAGCCTCGACGAGATCGAGCACACCATCATCCGGCCGCGCTTCCGGGACCCGCGCATCCACTTCGCCGTCAACTGCGCCGCCGTGGGCTGCCCCGCCCTGGACTCGCGGGCCTACGCCGCCGCCGATCTCGACGAGCATCTGGACCGCCAGACTCGACGCTTCGCCCTGGATCCGGCGCACCTGAAGCTGGAGGAAGGCCGTCTCCGCCTCTCGAGCATCATGGACTGGTACGGAGCGGACTTCTTGGAGTGGTTCCCTCGCCATCGAATGGAGGACCCGCCTTCCGACCCAACCCTCCTCGACTACCTGCTCCTCTACCTGCCTGAGGAGAAAGCCCGGACCCTGCGTTCGGCCGGGGAGGTTCCCATCGACTTCGTGGAGTACGACTGGACGCTGAACCGCCAACCGGGCGGAGGCTAGTCGAAGAACGGGTTGTTCCGCCGTTCCTCTTCCACGGTGGTCGCCGGACCGTGCCCCGGGTACAGGGTGGTCCCCGGCGGCAGCGACAGCAGCTCGCCCTCCACCGCCCGGCGCTGCCCGTCGTAGTCAGCCCGCCGCCGGGTTCCGCCGAGAGACCCGGCGAAGAGAGCGTCGCCGACGAAAGCGGCCTCCTCGTGGATCAGCGACACGCCGCCGGGGGTGTGCCCCGGGGTGGCGGCCACTCTGAAGCTCTGCTCGCCGAGAGCGATGCGGCCACCCGGCTGCAGCCGCCCCTCGATCCTTGCTGCCAGACCCCCGGTGAGGCCGAGGTCCTCCGCGCCGATGGCGGCGCCGGCGCCCGTGGCGTCGAGGACGAGGGGAAGGTCGCCCACGTGATCGCCATGGCCGTGGGTGAGCCAGACCTGTCTCACCCGCGCCCCCGACTCCGCCGCCGCCTCCAGCAGCCGGTCCCCCTGGAACCCGGGATCGACGATCGCCGCCTCGCCGGTGCGGCGGCAGGTGACGACATAGCCGTTCATCAGGAAGTCGTCGCCGAGGATCAGCATCCTCACGTCGAGGGCTTCCCCCGGCACACCCAGGGGATTGGCGGGAAAGTAGGCGGCCTCGGCGCTGGCCCGCAGCCTGCCGCCGTGGAGGCAGAGGGCCTCGGCGAGTCCTTCCACGATCCCCCCGCGGGGAATCCACTGGTAGGCCTCGATACGCTCCAGATCCCCGGCGGCGATCCCCGTCCTCTCCGCCACCTCCTCCACGGTCCGCTCCTGGCCGCGGCGGGCCTTGCCGACGACATCGCCGAACTCGTCCTCCAGATGGGTGTATCCGTCCATGATCAGTTCCTCATGCTGCGCACCAGGCTGCCGAATCCCTCCTCGTGGGCCGACACGGCCCCGGCGGGCCCGGTGAACTTGAGATACCAGGTGGTGCCGCCGGCCTCGAGGATGGCGCCGAGCATGCGGTATCCCTCGCGGATGGTGGCGTCGCCCATACCCATGCCGTCGCGGAAGGTGCCGGTCACGTCCACCATCGTCGCCCGCAGTCCGCCCTCGGTCTCCAGGGTCCAGCGCCTGCCCCGGGCAGGGCTGCCGTCGGGCTGGCTGAACTGGCCGAACCAGCGCTGCACGTTGGCGTCGACGGGGCCCATGTTCCCCTTGAATACCGCCAGGGTGGCGCCCTCGCCTCCTTCGGGGAAAGGAGCGGCGTACTCCGCGGTCCGCATCGAGCTGCTCGGGGGTACCCGCTGCCAGGCCTCCGGGACCCGGATCGTCATCCCCCCGTCCAGGGTCTGGACGGGCCCCTCTCCCCCCCCTGGAGGAGAGGTGGAGGGCATCTCCTCGAGAGGGGTCAGGTTCCTCTCCGCCAAGGCTTCGGCGGCCGGCTTGTCGCTGTAGTTCTGGCCGCAGGCGGCGGCCAGCCAGGCCGCCCACACGACCCGGTTCACCATCCGTCCTGGTCGCTTCTTCATCGTCGCCCTCCGTGCCACTGGCGCGGGAGTCACAGGCGGTCGGGGCGCGAGACCATCAGGGAGGTCTCGCCGCCAAGGGTCCCGCTCGACCGCCCCCAGCGCAGGCCGAACCCCGGGGCCGCCTCGAGGCTCGCCGCGTCGTCGAACTCGACGACAGCGATGAAGGCGCCCACGTCCGCCTGCGAAGGGACGGCCGACCCGCCGCCGCCGATCAGGGCTGCGGCGAGGAGACTCCGGTGACGCCGGGCCATGGCAACTCTCCCCATGCCCGCCCTCAGAAAGGGGGCCGCTCGAGGAAGACCGAGACCCCCAGATCGGCCCAGCGCCGGCGGGTGTCAGGCGTGCCGTTGCGGTAGCACAGCGCCGTCTGCGAGCCCTCGACGCTGCGCGCCACCGCCTCCACGCAGTCCTCCAGCCGGCGGTACGGCGGGTTGGGATGGGTCTCGATGTCGAAGGTCAGGTCCGTGGGCCCGAAGGAGAAGCAGTCGACGCCGGGAAGGGCGAAGGTGTGGGCGTGGAGGACGGCATTCAGGGACTCTATCTGGAGCCAGAGGACCCCGTTCTCGTTCCACCAGTCGGCGTACTCGCGGCTGTCGGCGAAGTCCTGGGCCCGGCGCCGGGCCCCGCCCCCCACGCTGCGCCCGCCGCGCGGCGGGTAGTACATGTTCGCCTCGGCCTCGCGCGCCGTCTCCAGGCTCTCGACCTGGGGCACCTCGATGCCGGTGGGCCCGAGGTCGAGGAGGTTGCCGATCAGGCAGGTGTGGCTCGTGTGCTTGATGCGCAGGCGCACGGGCAGGCCGGCCTCGTCGGCGCGGTTGCAGAACTCGACGAGGGCGGGCTCGCTCAAGGCGGAGTGCTGGCTGTCCGTGGCCACGAAGTCGTACGGCCCGTGCTCGTCCCGGGCCCGCGCGAGCTGCTCGGCCGTGGCCGTCACCGGCGCGCTGAACCCGAAGGTCGGCTCGCCGGAGCGGATCCTGTCCTTCAGTCCCTGTGGCATTTCTCGCCTCTCCCTTCCAGGTCTCTCACGCTTGGTCGAGGAGCGGAAACAAGGGCGCCACGGCGCCGAACATGCCGGGGAACCGGAACAGCGGTTCCTCCCCGCCGGCGATCCGCTCCAGGACGCCGGGTGTCAGCAGAGCCCGGGCCCGATCGAAGAGGGCCGGGTCCGCCCCCGCCTCGTAGCTGCCGGAGGCCTGGGCGGCCTGACGCGCGGCCTCGACGCCCGGGTCCTCCGCCACGGCGGCGGCCATCCCGTCGAAAAAGGACCCGAGGGAGGATCCCCCGCCGGACTTCCACAGCTCCGCGAAAGCCTCGGTGGTCTGGCGCAGGCGCGCCTCCGCTCCGGCGGGAGGCGGCTCCCCCGCTCTCGTCAACGGCGCCGCATGCCCGTGGAGCGGTGTGCGGTCCTCGGTCTGGAAGGCCACCAGGACGCGGTGCCCCGCCCGCGGGACGGCGCGGAAGCGCACCACCGACCCCGGGGAGACGAGAACCGTGCGGCCTTCCTCCACCGGCCGGGAGGCGGCCCCCTGCGGGGTCAGGACGTCGACGAAGGCCCGGGCCGCGTGGTACAGGCGGACATGCTCGAGAGGACGGCCGTCGATGCCGCAGCGCCCGAAGGGGACGGAGAGACCGGCTTCGTCCGGGCTCTCGCCGGCGCCCGAGGCCCCTCCCTCCAGGTGGCAGCGCAACTCATCGGCCAGGGCCCGCGCCTCTTCAGCCGGGTCCGCGGGCAGCGGATCGCAGGCGGCGGAGGCGTCGTCGCCCCTCAGGCGGGCGCGGTAGAGGATCCCGTACCCGAAGAGGCGGGCGCCGAGGGGACCGTCCGTCGCCCCGGTCACGCCAACTGGTCCGCGTTCTCGGCGACCTTGCGGAAGGCGTCGGCGAACTGATCGATCACCCCGGTCCTGTTGTGCTTGAACCAGGGGATCGAGTAGCAGCGGGCGGGCAGGCCCTCGGTCACCGGCAGGCTCCCCCGGGGCTGGCGCAGGTCGCGGTCGGCAAAGGCGATGCGCGTCGGCTTGCCGTCGCCGTACACGTCGGCCTCGTTGAGCACGGGATGCAGGTGCAGCAGGATGTTGGCCCCCGGTGAGACGCTGAACCCGCCCCCATCGATCTCGGAGCTCACCGCCTTGCAGAATGCGGCCACGGGAAGCCCCCCGAGTTCCTCGGGAACGTAGAGACCCCTGGCGGCGTACCAGCCGCCCATGGTGCTGCCGGAGCCGGCGGCCGGGCGGTGGGGGCGGATCCCCGGGGTGCCATCGAGGCGGTCCCAGAAGTGGTTCATCGCCTCCTGGATGATCTCGATGCGGTCGCGGTAGTGCCGGAGCTGGACGCGGCCCACGGCGGAGGACAGCTGGTGCATGCGGTACTTGCAGCCGCCGAGAGGCAGGCCGGCCAGCGGCTTCAGCTCCGGATGCTCCAGCCGCGAGGTGCGTTCGTAGTGGCCGAAGGCGGCGGCCCTCTCGTAGATCTCCTCGTCGCCGGTGACCAGGAACCCCCCTTCTCCGCAGGCCAGGGACTTGCCGGACATGATCGACATCGCTCCCACGTCGCCGATCGTCCCCAGGAGCCGCCCTTCGT
>JAJDTN010000102.1 GCA_022827165.1 Candidatus Latescibacterota bacterium
GTGGTCCCCGACGCCCACGATCCCGCCAGGAAGCACGCCCCCATGATGCTCACGACGGACCTGTCCCTGCGGGAGGACCCGGCCTACGCGGCGATCTCCAGGCGCTTCCTCGAGAATCCCGCCGACCTGGAGGACGCCTTCGCCAAAGCGTGGTTCAAGCTGCTCCACCGGGACATGGGCCCGCGCAGCCGCTACATCGGGCCGCTGGTGCCCGCGGAGCCGCAGTTGTGGCAGGACCCGGTTCCCGACGCCGACCACGAGCTGATCGGCGAACCGGAGACCGCCGCCCTCAAGGCGAGGGTCCTCGCCTCCGGCCTCTCCGTCTCCCAGCTGGTCTCGACGGCCTGGGCGTCGGCGGCGTCCTTCCGCGGCACCGACAAGCGCGGCGGCGCCAACGGCGCCCGCCTCCGCCTGGCCCCGCAGAAGGACTGGGAGGTGAACGACCCGGCCCGGCTGGCCGAGGTGCTGCAGACCCTGGAGCGGATCCAGGCCGATTTCAACCGCCCGCAGAACGGCGGCAAGAGGGTGTCCCTCGCCGACCTGATCGTCCTGGCCGGGTGCGCCGGCGTCGAGCAGGCTGCCAGGAACGCCGGCCACGACGTGCAGATCCCCTTTGCTCCCGGCCGCACCGACGCCACCGAGGAGTGGACCGACGAAGAGTCGTTCGCCGTCCTCGAACCGACGGCGGACGGGTTCCGCAACTACACGCGGGACGCAGACGGGGCGGCGGAGCAGCTGGTGGAGCGGGCCGGCATGCTGACGCTCACGGCTCCCGAGATGACCGCCCTCGTGGGCGGCCTGCGCGTCCTCAACGCCAACACCGGCGGGTCCGGCCACGGCGTCTTCACCGCCCGGCCGGAGTCGCTCACCAACGACTTCTTCTTGAACCTGCTCGACATGGGCACCCGGTGGCAGGCCTCCTCGGAGCCGGGCGTGTTCGAGGGTTGCGACAGCGAGAGCGGTGATCTCAGGTGGACCGCCACCGAGGTCGACCTCGTCTTCGGTTCCAACTCCGAGCTCAGGGCGATCGCCGAAGTCTACGGCTGCGACGACGGCCAGGAGGCCTTCCTGAACGACTTCGCGGCGGCCTGGAACAAGGTGATGAACCTCGACCGCTTCGACCTGGAGTAAGCTGCCGCCAAGGCGGGGCGCTCGATGGGCGCCCCGCCGCCGCGGTCCACGGCCAGGGGCCCCGCCCGCTGACAGATCGTTCCACCCGACCCCTCCAGGAGTTCCAAGGCGCGCGCCGGTCCACCGGCGAGTTCGTCGCCCGCGCCTCCGCCTCTCTGCCTTGTTGCCGAACCCGATGATGCCCACCGCCCGCGAAACGGTGCAGGCCTACTTCGACTCCCTTGTCACGGGAGATGCGGAAACCCTCACTGCAATGATGCTGCCTGCGTCGCACTACGTGAAGATCGGCACCGACGCCGACGAAGTTGTGGAGGGAAGCGCGGAGATCGCGGCGTACTACCGGGACCACGCCGCCAGCACGGAGGACTTCAGCATCGAGTTCATCAAACTCGACGTGCAGGAGCGGGACCACGTGGCGTGGTTCTACACGCGCCAGGTCTGGCGGCTCGAATGGCGAGGGGCGAGGGAGGAGTTCGTGATGCGGATGACGGGGGTCCTCGAGAGGACCGACGAGTCGTGGATGTTTGCGCAGATCCACGCCTCGATCGGTGCATAGCCGCGCGGGGTCCGCACGGCCCATCGGTACGCGCCCGCTGCGGATGACGGAGATCCGCCGGCCGGCTATTATGTGGCGGGGAGGACATCATGGAATTCGTCGACAACGACTATTGGTGGAAGAGCCTGGTCCTGGACTGCCCCGAGGGCGCGGCGGACCTGACGGCCCGCGTGCAGGTGCGCCAGCCCCAGGGCTACGTGCAGGAGCTGACGGTGAACGAGGTCGAGGTGCGCGGCGGCAAGGCCCGCGTCCCCATCCTCTATCCGCTGGTCGACGACGGGCGCTACGACCCCAAGCACGGCTTCTGGCAGGACGGCTGGGTCATGGGCGAGTACCGCTTCGACGTGCAGCTCATGGCCGGCGACCGCATGATCGCCGCCGAGACCACCACCCTCGACGCGAGGGGCTTCTTCCCCTCCGACCGCTGGCTCATCGCCGTCGACGCCCGGCCGCAGATCATCGAGTGCGCGCCCCGGCAGGCCCTGTTCGTCGACGAGGACGAGGCCCGCTTCCTCTACCGCATCCGCCGTCACCGCGTCAGCCGCTGCGAGGTGGAGGTGGACGTCACCACCCGCGAAGGCACCGTCCCCCTGGCCGGCCCCTGGCGCCTGGAGCTCACCCACGAGTTGCAGGAGCACTCCTTCTCCATTGCCGGGTGGGGCACCGGCGAGTACTGGATCCGCCTGCGGCCGGTGGTGGAGGGCGAGCCCGTGGGCCCCTGGTGCGTGCGCAAGCTCTGGCGGCAGGTCGACGCCGGGCCGGCGCCGCCGGAGGTGCTGGAGCTGGCCGGCTATCCCGAGGTGCTGGTCGACGACTACAGCTTCGACGAGGTCGAGGGCGTGCAGTTCGTCCCCGACACGATGGACAAGAGCCCCGGGCCCCTGGCGGCCACCACCGAGCCCCACGACGAGGAGATGCTGCGCATCGAGTCGATCTCCTGGAAGGACGAGGCCGGGCGCTACGAGGCGGTCTACGCCAACAGCGGCGGGCGGGTCGAGCGCAAGGACCGGCGCGAGGAGCTGAGCCGCCTGCGCATGCTGCAGGTCAGCGACGACGGCGTGAGCTGGCAGAAGCCGGCCCTCGGCCTCGTGGAGTACGACGGCTCGACGGCCAACAACATTCTCAGCGACGAGCGCGAACCCACCCCCGCGCAAGAGGAGACCGCCCACGCCCTGGAGCACGCCGAGTTCCGCTTCTACGACGCCGAGAGGGACGGCCCCGTCGACCTGGACCGCGTCTTCATCGCCTCGGCCAAGGAGGACTTCCCCTTCGACTGCCGGAGCCTCCAGGGCGACGCGGACGAGGAGAGCGAGGTCTTCCGCCCCACCAAGGGGGAGTTCTGGTCCCTCGAGCAGCGCGGCGACCTCTACCTCGTGCTCACGCGGGAGCCGGTCCTCTACCTCGGCGTCGGCATGGATCTCATGCACACGAGCGAGACGATCCGCTGCCACGTGGAGGAGTCGGACGGCGGGCGCCTGCACTTCTACTTCCGCCCCGCCTCGCCCGCCTACCTGCCCCACGGCGTCACCTACGACAACATGCACCTGGCCCTGCGCTGCCTGGCGGTCATGTCCACCGCCGACGGCATCACCTACGAGCGCCGCTTCGTCCTGGGGCCCGACGGCCACGACCGCCTGGGGTCGCAGTTCTACGCCATGGGGCTCATGCAGCGTCTCGGCACGACCGGCGACGCCCCGGGCCGCACCGTGCTGGCCAGGGGGGCGCACAAGATCAACCAGGCCTTCCCGCGGCGGAACCTCTACCTCGGCTCGGTGCTGCTCCACTGGGGGATCGAGCAGACCCAGGAGCCGGAGCTGATCTGGACCCGCGACCTGCTGCACTTCAAGCGCTTCACCGGCCATCGGCGCAGCCTCATCGAGTCCAACGGCCCGGGCTCCTACGACTTCGGCATGATCCGGGACCAGTACAAGTACAGCGAGTTCGGCGGCCAGTGGTGGTACTACTACACGGCGATCAACACCCGCCACAACGGCTACGGGATCATGGCGCGGGAGACGGACCTGGACGAGCTGCGCCGCACCCGCCCCAACCACGCCGAGGCCCCCTACTTCACCACCTGGGAGGGCTACTGGGCCGACGGCAAGCAGACGAAGTACCAGCCGGCCTGCGCCCGCTGCCGGCCCTTCCGAGTGGCCCACGCCGAGCCCGTCGACGGCAGCGGCCACCTCCTCACCCGCCCCATCCGCGTGGACGGCGACGAGGTGCGCCTCAACGCGGCCACCGACGGTGGCGGCTCCATCCGCGTCGAGCTGACCGACGAAGCGGGCGAGCCCCTGGGACCGGAACCGGCCATCTTCGAGGGCGACGACGTGGACGCCGTGGCGGCCGATCTGACTCCCTGGCGCGAACAGGCGGTGCGCCTGCGGTTCACCCTCGACCGGGCCCGCCTCTACGCCTTCCGGATCGCCCCGCGGGAGTGACGGCGGTGGCGTCAGCCGGAGCCCATCCCCCGGACCCGGGCGCGAGAGCTGACGCGGCGCCGGACCGGGAGGTGGTCCTTACCCTGGACCACGGCGTGCTCCTCATACACGACCCCCGGGCCGCCGAGGCCGCCTTCATCGACGAGATCTTCGAGAAGGCCCGCCGCCGCGGCATCGGGACGATCCTCTGGCGGACCCTGGCCGGAGCCCGGGGGCTCTACCGCAGCCGCTCCGTGCCGAGCATGGCGGACCAGTCCGAGGCGTGGGAGCAACTGCTGGCGCGCATCGATCCCCTCGAGGCCGCCGTCGACAGCGCCCGGCGCCACGGCCTCCGCCTCTTCGCCTGGGCGACCCTGCATGACTTCCACATCGTCCGCGACTGGGGCGTGCGCAACACCTCCCCCTTCTACGACGAGCGCCCCCACCTCTACTGGTCCGGCGCCGACGGCACGAGCCGCCACCCCGGCATCCCCTGCTACGCCTGCGAGGAGGCCCGCCGCTACTACCTGGACCACCTCGCGGAGGTGCGGGAGTACGGCGTGGACGGCCTCTTCGTCTGCTTCCGCAGCCACGCCGGAGAGCCGGCCGAGGACGACGAGTTCGGCTACAACGAGCCGTGGCTGAAGCAGCTGCGCGAGGAGACCGGGGTCGACGCCCCGCCCGGGCGCATCCGCGAGCTGCCCTGGCTGGCATGGCGCCTGCAGAGAATCCGCGGCGACTCGTACACGATGCTGCTGAGGGAGGTCCGCGAGGCGGCCGGGTCCCTGCCCGTCTGGGTGAGCACCTCGGAGGAGCCGGACATCCTCATCGCCGGCCACTCGGAGAGGGAGAACCCCGGCCGCGCCCTGCACCGGGCCCGCCTGGACCTGAGCCGCTGGTGCCGGGAGGACCTCGTGGACGCGGTGGTGGTGGTCACCAGCCGCCTCAACCCCTGCGACCCGTCGGTGGCCGAGGTCTGGCGCGACACGACGGCGCGCTTCGGCAAGAGGCTCTACACCTGGCTGAACATGATCTGCCACTTCCACGACAGGGAGGGCCAACTCGCCAAGCGGACCCCGACGCCGGAGGAGTTGCGCGGCATCGTGCTGGCTGGGCGGCGCTGCCGCATCGACGGCCTGGTCCTGCACGAGACGGCGGACCTGGAGACCTCCTACCGGAGGGTGGTCGTCGACGGCGAGAGGCAGGTGGTCAACGAGCCCCATGCGGACCGCGAGGCCCAGTGGGACGCCCTCGCCCCTTGAGATCGCCATCGCGGCCAGCGCCGCACCGCTCCCGGTGCGGCCGACGCATGCAATGGGCGGCCCAGGCAGCAGTCCTGGCCCTGGTCGGTGCTCTCGCCTTTGGCGCCTGTGGCCGTGATTCTCCGGTGATCAGCACCGGCAGGGGAGGCGAAGTGGGGTTCGCCATCCCCGATGCCAACCTGCGCGCGGCCATTGCAGGGGCGCTCGGCAAGGGCGGGAAGGCGCCGATCACCGTCGATGAGATGGCGTCCCTGACCCGCCTTGACGCACCGAACTCAGGCATTCGCGATCTGACCGGGCTCGAATTCGCTGCCCGCCTGACGCGGTTGCATCTCGGTATAGACAAGGTGGATGGCCAGTATGTGAACAGCAACGACATATCCGACCTCACACCGCTGGCCGGCCTGACCAGCCTGACACGGCTGACGCTCACTGGCACCGGTGTCTCGGATCTGACACCTCTCATTGGATTGACCAACCTGACAGACCTGTCTCTTGGCGACAACTCCATCGGGGATTTGACGCCTCTCGCCGGCCTGACCAACCTGACCGATCTGTGGCTCTGGGAGAATGATCTCTCGGATCTGACGCCTCTTGCAGGGCTGACCAACCTGACAGAGCTGGTTCTCTCCCGTGCCGGCATCTCGGATTTGACGCCTCTCGCTGGACTGACCAACCTGACGGAACTGTGGCTTGGCGACAACTCCATTGCGGATTTGACGCCCCTTGCCCGACTGACCAGCCTCACATGGCTGTCCCTCTACAACAACAGCGTCTCGGACCTCACCCCCCTCGCCGAACTGACCAGCCTCACATGGCTGACTCTCAACCAGAACTCCGTTGCGGACCTGACCCCTCTCGCCGGGCTCACCAGCCTCACAGGGCTGTCGCTTGGCGAAAACTCCATTACGGATCTCACCCCCCTCGGCGGGCTGCCCAGCCTCACAAGCCTGTCCCTTGACGCGAACTCCATTGCGGACCTCACCCCCCTCGCCGGACTGAC
>JAJDTN010000069.1 GCA_022827165.1 Candidatus Latescibacterota bacterium
CTCCGGGCCGGGGGGTACGAAGGGCCGGACCTGCGCCTGCGCTCGGCGAACGAGATCCCCCTGGCGCGCGGACTCGGCAGCAGCGCCGCCGCCGTGGTGGCCGGCGCCGCGGCGGGGCAGGTGCTCTGCGCCGGCCGCGTGGACGCCCACTGGCTCCTCGACTACGGCCTGGCGTCGGAGGGGCACGCCGACAACGTCGCGCCCTGCATGCAGGGGGGCTTCACCATTGTTTCCGGGGCCGGTCCCGGCCTCGCGTGCACGCGCTTCGATCCGCCGGGCGGCCTGGCGGTGGTCGTGGCCGTTCCGGAGTTCGAGCTGCCCACGGCCGACTCCCGCCGGTCCCTGCCGGCCGCCGTTCCCCGGGCCGACGCGGTGAACGCCGCCGCCCGGGCCAGCCTGGTGGCGGCGGCCCTGGCCACGGGGCGCCTCGACCTGCTGGGGCCCGGCATGGAGGACGAGCGACTCCACGAGCCCTACCGCAGCGGCCGGGTGCCGGGGCTGGCGGAGGTGCGCTCCGCGGCCCTCGGTGCCGGCGCCTTCGGAGCCGCCCTCAGCGGCGCCGGCCCGTCGGTCCTGGCCTTCGTGCCCGAGGGCGCGCAGGAAGGGGTGGGTGCCGCCATGGAGGCGGCCTGGGCGGAGGCGGGTGTCGGCTCCCGGGCGCTGAGCCTGGCCGTGGACACGGAAGGCCTGCGGGCCGAAGAGCGGCAGGAGTGACGGCATGAACGGCTGCAACCGCACGTGGATTCCCTGGTGGCTGTCCTTCGCGGCCCTCGCCATCGCCCCGGGGCCGGCCCCCGGCCAGGAGGCGATGACGATCCGCATCCCCGCCGGCGAGGGCGCGGAGGTGCAGGTGGAGGAGCCGGAGGAGCCCGAGGAGCCCCTGCCCGAGCCACTGATCGGGATCGACGCGTACGAGGAGGTCCTGCGCAGCGGCGAGTATCTCGTGGGCCCCGGCGACCGTTTCCTGGTCCGCATGCCCGAGGCGGAGGCCCCGGCGGAGGTCCGGGTCCTGGCCGAGGGCGGCCTGTTCATCCCGCGGATGGGCCGCGTCCAGGTGGGGGCGCGCCGGCTGCGCGAGGTCCGCGCCGCCCTGGACAGCGCCTACCGCGCCAACTTCATCGAGGGCCGGATCACGGCCGAGCTGAGCGCCCTGCGGCGCTTCCCGGTGACCGTCACCGGACTCGTGGAGGAGCCCGGCGTCACCGTCGCCAACGGCGTGCTGCGGGTCGATGCCGTCCTCCGCCAGGTGAAGGGCCTCCTCGACGACGGCTCCAGGCGCAACATCCAGCTGATCCGCACCCACGGCCAGACGCCGGAGCGGCGGCGGCAGCTGCAGGCCTGGGCCCGGTCCGGGGACCTGGAGGTCTTCGCCCGGATCGAGTCGAGGCGGGTCGACCTCGACTTCTACGAGCTCACGGGTATGTCGCGGTACAACCCCTTCGTCGAGGACGGGGACATCATCGTCGTGCCCTCCCGACAGCACCCGGTGCGCACCATGGAGGCCTGGGTCAACCCGAGGATCGTCGAGTTCGTGCAGGGGGACCGGATCAGCGACCTGGCGACCTTGTCCATGGGGCCGGCGCCCAACATCGATCCGCAGGGAGTCTTCCTCTTCCGGTTCCACGACGACGGCCGGCGCCAGGCCGCCCGGCCGGTCGATCTGCAAGCGGCCCTGGCCGGCGATCCGGCCGCCGACCTGGCCCTGCAGCCCGGGGACTGGCTGGTGGCGCGCATGCGCCAGGGCTACCTCCAGGAGTCCACCGCCACCGTGACGGGCGAGGTGACGAGGCCGGGTCCCTACATCGTCGGGGAAGAAGGGGTGCCGCTGGTGCAGGTCATCGAGTGGGCCGGCGGGTTCACCCAGGAGGCCTCCCTGCCGGAGGCCCGTGTCGTGCGCCGCCTGCAGGAGGTCGACCGGGGCGACCCGGAGTTCCAGCGCATCCTGGCCATCCCCCCCGAGGCCTGGGACAAGGAGGAGAAGAGCTACTTCAACATGAAGAGCCGCGAGAAGAAGGGGCAGATGGTGGTCGACTTCGTGGCTCTCTTCCAGGAGGGCGACGAGTCCCAGAACATCCTCGTCCGCCGGGGGGACGTGATCACCATCCCGGCCTCCCGGAGGACGGTGCTGGTCTCCGGGCAGGCGGCCTTTCCGGGGGCCGTGCCCTACGTCGAGAGCTACACCGTCACCGACTACATCGCCCGCGCCGGCGGCTTCGGCTGGCAGGCCTCGGGAGACGTGGAGGTCATCAAGGCGCGCACCGGGGAGCGGATGGACGCGGAGGACGTGGAGCGGATCGAGCCGGGGGACCGGATCTGGGTCAAGGAGCAGCCGGCGCGGGACTACTGGCTCCTCTTCACCCAGGGGATCCAGGTCGCCAGCCAGGTGGCCACCGTGCTGCTGCTGTTCGTGACCCTGAGCAACTGAGCATGGAGCAGCGCAACCTCCTCGACTACTTGCTGGTCCTGGTGAAGTGGCGGCGCCTGCTGATCGCCGGCACCCTGGCGGCGACGGCCGCCGCAGCCGGAGTCAGTCTGCTTCTGCCCGAGCGCTGGACGGCGCGCACCAGCCTGCTGCCCCCGGAGGAGGAGGCCGTGGGGATCGGCCGCTCCCTGCTGCCGGGGGGCGGCGGTCTGCCCCTGGGGCTGGCCGGTCTGGTGGGCCTGCCGATCCCCTCGGAGCGGCTCCTCACCCTGCTGGAGAGCCGCCGGCTCCTCGGCCTGGCCGTCGACCGCCACGAGCTGGTGCGCGTCTACGAGGCCCCGCACCGGGACGCCGCCGTCGAGTGGCTGTCGGAGGCGGTGGAGTCGGAGCTCGGCGACGACGGCAGCCTGGTCCTGCGGGCGACGGCGGCAACGCCGGAGCTGGCGGCGGACCTGGCCAACACCCTGGCCGCCCTCCTCGACAGCCTCAACCGCGAGTACCGGCAGCGGCAGGCGTCCTCCCTGCGCGGGTTCCTCGAGGGCCGGGTGCGCAGCACCCGCGAGGAACTGGGCGCCGACGCGTCGCGCCTGCGCGACTTCCAGGACGCCCACGGGGTGGTCGACATCGAGGCGCAGACCGCCGCCGCCGTCGACGTGGCCAAGGGCCTCGCCTTCGAGCTCTCCCTGAGGCAGGTCGAGCTCGGCGTCCTCTCGCGGCAGGTGGCCCCCGACCACGCCGACCGCCAGGCCCTCGCCATGAGGGTGGAGGAGCTCGACCGGCAGCTGCGGGCGCTGGTGGGCGACCTCTCGCGCCGGATGGGCGGCGCTCCCGGCGCTTCCGGGCGTCCCCTGGGCCCGCCCCTGAAGGAGCTGCCCGGGCTGATGCAGGACTACGCCGCCCTGACCCTGCAGGTGAAGATGCGCGAGGAGGTCCTGCTCTTTCTCGGGGCCCAGCTCGAGGAGGCCAAAGTCCGCGAGGCGCGCGACACCCCGACCCTGCAGGTACTGGATCCGGCGACGCCGCCCAGGGCGCGCAGCGCCCCCCGCAGGGCCCTGCTCACCGCCGCCGCCGCCGGCTCGGCGGCCGTGCTCCTCGTCCTGCTGGCTTTCCTGCTGGAGGCGTGGCAGCGCGACCGCGGCGCCCACCAGGAGCGCCTGGAGGCGATCCGCGGCCACCGGCTCAGGTGAGCCGCCGCCCGCCGGCGGGGTGCAGTCTTCGGAGTGGGTGCAGCAGGAGAAGTGGTGGGGAGAGCAGGATTCGAACCTGCGAAGGCGTACGCCAGCAGATTTACAGTCTGCCCCCGTTGACCGCTTGGGTATCTCCCCCCGATGGACCGCTCGCCCGGGGCCGGGCGAGCACGCAAACCTCGCCCCGCCTCACCGATCTGTCAACACGTCAGGGGTGGTCCTGCTCCGAGCTGCGGTAGTCGCCGAGATCGTCCCAGGAGGGGCGGCTGCGGCCGTTGAGATCCCACACGATCCGCCCGGCCCGCAGGGTGAGCTCGCACTCCAGCCTGTGGCGGCCGTCCATGCGCGCCCGGCCCGAGTCGACGAACCCGAAATCGCCCTCGTGCACGGCGAAGACGGCCAGGTCCGCCTCGGAGCCCGGCGTCAGATGGCCCAGTTCGGGGCGGCGGATCGCTTCGGCCGCCTTCCGCGTGGAGCGGTCCACCACCTCCTGCAGCGGCATGCCGAGGGCGAGGTACTTGGACATGGTCACCGGCATGGTGGCGTTGGGCAGCATGCGGCTGGCCTTGTGCAGGTCGGTGCTGATCGTGTCGGGCGGGAAGCCCTGTTCCATGGCGGCCACGGCGATGCGGAACCAGAAGCTGCCGTTGCCGTGGCCGGTGTCGAAGAGGACGCCGCGCTCGCGCGCCTCTCTCACGTAGCCGTTGACCCGGGACTCGTCGTCGAGGAGGGGGATGTGGGCGGCGTAGAGGTGGGTGTGGATGTCGCCCGGGCTCATGCGCTCGAGCAGCTCCTGGTAGCTGCGCGTCGGCTGGGGGGCGAAGTCGATCATGGCGATCGAGTCGGAGAGCCGGGCGGCCTCGATGGCGCCGCCCGCCGACTCCCACCCGGGGCCCCCGAAGTGGGCGGACTTGGTGCCCACGCAGTGCTCGGCATGGCGGCGCACGGCCTCGGCGCAGGGCCCGGGCTCCATCTCGCGGACATCCTGCTCGGGGGCGCCCGTCATGCCGGCGCCGACGATGTTGACGAGGGCCAGGACCCGGGTGGAGGCGGGTTGGATGATGGTGGCCACGAAGTCGTCGAGGTCCTGCCACCCGGAGCCGCCGGTGTCGACGACGGTGGTCACGCCGTTGGGCAGGGAGTGGGGATCGGGGAACATCCATCCCCCGTAGCCGCCGTACACGTGCACGTGGATGTCGATCAGCCCCGGGGTG
>JAJDTN010000282.1 GCA_022827165.1 Candidatus Latescibacterota bacterium
CGACTACCAGGCCTGGGGGATCGACCGCTCGCAGGCGGCGGACTGGTACGCCGAGACCGGCTTCGCGGGCCACCGCTTCAAGCAGGTCCTCGTCGACGGGCGGATCGTGTGGGAGAAGGACGTGGCCGACACCGGCACCGGGCAGTACGAGGAGGTCGACCTGAGCTGGGTCGTGCGCCCCGGGCAGAGCTTCGAGCTCACCTTCCGCGTCATCGACCGGGTGGCCAGCGACGTGGAGCTGGAGGGCGACTACTTCCGCATCCGCTCCGAGGCCTTCCGGCCTCAGGACAACCCGGCGTGGTACGAGCCGTCGACCTACAAGCGCTTCGAGACGCGCACCTACTGGGGCGACGTGGTGCTCCACGATGCGACGGTGACGGACTCGGCGGCGGCCGCGGCCACGGCGTACGACTGGCTGGAAGGGGCCCGCCCCCAGGGGGCGTGGGAGCGGGGCCGGCGCGGGATCCCGGCGGAGGGCCCCATCGGGCTGACCCTGGAGACGGACGCGGGAACGCCGCTGCCGGAGACGGGCTACCCGGTGCGCTCGGGCGTGCCCTTCGCCCAGGGCATGCTGCCGGCGGGGCGGCCGGTGGCCCTGCGCGACCCCGGCGGCGCCGTGGTGCCGCTGCAGACGACCGTGCTCAGCCGCTGGCCCGACGGCTCCACGAGATGGCTCCTGCTGGACTTCGTGGCCGGCCAGGAGAGCGACGACGGCCGCTACACCCTCCACTGGCAGGACGCCGAGGCGGGGCCGGCGCCTCCGTCGCCGATGCACTGGCGCACGGCGGAGGGCCTCGTCGTCGACGGCGGGGTCCTGCGGTTCAAGGTGCCGGAGACGCCCGGGACGGCGCTGCTGGCGGACGTGGCCCTCGACGGCGGCGTGGTGATCTCCAGCCTCGGCGGCGCGCTAAGGGCGCGGGCCCAGGACGCCGAAGAGGCCGAGCCCCCCGGCCCGAGCCGGCGCCATGTCGCCGGGGGCGGCCGCTACGTGCTGGAGGCGGCGGGGCCGGTGCGCACGACCGTGCGCCTCCACGGGCACCTCGTCGCCGATGACGGCGATACCCTGGGCGCGGTGGTCACCCGGGCCACCCTCTGGGCGGGGTTGCCGTACCTGCATCTGAGCTACCGCGTCTTCAACGGCTCCGACCGCCACCGGCGGCTCGACCTGTCGCGGCTTTCGCTGCAGGCTCCCGGCGGGACTCGGCCGTGGGCGGGACTGCCGGAGGTGCGCTGCCTGGAGGCGGACGGCGGGAACCCGGGCCCCGACGGCCTGCTGAGTCGCGACGGATTCGGCGTCGGTGTGCGCTGGTTCTGGCAGCAGTTCCCCAAGGCGATCCTCCCGGGGACGGACCGGCTCGACATAGATCTCTACCACCCGGCCGATCCCGCCAGCGTCCACAACTGGTTCGCCGCCGGCGAGGCCAAGCGCCACGAAGTCCTGCTGACCTTCGCCGCCGACGCCGAGGAGAACCGGCGCGCCCTGCAGGCCTTCCAGCACCCGCCGCGGCTCTTCGACGCCCCGTGGCACCGCCGCAGCGGCGGCTGGGGACCGGCGGGGGGACACGGCCCGGCAGCCTTCCCGCGGCTGCACGAGGCGATGGAGAAGTACGGCGCCACCCTCGAGGGCCGCTGGTCCTGGGGCAACGAGTACGGGGTCCGCAACTTCGGCGACAGCCGCTACGGCGACGGCTGGTACAACAACTACTACGACATGGCTCACACCCTGCTCGCCGAGTACCTCCTCGGCGGCTCCGCCGCCTTCTACCGGCTGGGCGAGGCGATGGTCCTGCACCTGATGGACGTGGACGCGGTCCACGACCACGCCGCCGACGAGCCCCTCGCCGGCCCGGCGGCGCCGGCCATGTGGGCGGCCAGACCGCAACTGCCCTCGGGGCCGCCCCGCCGCCGTTCCACGGGGGCCGTGCGCGCCTTCGGCTCCAGCCGGCATCACAACCTGACGCCCGTCGTCGACTACAAGGGGCTGTCGCCGAAGGCCTACCTGCGTCTCTACCACCTGACGGGGGACCTCGACGCCCTGGAGACGGCCCTGGCCATCGGCGACTACGTGGCGCGTAGCGCCAGCGGCATCGGCGGCCGTTCCGCTCGGGCCCAGGCCTTCCCCCTGGCGGCGCTGATGGCGGTCTGGGAGGAGACTCGCGACGAGCGGCTGCTGGAGGCGGCGCGCCGGCTCTTCGAGGACGCCCTCAGCTTCGGCCCGCGGCGGGGCGCCTACGTGGAGCCCTTCATGAGCTTCGAGTACATGGCCAACGGCGGCGGCATGGTCACGCACCTGACGGAGGGCATGATGCCCTACTGGGCCGCCACCGGCGACCGCCGGGCGGCGGCGGCGATCGTCGCCCTGGCCTCCGCGGTCCTCGCCGAGAACACCGGCGGTCCACGGTCGCTGCCCTGCTACTGGGAGCGCGGTCCGCAGGGCCTGCGGCTGCTGCCGGAAGGCGAGGGGGACCGCGGCAAGCCCGGCGTCACCCACTACTCGGGGAACCCGCTGCAGAAGAACTGGGCGCCCGAGTACGTCCACCAGGTCTGCCAGGGGTTCGCCTACGCCTACGATCTGACCGGCAAGGCGCGTTTCCTGGAGGCGGCGCGCGGCGGCTACGAGGAGGCGGCCCGGGCCGGCCTGGCGCACGTGATGTACGCGTACTGGGCGGCGCCGGTGCTGCTGTTCTACCTCGAGGCCTTCGCCGACCACTGAGGCCCGCCGCCGGCGGGGCCTCACCGCAGGCGTCAGCGCAGCAGCAACAGCTTCTCCGTGCCGACCCAGCTCCCGGCGGTCAGGCGCACCAGGTACACCCCCGAAGCCAGCGCTCCTCCCGATGCGTCGCGCCCGTCCCAGCTCACGCGGTGGGTGCCGGCCTCGCGGCGGCCGCGGACCAGCTCCACGACCCGCTGCCCGGCGAGGTTGTACACGGACAGCCGGGCCTCGCCGGCCTCGGGCAGGTCGAAGAGCACCACGGTCCCGGCGTTGAACGGGTTCGGGTAGCTCGGACCCAGCGCGTACTCGCCCGGTGCGCCGCCGACATGGCTCACGCTCACCGAGGTCGCCTCCGGCGGCTCCGGGGGCGCCGCCGGGATGCGGGTGACGAGACGCACGTCGTCCAGGTAGAGGGTGCCGGCCATGGAGCCGCGAAGCACGATCGCGTCGACCTCCTCGACGATACGGTCCTGGCCGCCGTACCTGTTCTCCACGGTGAAGGCGTCGAAGTCGATCTCCACGACCTGCCACCCCGGGTCTCCGGGGACGACCTCGTACGGCGGGCGCAGCAGGTCGACGGAGAGATCGTCGACGACCACCGACAGGGCCGCGGGACCGGGCATGGCGGCGGCGCCAACGTGGAGGACGAGACGCAGGCCGGCGAAGCCCTGGATGTCCACGGGGGAGGGCGGCACCACGGTGGCCCGCCAGAGGGTCCAGAAGTTCTCGGGCTGCAGGTGCAGCTCCAGCGACTGGCGGCCGTTGAAGACGGGTCCCGCCTCCGTCGGACCGACGATCTGCGCGCCCTGCTCGCCGAGGAGCTGCCAGCCGCCGGCGAGGCCGTCGTCGAGGATCGGCAGGTCGGGCGGCGAGAGCACCACGTCGTGGCGGAACTCGTGGCGGAAGACGATCCCGCTGACCTCCTGCTCGAAGCGCACGAGGACCGGGTAGGTGCCGGGGGGCACGTCGAGGTCGACGACGGCCCGCAGCGAGTACGCGTCCCCGCCGGCCGGGCTCAGCGGGACCTCGCCGGGACCGCCCATGGCCGACAGGTCCGCCGTGACCCGCGGGTCCGCGCCGTCGGCCGACAGCGGCTCGATGCGCACCGTGGCCCGCAGCTCCAGGGGATCCCCGAGGGTCAGGCCGGCGGGCAGGTCGTGGCTCCAGATCGGGGGCAGCACGTACACGGTGCTGGCGAAGCGCAGCGACTCGGTGCGCTCCCCGGCCCGCTGCTCGACGCGGATGACGATGTCGCGGCGGCCGACCTCGCCGGCGACGAGCTCGACCTCGAGGCCGTACTCCCCGTCGCCCAAGGGCGTCAGCTCCACCTCGGCGGGTCCGCCGAGGGCGCTCAGGTCGGCGGTCACCCGCGGCTCTTCGCCGCCCTCCGCCAGGCGCTCGAGGCGCACGGTGCCGCGCAGCGTCACCCGCCCGGCGAGGCCGACCGACTCAGGCAGGTCGTGCTCCCAGACCCCCTGCAGCTGGCTGTGGGTGATCTTGAGGATCACGGTGGTGCGGTTGTCGCTGCCGACGTAGAGGCTGCCCTCGGCGTCGCTGGCGATCCCGTGGGGGAAGCCCCAGACGCTGTTGGTGGTGGTGCCCGTCTGGAAGCCGGTGACGAAGTCGGCCATGACGGCCTCGGAGCCGTCCGGCTCGCTGAACAGGGCCTGCACTTTGTACCCGGGGTGGGAGGAGAGCTTGGCGCGGCCGGCGCGGAAGGCGACGAAGGCGGCGTTGCGGTACCTGGCGGGGAACTGCTGGCCCGTGTAGAAGTGGATGCGCATCGGCGCCCAGTGCGCCGGCACGAGGACGGCCGGCTTCTTCTGGGTCATGGCCAGCAGCGTGTCCTCCCGCGTGATCGGCAGCATCGGGTGGTAGCGGGAGATGGTGAAGTCGTTCCAGACCTGGTGGCTCTGCACGAAGGGGTAGCCCTGGAAGTCGCCGTCGCGCAGCACGTCGATCCACTCCGGGGGGCGGGAGCGGCCCTCCTCGTCGTGGCCGTTGTTCGTTCCCCACAGCTCGTTGGTGACCGGATGGAGGGCCATGCCGACGACGTTGCGCACGCCGGTGGCGAAGATCCGTCCTCCCGTGCCGTCGGCGTTGAACTCCATGACGGTGCCGCGCTCGGGGCGGTAGGGAAGCACGTCCGTGGTGCTGGCGCCGGCGAACTGGTGCCCGGGCTCCATGCGGCACAGGTCGCAGGGGGAGCCGACACTGACGTAGAGCTTCTCGTTGCGCTCGTCGAAAACGATCGTCTTGGTGTCGTGCCAGGCCTCGTAGGGCAGGTCGCCGACGAGGACCTCGGTCTCCTCGTAGAGGCCGTCGCCGTCGCCGTCGATGGCCCGGATCACCTGGTGCTCCTCGCCGACGTACATGTCGCCCTTGTAGAAGGCCAGAGCGTCGCAGGTCCGCAGGCCGCCGAGGACGACGGTCTCCTCGTCGGCGACGCCGTCGCCGTCGCGGTCGGGCAGGGCCATG
>JAJDTN010000061.1 GCA_022827165.1 Candidatus Latescibacterota bacterium
GATGCTTGCCCATCAGGTCGTAGCACGCCATGTCCAGGTTGAAGGGGCCGGTGCTCATGACGTGGTCGAAGGGATCGGTGCCGGCGTACGCTTCGACCACCGGCGCCGCCAGCGGCGGGCCGGGGTTCTCGCCGAGGCCGACGAGTCCCGAGTCGGTGTGGAACTTGTAGACGGTCACCTCCTCGCCCATCTGGAAGTGGTGATAGCGCCGGCGCAGGCGGTCCTCGTAGGGGACGCGCAGGGGAATGACCTCGATCTCGGTGATGCGCATTCAGGTTTCTCCGGTGTCGGGAGGCTTCGGCGGCGACTTTGGCGGGGCGGCCCGTGCGCCGCCGGCGCGCGCCGTCTGCGGTCCGAAGAGGAAGGAGAGCAGGGCGAACCGCCGGCCCCGCGTAACCGGCACGACCTCGTGCAGCATGGCGCAGGAGAACACGAGGGCTTCCCCCGCCGCCGGGCGGTAGAGGGAGTCCCCGTGCTCGGGGAAGCGCAGCTCGCCGCCGTCGTATCCGTCGTTGAGGTTGAGGGAGAGGGCGAACCGCCGGTGGGCGGTGGCCGGGCTGAGGTTGTCGCGATGCGGGGCGAAGAATCCGCTGGAGGAGGCCTCGTAGCAGGCGATCTTGAAGCCTTCGAAGCGGTCGGCGCCGAAGGCGAAGAGACGCCGAACCTCGGGCAGCAGCCGGCGGCCGAGAGTCCGGGTCAGCAGCCGCTGGAGGTCGGGGTCTTCGACGACGTGATCCCGGCGGCGCTTGGATTCCGCCGCCAGCACCTGCCGGCGGCGGCCCCCGGCCGAGCGCTCGACGCCGGTGTCGGCGTGGGCCCCGGACCAGAGGTGCCGCAAGTGCTCGCAGTGGTCCGGATCTAGGACGCGGGGGACGAACAGCACCGGCGCCTGGGCGGTGACGGTGGCGGCCGGGGCATCGGCCGAGGCCTGGCGCAGGAGACTCGCCAGCCGGCCGGCGGCGGCCTCGCCGCCGAGGTCGAAGCCGTCGAGAACGCGCAGGTTCCGGTCGAGGACGACGGCCCGGGCGGACCCGTCCTCCGGCAGGCGGAAGGCCGCCCGGAGCTTGCCGTCGTCGCGGAACAGGTCGACCTCGGGCAGGGGGGCCGCTTCGGCCTCGTCGGGCACGACCAGGTGACGGCTGGCGGCCGCTTCCGCAATGTCGAGAGCCGCCCTCGTCGACGCGCACACCCCGCCCGCGAAGATCACCAGGGCGGGCCTTCCCCCGGCCCGCCCGTAGAAGCGCGCCGGACCGGCCCCCTCGAGGGGGGCGACGAAATCGGGGGCCCTCTCGCCGCTGGACAGTCCGCTGGTTCGGTCGTCGTTCATCGCCAGGCCTCCGGCGCCCGAAGGAAGGGCCTGGCCGGCAGTGGCTCAAGGGCGGACGCGGGGCTCGCGCCTGGCGGAAGCCCTGCCGCGCCCTGGCGCTCCGGGCCACCCGGAGGCCGGCTGTTCCAACCATTTGACCGGTATCGCCGGAAACGGCAAACGGCCGGTTCCCGGAAAAACGTCAGGACGGGAACCAATCCCGTCAGGGCTCGTCTGTTCCTCAAGGTGGGGCCCCGCGGGTGAGGGGCCGCCACCTCCCGAGCCATTGCTTACGTGAACAAGGAGGAAGAAATGTCCATCCGAACCGTGCTGTTGCCGCTGCTCCTCCTCGGCCTGTGGGCCTGCGGAGAGGACGATGGTCCGACCGCCCCGGTAGACGAGGTCCTGCGGCCGAGCGGAGAGCTGCTGCCCTGGGATCTCTCCGCCATCGTCTCCATCGACTCGGTCCGTTCCAGGCCCGAGGGCATGCCGGTCTACTTGCGGACCGAGTTCGCCAACGGCGAGCTCGCCGATCTCGAGATGAGGTTCGTCGCCGTGGTGGACGACTTCCTGCCGCCCATGCCGGTGATCATGGTGGAGGCCTCCGACCCGGTGCTGATCCAGCTCGGAGGGATCGCCAAGGGCATGAGCGGATCTCCCCTGTTCTCCGAGGACGGCACCTGGGGCGCCATCGCCTACGGGTTCGGCGCCCAGGACAGCCCGCCCTACTACTTCTTCGCCACGCCTATCGAGTGGGTCATCGGAGAGCGCGGCACGCTGCCGGCGGGGAAACCGGCCGCCACCTGGGGCGGCGCCCGCATCACCCCCCTGGAAGTGCCCCAGGTGGTGACGGGCCTCAACCCCGCCCAGCCTCTGCCGGCGGACAGGTCCTTCCCATGGAGCGAGGCCGTCTCCGCCGCCCTGACCCAGGAGCGGCAGGAGAGCTTCGAAGCCGGCCGGCCGCTGACGGTCGGGGTGCTGCTGGGAGAGATCACGGCAGCCGCCGTCGGGACGATCTCCTACGTCGACGGCGATCGTGTGTACGGCTTCGGGCATCCGATGGACCAGGCCGGCGCGGTGAACCTGCCGATCATCGAGGCCAAGGTCCTCGGAGAGATCTCCAACCTCTCGGCGCCGTTCAAGTTCACCACCCTCAACCCGACGGTTCGCGGCACCCTTACCGAGGACCGTCTGCCCGCCGTGCGCGGTGTCCTCGATGAGGGGCCGGAACTGCTGGCGGTGACCAGCCGCTACAGCTTCCCCTCGGGGGCCGAGGAAGAGCTGGTGCACCGGATGCCCGCCAGGGGCGTCAATCCGAGCGGCCTCCTGCCCGTCGCCGTCTTCTCGCCCTTGTCCAACCGGCTCGACAACGATGCCGACCACAGCCTCCGTGTGACGACGGACATCTCCTTCGCGGGGACCGAGGCAACCCTCTCTCGATCGCGCCTGTACGCCGATCCCGACGGGCGCCTGTTCCCCCTGGTCTCGAACGCCGAATACGACCTCTTCGGCGCCCTCGCGGAACTCGTGTCGCGACACGACTACACCCTTGGTGTGCGGGAGGCGGAGGTTCACGTCGAGGTGATCGCCGAGCCTCGATTCGCCCAGGTGGTGGAGGTCTCCGCCGACACCGTCGTCACTCCGGGAGAGGTGCTGACGGTCACGACCTCGCTGCGCGTAGGCCGGAGGATGGACCGGGAGATCGAGGTCGACCTCGACCTGCCCGACACCCTTCCCCCCGGGGTCTACCAGTTGGAGGCCGGTTCCGCGGCGTCCCTGGAGGAGGTCGGCGGCGAGGGCGAGCTGTTCTTCGGGCTCTTCGACATCGGCCCGGGGGCCGACGAGGAGACGCTCGAGGAGACGCTCGAAGATGCCATTGCGCGGTTGAACGAGGAGGACGGGAACGTCCAGCTGAAGGTGCGGGTGACCTACGCCATGCCCCTTCCGGCGGAGGGGACGGAAGGGCAGCCGCCGCCCGATTCAGGGGGTTTCGGGGATACGTTCTTCGGCCCGGATCCGGGCCCCCAGCCGACCGCCTCCGCCCAGGAGGAGGTCGACCTCTATCTGGCGGGCACCGCGAGCCTGGAGATCAAGGTCGTGGCGGAGTGACCCTGCC
>JAJDTN010000007.1 GCA_022827165.1 Candidatus Latescibacterota bacterium
ACCGCCACAACCTGATCACCGCCACCGAAGCCGCCTACGGGCCCGCGGACGTCCTGGTCAACAACGCCGCCGTCGGACACGCGGTTGCCGGCCGCCGCGCCGGACGCAAGGCCGCCGCCTGGGGCGCGGCCCTGGCGACCCTGCCCGACCTCGACGTCTTCATCCCCCTCGGCAACGACGTCCTCGAGTTCACCTCCCATCGCTCCTTCACCCACTCCCTGCCGGTGATGGCCGCCGCCGCGCCGCTCCTGGTGTGGGCCCTCGGCCGGCTGCACCCCCAGGTGCGCGGCGACCGCCGCCGCTGGTCGGTCCTCGTCCTCGCCTGCCTGTGGACCCACGCCCTGCTCGACGCCTTCACCGCCTACGGCACCCAGATCTGGTGGCCGCTGCCCACGGCCCCGGTCGCCTGGTCGACGATCTTCTTCATCGATCCCGCCTATACCCTTCCCCTGCTGGCCGGGGTGATCGCCGTCCTGGTGCGCCCGGGCCGGGTGGCGCACCGGTGCAACACGGCGGGCCTCTGCCTGAGCACGGCCTACCTGCTGTGGACGGCCGCGGCCCAGCACCACGTGGAGGAACTGGGCCGCCGTACGGCGGTCTCGGGAGGCGTCGAGGTGGAGCGCTTGATGGCCACGCCCACCCCCTTCAACAGCCTCCTGTGGCGGGTCCTGGCGATGACGCCGGAAGGGGACTATCTGGAGGGCTACCACTCCCTGGCCGACGGCGTCGACCGGCCCCCGGCGCTGCGCCGCCACGACGGCGGCCGCCGGCTGCTGGAGCCCCTCTCGGAGAGCTGGGCGGTGCGGCGGCTGCAGTGGTTCACCGACGGCTACTACGCGGCGCGCGGCGACGGGCGGCGGGTCCTGCTCGTCGACCTGCGCATGGGCCTGGCGCCGCTCTACGTGTTCCAGTTCGTCGTCGGTGAGATCGCCGCCGGAGGGGCGCCGGCGCCGGTGGCGGCGGTGCGGGCCGGGTCGGCGGGCCCTTCGCGGAGTCAGCTCGCCTGGGTATGGCGCCGCATCCGCGACGCCGACGCGGTCTGGGCGGACAGCGGCAGGCAACCCTGAAATCCAAAGGAGAGACGGAATGACAGAGTCGAACTCACAGACGGTTCACATCCGGCCCGGGCTGCTCGCCGACGGCCTCGGCGGCAACGCCCGAACCGGGGAGTCGGTCTTGGTGCGCGACGGCGTCATCGCCGCGGTGGGTCCGGCGGAGGCGGTCGAGAGGCAGGTGCCGCCGGGGACCGAGGCCGTCGACCTGCCCGGCTGCTGCCTGACCCCCGGGCTGATCGACGGCCACACCCACCTGAGCCTGCCCGGCGACGGCCGCCCCTATGGCCAGACCTTCGGCGAGAGCGACGAGACCATGGCGCTCATCGGGGCCATGAACCTGCGCCGCCACCTGGACGCCGGCATCACCACCCTGCGCGAGCACGGGGCCCGCAACCGGGTCGGTTTCGTCCTCAAGGAAGGACTGCGGCGGGGGTACATCCCGGGGCCGCGGATGCTGGTCAGCGGCCGCCCCGTCACCTGCGCCGGGGGCCACTTCCACATGTGCAACGAGATCGCCGACGGCGAGGAGGAGATCCGCCGCTCGGTGCGGCGGCTGGTGCACGAGGGGGCCGACTACATCAAGGTGATGGCCTCCGGCGGGGGCACGGCCGGCACCATCCCGGGGCTGGCCACCTACTCCACCGGGGAGCTGCGGGCGCTGGTGGGGGAGGCGCGCCAGTTCCACCGGCTCACGGCGGCCCACTGCCGCGCCAAGGAGTCGATGGTGCGCGCCGTGGAGGCCGGGATCGACCTGATCGAGCACGTCGAGTTCCTCGACCCGGACCACCAGATGCGCTTCGACCCCAAGGTCGCCGAGATGCTGGCCGAGTCCGGCATCTGGCTCAGCCCCACCCTGCAGGCCTGGACCAACTACCCGAGGATGGTGCGGCTGCGGCAGCGGCGCGACCGGGGGGTCCTCGGCGCCGGGGAGCAGGCCCAGCTCGCCCACCTGGAGCAGCGCGCGGAGAAGCGCATCGACCTGATGCGGAGGATGCTCGACTACTGCCTGAAGGAACGGATCGTCCCCGGCACGGACTCCGGGGTGGGGGCCCTCGAGTTCGGCCACCTCGACTACGACCTGCAGCTGCTGGTCGAGTGCGGGTTCACCCCCGGCGAGGCCCTGGTCTCGGCGACCCGAACCTCGGCGGAAGCCGCCGGCATCGCGGACGAGGTGGGGACGATCGAGGCGGGAAAGACCGCCGACCTGGCGGCTTTCGAAGGAGACCCGACCGCGGATGTGGCCGCCTTCAGCGACGTGAGGGCGGTCTTCCAGGCGGGGGTGCGGGTCAGGTAGAGGAGCGGGGGTCGGGCGAGGGAGCCTCTCCCGGGGGACTCAGGTCTCCTCGTCGCCGACGGCGACGGTCTCGATCTCGAGATCCTCGCGCAGCTGAATGCGCTCGACCTGGCCGTCGCTGACCCGCACCACGCGGTCGGAGACGCTGAGCATCTTGTGGTCGTGGGTCGCCGAGATGACGGTGACGCCGAAGCTCTCGTTCATGCTGCGCAGCAGCTCGATGATCTCGGTGCCCGTGCGCAGGTCGAGGTTGGCCGTCGGCTCGTCGGCCAGGACCACCGCCGGGTCGTTGGCCAGGGCCCGGGCCACGGCGACCCGCTGCTGCTGGCCGCCGGACAACTCGAAGGGCTTGTGGGAGTGGCGCTCGCCGAGACCGACCTTGCCGAGCAGGTCCATCCCCTTGTCGCGGGACTCGTCGCTCGTGAGCCCGGCGAAGACCATGGGCAGGGTCACGTTCTCGAGGGCGGTCATCACCGGGATCAGATTGAAGGACTGGAAGATGTAGCCGATCTTGCGGCACCTCAGCCACGCCAGCTCGTAGGCGTCGAGTTGGGCCACGTCGACCTCGTCGATGTAGACCTTGCCCTCCGTCGGCTTGTCGAGGCCGCCCACCATGTTGAAGAAGGTGCTCTTGCCGGAGCCGGAGGGGCCCATGATCGACAGGTACTCGCCGGCGTAGATCTCGAGGTCGACCCCGCGCAGGGCGTGGACCTCGATCTCGCCCATCTGGTAGACCTTCTTGACCTGCTGGGTGCGCACCACCGTGCGCTGTTCGTCCTCGGCGCCGTTGCGCTCCCCGGCGGTGGCCGCAGCCGGTGCTTCCGTCGTCTCTGTCATGGTCAGCCGCCTTTCCTCAGGTGTCGGAGCGCATCGCTTCGACGGGCTCCATCTTGGCCGCCTTGTACGCCGGGAGCATGGCGCCCACGAGGGACAGCAAGGTGCCGGAGACGATCGCCGCCAGGGCCGATTGGAGAATGCCCGCAATGGGGAAGTAGTCGATGACGAACATGCCGTAGTCGAGCAGGGCCAGGGCCAGGGTCATCAACAGACCGAGGACGATGCCCACCACCGTGCCCGCCGCCCCCTGGAAGGTCGATTCGAGGAGGAAGAGCTTGATGATGAAGGAGTCGAGGGCGCCGAGGCACTTCATGGTGCCGATCTCGCGGAAGCGCTCGGTCACCGACATGAGCATGGCGTTGGCGATGCCGACGACGCAGACCAGCAGGGAGAGGCTGATGAGCCAGGTCTGCTTGGAGCGCTCCTCCTCGAGGCGGGCCATGGCGTCGGCCGAGGCGGCGGCCTCGCCTTCGGAGGACAGCGTCTCGATGCCGTTCTTCTGCAGCAGCAGGTTGATGTCGCTCTTGTTGGCCGCCCGCAGGCTGCCGATGATCTCGTTGTTGCTCCACACGGACATCAGGAAGGCGATGGCCAGGATGATGCCGCTGGTGGTGATCAGGGAACGGCCGAAACGGATCTTCAGGCTCCGCAGGCTGATCTCCAGGGCCTTGCTCATGGGCAGGGAGATCGTGCGCCCGCCCGCCAGTACGTGTTCTGTCATGCCGTGAAGGTACGCCCCCGCGGGGGCGGCCATCAAGCTCAGCCGGAGTGGATGTCGACCAGGGGCAGGTCGTCCACCGACTCCGGCGCCAGGTCGAGGCCGGCGAGGCCGCCCGGCACCAGCCGCCGGCGCGGGGAGCGCCGCCAGCGGCCGCGCACGTGGCCCAGGCCGTCGGTGACCGTATCGGCGGAGAACAGGACCTCGTCCACGTCGTACTCCTGCACCAGCCCGCTCAGCTCCTCCAGCACCCCCAAAACCGGAGCCCCCGACACGACCCGGCCCCGCTCCTGGCTGCTTCCGGCGAAGCCGACGATCTGGCAGTCGAGCCCGCCCCGGGCCTGAACGAACTCCACGAACTCGCGCAGAGCGGCGTCGGTGCCGGCCATGAGCAGCCGCCGCCGCCCGAGCCTGCGGCCGGAGGTGGAACGGGTCAGCCACCGGGCCCCGAGGCGCCAGCCCGCGGCCAGCGCCAGGCTGCAGGCCCAGGAGGCACCGGCGGCCAGGCGCGAGAAGTTGTACTCCTTGAAGAAGAAGGCCGTCGTCACCACCGCCGCGAATCCCAGGGTCACCGCCAGGGCCGCCACCCCCGGCGCGTAGCGGCGCCGGTCGTAGAGGCCGAGAGCGAAGAAACAGGCCGACCAGATCGCCACCGGCACGACGTAGACCAGGAGCCACTGGAAGTCGCTGTAGTCCGGCGGGGCCACCCACTTGGTGGGGTTCACGTCGAGGCCGAGGCCCCGGCAGACGCGCTCCAGGGCGGCGATCAGGGGCAGCAGATCGGCGTGATAGCGGACCAGCAGGGCCAGGCGCACGGAGAGGAGGAAGAGCAGCCCGTCGAGCACCGGCAGAGCAAGGGTGCGCGCCAGGTGGCCGAGGAAGGAGTAGAGCCCGTAGGCGAGAATGCCGGCGTGCAGCGCCCACACCGGGAAGAACCGGTAGCGGTCCCGCATGTGCTTGCTGACGAAGGTCGACATGGCCGAGCTCTTGCGGAACTGGATGCGCATCGACTCGGCGCGCCCGCTCGCTCCCCCGAAGTGGATGATCTGCGTCGCCGGCACGTAGTAGATCTTCCATCCCGCCTGGCCCATGCGGAAACACCAGTCGAGGTCTTCTCCGTACATGAAGTAGTCCTCGTCGAAGCCCCCCACTTCCTCCAAGACGCGGCCCCGCACGATCATGCACGAACCCGACAGGGCGTCGACCTCGCTCGTCTCCTCCGGGTCGAGGTAGGTGAGGTTGTAGCGCGCGAAGCGGCGGCTCCGCGGGAACAGGCGGCTCAGGCCGGTGAGCTTGTAGAACGCCGCCGACGGCGTCGGGAAGCCGCGCCGGCAGTCGAGCTGCAGGCTGCCGTCGGGGTTGAGGATCCTGCAGCCCGCGGCGCCGGCCTCGGGGTGCTCGTCCATGAACTCCACCAGGGTGCGCAGGGTGTCGGCGCCGACGATGGTGTCGGAGTTGAGGAGCAGGACGTGCCGCCCCTTCACGCGCTCGAAGGCGATGTTGTTGGCGCCGCCGAAGCCGAGGTTGCGGTCGTTGCGGATCAGCTCCACGTGGGGGAACCCGGCCTCCACCATCTCCTGGCTCCCGTCGCGGGAGGCGTTGTCGACGACGATCACCTGTACCCGCAGACCCTCGCTGGCCTCGTCCACCGTGCGCAGGGCCTGCTCCATCAGCTCCCGCGTGTTGTAGCTGGGGATGACGACGCTCAGGTCCACCTCGGCGGCGGCCGTCATGGGGAGCCGCGGCGGCGTCGGAAGAGGCGCCGCCACCCGAAGACCAGGACCTGCTTGGCGAAGAGCAGGTACTCCCGCCAGTCGAGCTTGCTGGCGCTGAACTGGCGGTTGCGGAAGACGTAGGGGATGGAGCGGTGGGAGCGGTAACGGCCCTTCACCAGGATCTCGAAGAGGATCTTGTAGCCGCCGGAGGTCAGCCGCATCTCTCCCAGCACCTCCCGCCGCAGGCAGAAGTACCCCGAGAGCGGGTCCTCGGCCCCGGTGATGAGCCGCGCCATGCCGACGCCGAGGAAGGAGATCATCTTGCGGTGCAGGGCCCACTTCATGACGCGGCTGGTCTCGCCGAAGCGGCTGCCGATCATCAGGTCGTGGGCGCGCAGGCCGCGCACGAGATCGGCGAGGATCGCCGGGTCGTGGCTCAAGTCGGCGTCGATGACGCCGAGACAGGGGCGCTCGGAGTGGCGCCATCCCTCCATCACCGCCGAGCCGAGGCCGAGCTTGCCCGGGCGGTGCACGACCCGCACCGGGAACCGCTGCGTCAGCTCCTCGGCGGCCTGACCCGTGCCGTCGGGCGAGTTGTCGTCGACGATGATCAGCTCCAGGTCGATGTCGTCGCAGCCGCCGAGGAGGCCGAAGATCTCCTCGGCCAGGAGGACGACGTTCTGGCGCTCGTTGTAGGTCGGAGCGACGAGGGAGATGGAGAGTCGGTCGTTCACCTGCGGCGCATCTCCCCAAGGCCGGCGAGATCCGCGAAGTCGCGGCGGAAGGCTTCTTCGGAGGCCATCTGTTCCATCCCCGACTCCAGGTCGGCCGGGGCCCAGCCGAGCTCGCTCTCGAGCCGGTCCGTGCGCAGGCCGGAGCGCAGCGGCCGAGCCGCCGCCTGCCCGGCCTCGGCGGTGGTCACCGTCTCCAACCGGCCGCAGTCCAGCCCGAAGAAAGCCGCGGCGCGGCGCACCAGCTCCTCCCGGGTCATGAACGAGGCGCCCCCCACGTGAAAGCACCCGGCGGCCCCGCGGCGGCACAACTCGACCGCGGCCCGGGCGAGGTCGGCCACCGGCGTCGGGTTGCCCCACTGGTCGGCGGCGACGCGCACCGTCTCGCCGCGGGCCAGGGCCGCCAGCGGCCAGGTGACCAGGTTCGGCCGCGCTCCGCTGCGGTGGCCGTAGAGCCACAAGGTACGCAGCACCAGGCCGGGGCCGCCCCCTTCGAGGACGAGGGCCTCGCTCGCCAGCTTCATGCGCCCGTAGTGCGACAGGGGATGGGTCTCGTCCTCTTCGGAGTAGGGTCCCGCGGCGCCGTCGAAGACGTAGTCCGTCGACAGCTGCACCACGCCGCAGCCCGAGGCGGCGCAGGCGGCCACGAGGTTGGCCACGGCGTCGACGTTGATCCGCCGCGCCGGCGCCGGCTCGGTCTCGCACAGATCGACGTTGGTCTCCGCCGCCGTGTGGATGACCCGGTCCGGCCGTTCCCGGGAGATCAGCTCGCCGACGGCGCCCGGCTCGGTCAGGTCGACGACCCGGCACTCGCGTCCGCCCACGGCACCGGGACGCCGGCCGCAGCCCACGAGTTCCGCGTCGGCGCCCCAGTCGGTCTCCAGCAGGGTGCGTCCCAGCAGCCCGTGGGCGCCGGTGACCAGCAGCTTCATCGCGGCTCCGCCCCGTCCTCGAGACTCAGCAGCTGGGTGGCCATCGACGCCTGGGGCCGTGCCGGCGGAACCGGGTAGCGGAGGCCTTCCAGGATCCTCCGGGCGCGGTCGGCCTCTCCGGCGGCCAGCAGCGCCTCGACGGCCAGGGCCTGTCCCGCCGGCCGCCGGCCGTCGTCGTCGAGGGCGTACCGCCTCGGCCAGGCCCCGGGTGCGTCCGGGTCGGGAGCGTCGGCGTAGGCGCCGGCGGCCTCGTCCCACAAGTGACGGTCCGCCCACTCGAGGGCCTTCCGCGCGGCATCGGCGAAATCGTCTCGGCCGCCGTGGCGGGCCAGATCACCGAAGGCCAGGGAGGCCAGCATCTGGTCGCTCAGCAGACCCGCGGCGGGCTCCAGTCCGTCGTCGCGGCGGACCCGGCCGTCGGCGTCCAGGCATTCCCGCAGCAGAAAGCCGCCGGCCGCCGCCGCCATCTCCCGCGCGGCGGTCTCCCGGCCGAGGGCGGCTCCGGTGCCCAGGAGGGCGCGGACCAGCAGCAGGTTGTCGCCGCTGTAGACCGTGGGATCCGACCACCACCGGCCGTCGGAGGCGCGCAGCCGCCGCGTGCGGAAGACGCCCCGCTCCTCGTCGTACCAGTCCCGCCGCAGGATCTCGAACAGGGTCCCGGCCGCCTGCCGGTGGGCGGAGGAGTCGGAGGCGGCCAGCACCCTCAGCAGGCCGGCCTGCGCGGCGCCGCTCATCTCCCGGCGCGGCGTCGTCCAGTCGGGCGTGTGGGAGTAGCTCAGGACACCCCGCGGGATCCACAGGGGGCTGGCCAGCAGCGCGTCGAGGGTGTGGCGCGCCATCCGCCCGGCCTCGGGATCGGCCCTGCGGCTCTCCCACGCCTGTAGGAAGGCGATCACCTGCGGCTCGGGGAACTTGTGGGCTCCGCCGAAGCCGCCGAAGCGCTCGTCATAGTCGGAGACCACGGCGGCATGGACGCTCTTCGCCGAGTGCCGGTGGCGGCGGCCGGAGGCCGGCGGCGGCGGCACCCGCAGGCGGGAGGGATCCTGGCTTTGGTGGTGATGGATGCGCGTCAGCAGCCGGGTCACGTTGTCCGCGGGAATGTCGGTGGCGCGCACGACCTCCCTCCCGGAGGAGTCGAGGACGCTGATCGACGGGCATCCCGCCGGCGCGTAGCGGCGCGCCACGTGAGGCTGTCTCTCGGGATCGATGCGCACGGGCAGAAAGCGCGTCTCCGCGTTCCAGGCGGCCACCCCCTCGTCACCGGCGAAGAGGCCCTCGCAGCCGGGGCCGGAGACGTAGAGCAGGACCGGCACGTCGCGGGCTCGGGCGGCGTCGAAGGCCGCCGGCCCCCAGGACTGCCAGGCCACCGTCGAGTCGGGATCGGGCCAGGTCATCGCCGCTTCGGAGGCCGGAACAGGCGGCGCCCCCGGGCTCGGGCCGGGTTCCGGCTCCGGGGTGCAGGCTCCCGCGAGCACGATCGTGAGAAGGAGGGCCCCACCGGCCATCGACGGGGGGCGCGAGGGACGCCGCATGGCGGCGGGGAAGGGTAGCCCCCCATGTCCCGAAGCGTCAACTGTTCAGGGGCGGGTCGAGATCGGAGGCGAGGATCGCGTAGATCGCCATGTCCTCGAAGGGAACTCCCTCCAATTTCATCCCCGCCTTCGCCATGACCCGGCCCGAGGCGGGATTCCTCCTCATGTGACGCGCCTCGATCCGATTCAGGCCCAGCTCCTCGAAGCCGTAGCGGACCACCGCGCCCACGGCCTCGGTGCAGTAACCGTTGTTCCAGAAGAGCTTGCCGATCCAGTACCCCAGCTCTCCCCGGCGATGCTTCCCGTTGATACTCAGGCCGATGGCGCCGACGAGTCCCCCCGATCTCAGGGTGATGGCGAATACGATCTCCGACCCCTTCTGAAAGGCGGCCTCGTGGCCGCCGATCCACTCCTCGGCCATGCCGTCCTCGTACGGGTGGGGCACGTTGGTCGTGGCGGCCACCTCACGGTCTCCGGCCAGTCTCTGCACGTCCTTGGCGTCTTCGAGGGAGAAAGCGCGGAGGACCAGGCGATCGGTGGTCAGCCGCGGCCAGGCATGCGCGCCTCGGCATCCATCCAGACATCCTCGTACATCATCCGCAGCCATGGGATCTTCCTCGTCCTTCTTCCACAACTTTACGTGTCCGCGGGAACAGTCGCACAGTCCTGCAACCGCGGTAGCAGACGGAGCTCTCTTCGGGCTATCTTCCCGTTTTGCGGCTGGAGCGCGGATTCCGCCCACCAGGTGGTGACTCCGTAGAAGGAGGCCAATGCAGACGGCGAGGACACCCTGTCGACAAGACCCGCGGGCCAACCGCTCGCGGGCCCTGGCAGCCGCGGCGGTGATCGCCGCTCTCGCAACGGCGGCCTGCGACCGCGGCCTCGAGGCCGAGCCGCCCCTCACCGGGATCGCCGGCACCGTGACCTTCCTGGGAGAGTGGACGGAGGAGATCGGCGAGGTGGCGGTCGCCGTGTACCGCGACCTGCCCGAGGAACCGGCGGACCTCTTCGGACTCAGCGGCACCGACCAGGGCGTCCCCCTCGGCAGCCGCAGCTACGACTACTTCGTGCCCCTCCAGAGAGAAGGGGTCTACCGCTGGATCATCGTCGCCTGGCGGCGGCCGGAGGCCTTCTGGGACTTCACCTCTCTCCTCGGATGCTACCACGTCGAGGGGGACTCGCTTCCCGGGGTGGTCGAGGTCACTCCCGGCGCAGTCACCGGCGGCATCGATCTGACCATCGACCTCGGCGTGATCGCCGATCCGCCCGAGCTTGGCTCCACCCCCTGCACCGCGGTGCTGCCCGAGAGCCTGATCGAGGCGGCCCAGGCGGGACAGGAGTGATGACGGCCCGTCTGTTCCTCCTGGTGCTGCTGGCCGGCGGTCTGCTCTCGCCCGCGTTCCCGGCCACCGCGCCCGGCGCCGAGATCAGCGGCCGGATCTCGGCGGCCGGCGACAGCACCGCCCTGCCCGGGGCGAGTGTCCACCTGAAGAAGAGCGGGCTGGGGGCCCTCACGGGGAAAGGAGGCCGCTTCCGGTTCGCTGTCCAGGCGGGGCAGGAGTTTCTCGTCGTCTCCTTTGTCGGCTTCCGCACCCTCACGGTTCCCGTCGAGGTCGGTGAGGCGGAGTCCCTCGATCTCGGCGTCCTCTTCCTCGACGAGTCCGCGGTGGAGCTGCCGGGGGTGGTGGTCACGGCCACCCGGAGGCCGCAGCTGTTCTCCGAGGCGCCGATCAGCATGTCGGTGACCGACAAGCGCGAGCTGACCGGCTTCAACTCCTTCTCCCTGTCGGGGCCCCTGCGCCATCTGCCCGGCGTCAGCCAGGTCGGCAGTCAGGTCAGCATCCGCGGATCGAGCGGGTACAGCCGCGGCACCGGCAGCCGCGTGCTCCTGCTTCTCGACGGAGTCCCCGCCCTCTCCGCCGACCAGGCGGACATCAAGTGGGACACCATCCCCGTCACCGAGGTGGAGCGGGTGGAACTGATCAAGGGGGCCGGCTCGGCCCTCTACGGGACCGGCGCCCTCGGCGGCGTCATCAACGTGCTCACCCGCTCTCCGTCGGAGCTTCCCGAGACCCGCTTCCGCCTCGTGAGCGGCCTCTACGACCAGCCGGCGCACCCTTCCTGGGAGTGGCGGGACCTCATGTACCTCGGCGGCGTCGACGTGAGCCACTCGCGCACGACCGCCGCGGGCGGCTACCTCGTCTCCGCGGGCCACAAGCGCCGGACGGGGTACCGCGAGAACAACGAATCGATCCGCTACAACCTCTTCGCCAAGGGGACCCGCCAGCTCGGCCGACGCACCCGCTGGACCGGCTTGGCCAGCTGGGCCCACGACGACTACGGAGTCTTCCTGCAGTGGAAGGACCGCGCCACCCCGCTGTTGGTGCCGGAAGGGGACCGCGGCGCGGCCACGGTCTCGTGGAAGCTCAACCTCAACAGCGAGGTGACCCACCTCGTGAATCCGGGGACGAACCTGACGTGGCGCGGGTTCTACTTCCGCACCGACTTCGACAACACCCGGGCCGCCGGAGGCCTAGCGTCGGCGGGACACAAGATCGGCACCGAGATGCAGGTCGACCTCGGGGAACGGCTCGGCACCGGCGGGGTCATCGTCGGGGCCACGGGGATCTACGACCTGGCGCGGTCCCCCGCCGACTTCCTCGGCCAGCGCACCGTCCTCAACACGGCCGCGTACGCCCAGAACGTGGTCGCCTTCCGGGACCTGGAGCTCACCCTCGGCGTGCGCGCCGACCTGCACCGCCGAGACGCGGGAGAGGCCGCACCCGCGGGCGGGCCGTGCGGGTCGGCGGCGGGAGGCCACGGAATCGCGGCCCACACGGAGGCGCAGTTCAGCCCTCAGCTGGGACTGTCATGGATAGCGGCCCCGGGCGCCATCCGGCTCTCGGCCGGCCGCGGCTTCAGGGCCCCCTCGGTGACCGAGATCCACGTGCAGGCCGACGCCTCGGGAATCCTCGTCTGTCCGAACCCCGATCTCGGTTCGGAGAGCAGCTGGTCCTACGAGGCGGGGATCCGCCGGGTCCTGGGAGGAACCCTCTCCGTCGACGCCGCCCTGTTCTGGAACGAGTTCCAAGGGTTGATCGAGGCCCGGCCGGACCCGACTTCCACGGTCGTCCCGAGGGCCAGCTTCCGCAACATCTCCCGCGCCCGCATTCGCGGCCTGGAGCTGGAGCAGCAGCTGGCCCTTCCCCTCGGGGCGCTCTGGAAAGCCTCCTACACCTACGTCGACGCTGAGGAGTTCCTCGCCGAGGGGGTGCCTCTGCCGCCGTACTGTCACGACGACCTGGCTCCCGGGCAGACCGCGCCGCTGCCGTACCGTTCCCGCCACGCCGTCACCACCAACCTCGGCATGGCGCGGGGCATGACCCGCGGCGGGCTCACCTTCCGCTACACGAGCCGCTTCGAGAGGGTGTCAGGACTGTTCGCCGAGTGCGGCCGCGACCACCTGCCGGTCTACCTGGTGGACGCCTTCGTCGAGCGCCGCATCGGCCCGGCGACGCTGACCCTGCGCGCCGACAACCTGCTGCGCTACCACTACATCCTGTCCGAACGCGAGATACGCCCCATGCGCCGGGTCACCCTGGCGCTGTCCGGCGCGCTGTAGGCCACTCCCTCCCGAGAGGGTATTTACCAACCCTGCGTGACCACTTCGTGCTGCAGCACCCTCTGCTGGCCGTGGGGGCCGCCGACGACGAATGTGAGCTTGCATTGCTCACCGGGCACGAGATTGTCGATCGTCACACTCGGGGTGTGTGTCTGGCGCGATGCGTCGATGAATCGGCGGTGATTGCGGCCGCGGTTTACCCAGGTCCAGACCCGCACGGGCTGCGGCGATGAGAGTCGAACCACGGCGCTGCGGCGCGTTGTCTCCACGCCGGTGATCGTGGCGCTCAGGGGTTCCGCCTCCGCCAGTTGAATGGCGTGCTCGATGAGTCTCCGCCTCATCTGTTCAAGCTTGTCCTGGCTTGCCCCCGCCAGTACGTGTTCAACCGCCGAATCGATTTCATCGAGCGCTTGTCGGGCCAACTGCGGGTCCTGGCCCTCGATCTGAGCCGCCTGCCTTACGATCCAGAGAAGTTTGTAGTCTTCCCATCCATCGCGGTAGGCTTCCAGTCGCCGGCTGGTGATGGGGCCATCGTGTCCCATGTAGACGAAGCCCACATTGGTGTACGGCCCCTTCGGGGCGACGTCGGGAAATCCATCGTAACGCCCCCACCACCGAGGCGCGGTGAAGACCCAGAAACCGTATCCGTCAAGTCCGAGCTTCCAGGCCAGCCACGGCCGGCTGCGCAGCATGTCGTGCGGCGAGTGCGGGTTGGCGCGCGGTATGGCGGCGCGCTCGGGGCTGGTCCAGAAGGCGTGCCGGTAGGCCCACCACGGTTTGCCTGTTTCCAGGAAGAACCTCTCGGCCTCGTCGTTGCGGCCGAACCCAAGTCCCTCCGCCGAGAGCCACGGACTGTAGGGAACGATCACGTCGATGTACGGTTCGGCCTTCTTCGTCGTCTCGAGATCCTCGATCCGGTTGGCCCAGATCTGAATGCGCGGGTCGGCCTCCCGCACCAGTTTCCCGAGGGGCAGAAAGTCGTCACCGATGTGCTCGTCATTCAGGTACAGACCCCATCGATCATCGGCCAGGCCGTAGTTGCCGCGGATGTGCTGTGCGAGCATTCTGGTGTAGGCGAGGAAATTCCGTTTCCACTGCTCGTGCTCGGCTTCGAGGAAGTGCGGTCCCCAGCGGTTCGTCCCGCGGCGGATCGTGAGCCCGACGACCAGATAGTCGTGATGCGTGAACTCACGGCGGAGCATCATCCGGTCGAACTCATCGATTGTGATTCCCACAATCTCGTTGCTCTCGTTCAGGATCGGCCGAGGTGCCCCGTCCCGGTACGACATCTGCACGACGTTCGTGCCCGTTCGCCGCATCAAGTCCATGTAGGGCTTGTTCTGTCCCCGGCCCTCGGACATCCAGCCATGGGACGGCGAGTAGGACCAGAATGTGACCCAGATCGGCACCCGCTGCGGCAGAACGACCGGGGCCACGTCCAGTTCAAAGGGGATTTCCAGCTTGGGGCCGCTGCGCAAGGGGGTGAAACGCACGCGGCCCTTCCACAGGCCCGCCGGCATGCCGCGCGTATCGATCAGCACGAAGAGACTGCCCGTCTCCCCGGGGCTGAGGCTCAGGCTGTTGGCGCTGTTGGCCAGCGGCAGTGGATCAGGCACCAGCTTCTTGAGACGCGTCAGGATGTAGTCCACGAGGTGGACCTGCACGCGATCCGTGCGCAACTGCAGCCCGGTTGGTTCGTGGCGGACGCCGGCCAGGTCGAAACGTACCGGAAGTGGGGTATCGCCGTGGTTGCGCACGTGGATGGCCAAGGGCACGTACTCCCCGCAGGTGCCCCTGGCGCGGATCTCGCCGGTGAGGCTATGGGCATGTGATGCGCCGACGCCCTTCTCTGTGATCCTGACCTGACCCGTGCCCTGCGTATCCGGATAGATCGGATCGTACGGGTTCGTCGTCCAGACCTCGTACTGAACCGTCGGCTCCTTCGCCTCGAGAGTGCGGGCATTCATCGCTTCGGCGCGCGAGGTCATCTCGCTGAGTTCCAACGGTGTATCACTGGCAAAGAGGTACACCGGTTTCCAGACGCCACCCCCGGCATCCCCTCCCCGCTGAACTCGCACCGCAAACACGTCGGGTCCCTCCCCGCGCAGGTGCTCCTGGATCTCCAGGGCGAAAGGAGCGACCCACATGCCATCGCGTCTCTCGCTCTCTGAGCCCACGAGCCCCTCGCTGACCAGAGTATGTTCCCCAACCCTCTGGCCGTTCACCCAGACCCAGGCCTGCTCGTCCACGCAGTTGAAATACAAGTAGACGTGCTTCTTGCTCTCGAGCGCCTCCGGCACCTCATAGCGGACGCGGTACCAGCCAAGATCGGCCTCTGCCGTCAGCCCCTGGTTCTCCCAACCCTCCCAGTCGTCCGTGCGCAACGCGGTCCAATCGCTGTCGTCAAGGTCGGCGGCGTTCCACCGCTCCTCCACGCCCGAGTCACCGGGGTCCAGCTTGACCTGCCAGACTGCCGGCAAGGACGCCTGCTCGATGGCCGCGGCAACGGTTGCGAGCGCAAACAGGCAGATGACGCACGAGGTCACAGTGGAGCGACGCAACATGGGTGTCCTCCTCCTGATCGTGGCGGATTCGAGTGCGGTGGGAAACCTGGAGAGGCCGCTGCCCTTCCCGGCGACATACTGTCGGGCCGTTCTCACAATTTCCGCAGATAGGCCACCACGCTCAGCTTCGACAACAGCAGGACGACAATTGCGCCCCCCAGGATGGTGCTCCACTCACGCAACCGCATGAGCCTGTTCAGAAGTCCGCCTTCTACGGCGACACCCGACTTTGAAAGCAGGAACAGCATGTCGGCCAGAATGAGAATGCCCAGCACCAGTCCGGCCAGGTTTGAGAGGAAGGCGCCGCAATAGTGCAGGAGGACCGCGAAGGCCGCCACACTCCATCCGAAGGGGACGCGTTCCATGCCCATGCTATCGATCCCGTGGCGGCTCAGAACAGGCCACGACAATGACAATACGACCGACAGGAAGACGTAGACCCCCAACCAAGGCAGACTCTGGAGCTTGCAGCTTCGGCTTGTCTTGTGACCGAAGATCAGAAGCAGAGCGCACAGGACAAGGGTGGGAGCCCAAGCCAGAACTGCAACGATACCCAAACCCGGTTCCATCCTACGTCCTCCCTTCAGGCTCGGAGCGAGACGGGAGCAGGGCCCCGGCTCTCGGAGATCAGGGGACCAAGGGCAAGGCTGCGCTCGACAGCAGTAGTATGAGCATGACGATCCCCCAAGTAGTGCTGTGTTCCCGCACCCTGATGAGCTTGTCCCACAGCCTGCCTTCCCATGCAATGTTGGCCTTCGAAAGCACGAACAGTACATCTGACAGAATCAGAATGGCCAGAAGCAATCTGGCCGCGTCATGCAAGAAGACCCAGAGGATGCCATGGGCTCCGAGCGCCTCCCAGACCACTTCCACTCCGTAAGATGCAACAATGTACAAGGCCAGCCAGGGCAGACTTGCCAGCTTGTACCTTCGGTGTGCCTCGACACCGACGAGCAGAAGCAGGACCCAGAGAGCCAAACGGGGAGCAAGTACCAGAAGACCGAAGTCGACTCCCATCCTACTGGCTCCCTTCCAACTCAGACCGGGCGTTCCGCCTGGTCATCTCAGTCCCACAATCGAGAAGTGATGACTGGCGATATTGAACCCTTCGCGCAGGTAGAACCTGTGGGCAGGGAACCTCTGGACGCCTGAGTCCAGGTGGATCTGCTCGCACCCGTTCTCCCGGGCATGGCACTTGAGCCAATCCATCATGGCTCGGCCCATGCCCGAGGAACGCCGCTCCGAGTCGGTGACCAGATCTTCGATGTACATGTGCTTTCCCCAGGCCAGTCGGGTCTCGATCACGAAGCCCGCCGCACAGATCGCCCGGCCACCCTCCTCGGCATACGCCACCGTGTAGCCTCTCCCCTGCTGCGCCTTGATCTGGGAGACCATGCTGCCCAAGTCGTATCCCGATCTGAGTTGAAGCAGCAGGCTGCCGACGACTTCCAGCGCCGAGGCGGAGTCAGCAATTCGGACCTGCATCAAGCCTCCCCTCCCTCAATCGGACGACCTACCCGTAGACCGCCTGAATCATGGCATTGATGTAGCCGAAGCAGTAGGCATAGGACTGGTAGTGGCCCTTCGGGTCGTCGGCGGTGCTCGGGACGTGGTCGGGGTCGATGCCGTAGCAGTAGCCTGTGTCCTTGAGGGCCTTCAAGACCAGGTGAAAGTCCATGTCCCCCTCGTCGGGCAGGGCCTCGCGGAAGCTGTAACGCCCCCCCAGCAGGTTGCGATAGTGAACCAGGAAGATCGTATCGCGGCTGCCGAAGTAGTCGATGATCGGGTAGATCTCGGTGGCAGGATCCTCGAGCCCTTCAGCGACGGATCCGACGCAGAAGTTCCAGCCATGGTACGGGCTGCGCTCGATCTCGATGAAGCGCTTCATGCCCTCGAACTCATTGAGGACCTTGTCGACGCCTCTGTATCCGAGGGGTGTGGCAGGGTCCTCCTGGGAATTGCCCAGGCGAACCTTGAACTCCTCCGCCACGGGGATCATGCGTTCGAGGAGATACTCGATCCGCTCCCAGTGCATCTCGGCGGTGACCCGCCCAACCTCGGTGAGCTTCGCCTGATCTTCCGCCGAGATCTTCTCCAGGCGGAAGGCCGTGTGGAAGTAGCCGCCACGGCCCTCTTCCCGCTCCGTCCGGTCGATGGGCAGGACGCAAGTGTTGTAGCGGAGCGAATCGATGCCGGCGCGCGACGCGGTCCGGATCATCTCGCACACGAGGTCGATGTCGCGGTCGCGATCGGGGCTCTTGCCCCAGTAGATGATGCTGGGGAACTCCTGGTAGATGGGCAGCAGACTCATGTCCAGCGACAGGCCGAAGGCCTCGTGGCGCTCCCTCTCCTGGACCAGTTCCTCCAGGACCCAGCCGCGGTCACGGTGGAAGGGGAAGTTGGCCGCCTTGTGGCGCACGCCGCACCGCTGCAGGAAACGCAGCTCGGCATCCGTTGAGCCAAACCCCTGGGTGCGCACATACATGCGCCCGCCACCTCCGGATGTCTGCGATGTGGTGCCCGCTGCAGAAGCCGCCGCCTCACCGGCTGCGAGGCCTCTCTCAAGTGGATCGGAACTCTTCATGTGATTCCTTTCGTTGGTATGACGTGAAAGCGGGTTGTTGGACCCCAACCGCCGATCCTGCTTAGCTTGGACCCGCAGCCACCGACCGACTCTGGCAAGGGGAAACACCATACACCATGACCACTTCACTGTCCACAGAGCAGTCCTGCCTCGCCCACCAGCCCCCCGACGACGGGGTCATCGACGACTGGATCCAGCGCTTCCACCGGGACGGCTGCCTCTTCCTGCGCAACGTGCTGCCCCCCGACTGGTGCGCCGAGCTGCGCCGGGATCTCGAGAGCGCTCTCGCCAGCCCCGAGGCGGGGACCGGGAAGCAGCTCCACCCCCGTATGTTCGAGACCAGCGCGGCCAACCTGCGGCTCTTCGACCTGGAGCCGATCGTCACCTTCGCCGAGCGCCTGGTGGCGGCGGACTGCCACGTGATCCACAACAACAGCTTCCGCACGCCCACCGGCGGCGGCATCAGCGGCTGGCACCAGGACGATCCCCCCCACTTCGAGGTGACCCACGGGGAGCCGCCCGACAACGTCCATCTGCCGGTGCTGCTCTTCACCTGCAACTACTACCTCACCGACGTCGACACCGTCGAGCACGGGCCCACCCAGACCGTGCCGCGCTCGCACCTGATCGGCGCCGGGCCGCCGAACCCGATGGAGGGCAGCGGCTACGAGGACCGGGTGGTCTCCAACGTCGGCCCGGCGGGGAGCGTGATCATGTTCAACAACCAGGTCTGGCACCGGGGCGCGCCCAACCAGAGCGACCGCACGCGCTACATCACCCAGATCAGCTACGCCCGGCGCGTGATCGGCCACAAGTACCATCCCTTCATGAACTACCAGATGCCGGAGCATGTGTACGCGGGCGCCGACGACCGGCGCCGCCGTCTCCTCGGCTTCCTGCCGAGCGGCGCCTACGGGTAGGCCCGCGGCGAGCGGCACCGGGCGCAGACCGGATCTCACGGCGGCCGGGCGGCCGCCGGCTACTGCATCGGCGAGCAGGCCCCCGGCGTCAGGATGACCGTGCGCTCCTCCGCGACGATGGCGCCGTGGCGCTCCTCGCTCTCGGCGCGCAGGGCATGCCACTCGGGGTCGGCGACGAACCGCCGCCAGACGGCGTCGCGCTGGCCACCTCGTCGCGCCCGAACCGGGTGCCCGCCGCCGGCAGCACGATGCCGCCGGCTGAGTGCTCGGCCACCGCCTCCGCCGGGACCTCGCCGATCTCGAAGAAGCCGTGGAGCCTCACGCCGTGCCTGGCGAAGAAGCGGACGCTGCCCTCCTCGAAGCGCTTCCGCAAGGCCTCCAGCTTGCCTATGCGTCCCATGCTCATGCCGCGGCCGGGGACCGCCAGGTGATCTCGGGCAGGTCCACGGTGACCTCCGCGAGCCGGGCCAGCTCGTCATCGGAGAGCGGACCCTGCGAGGCGGCGGCCGCGTTCTCCTCGATCTCGGCGACGCTGCGGATCCCCGAGACGATGGACGAGACAGCCGGGTTGGAGAGGGCGAAGCGGATGCCGAGGCGGCGCAGGTCGGAGGCGCTCCCTCCGGCGAACTCCTGGAGCCTGCGGGCGCCGTCGAGGATCCGGGCGGTCTCGTGGAGCCCCGGGTCGCCCTTCTCGTAGAAGCGTTCGATCGCGGTCAGGGACTGGCAGGCCGCGTCTCCCGAGAGCAGACCGCCGTGAAAGACGCCGGCGAGCAGCACGCCCAGGTTCTGCTCCGCCGCCACGGGCAGGAACTCCTTCTCCGCGTCGCGGACCAGCAGGTTGTGGGTGTTGTAGGTGAGGGCCGCGTCGAAGAGCCCCGTGCGGACGGCCGCGGTCAGCTCGGGCAGCATGCCGCTGACCCCGTAGTGCCGGATCTTGCCCGCCGCCTTCAGCCGCTCCAGGGCCTCCACCATGCCGGAGCGGATGATCCGCTCCACGGCGCGCGGACCTTCGCCGTACTGGTCGACGCTGTGGATGAGGAGGAAGTCGATCTCGTCGATCTGCAGCCGCACGAGGCTGGCCTCGGCCTGGGCGGCGATCTCGTCGCTGCGCAGGGCCTCGCCGTCGCCCATGCTGCCGCAGACGCCGGTCTTGGTGCACACCACCCAGTTCCTGCGGCGGGCGGGGTCGCGCAGGTAGTGGCCGAAGACCTCCTCGCTGCGGCCGTAGGAAGGGGCCGTGTCGAGAAGGTTGACGCCCAGCTCCTCGGCGTGCGCCATGGTGCGGGCGAATCCCTCGGGCGCGACCTCGAAGTGGGGGTTGCCGCGGTAGGTACCCGTTGGCCGGCCCGGGTCACGCGGGCAGGTGCCGTCGGCGGCGACGGGACCGTACTTGCCCATGGGCCCGATGCCCCCGATGGCGATCTCGCTGACCTGCAGGCCCGTGCGGCCCAGTACTCGTCTTCGCATGGACATCCTCCCGGAGTCGATGGTCCCGTGGTCTAACGCTGCCGGCGGCAGGCGGCGACGCCTGCTGTGTGGCGGCGGTGCGGGCCTCGACCAGTTCCATGATCCCGCCGGTCGCGCTGGCGTCGGTGCCTCCGGCCTACGCAACGGACCGCGGCCTCGGGGACGCAAACCGCGGCCGGAACCGCGGCGGCCTCCTCTCGGCATCCGCTGCCGGCCTGTCCCTCCACGGCCCCGAGGCGCAACTTAGGCGGCATGAGAAACGACAATCTGCAGGCGGTCCTCTTCGACATGGACGGCACCCTGACCGTCCCCCACATCGACTGGAAGACCCTGCGTGCGCGCGTCGGCGTGCCCGACGGCACCGGCATCATGGAGCACATCTACGCGCTGTCGCCCGACGAGGCCCGCCGCGCCGACGGCATGGTCCGCGAGACCGAGCTGGAGGCGGCGGTGGCCGCGACCCCCAACGAGGGGCTGGCGGAGCTGTTCGAGGGGCTGGACCGCCTGCCCCTCAGGCGCGCCCTGATCACCAACAACCACCGCGAGGCCATGGAGATGGTGGTGGCAACCTTCGGGCTGAGCTTCGACGTGATGCTCTGCCGGGAGGACGGAATGCTGAAGCCGGCCCCGGACCTGCTGTGGCTGGCCCTGGAGCGGCTCGGCGTCGGCGCCGGCGAGGCGGTCTTCGTCGGCGACGGGCGCTACGACCGCATGGCCTCGGAGGCCGCGGGCGTTCCCTACGTGCACCTGGACAACCACGGGGACGGCGAGAACGGAGATGGTCCCGTGATCTACTCGCTGCCGGAGCTGCTTCCGGCGCTCGGAGTCGACGCCGGCTGAGCCGCGGCGGCGCGGGCGTCGAGGAGCTGCCTGATGCCCGCCGACGCCAGGAGGAGCACCTCGTTCGTGACGGCGTCGGCGCGGTCCTTGTCGATGGCGGGCCCCGCGAGGAGCCAGCGGTCGCTCCACGCTCCCTCCCACAGGCCGTCGTCCCGCAGGCTCTGTACCTCCACGGCGATCTTCAGCGTCACATACTGCCGTGGCTCGCCCGGGGGTTTGATCCAGAACTCCGCCACCCGCCAGGTGAGCCGCCACTCCGGCGGATCCGTACCGGCCAGTACGCCGGCCGCCTGCACCTTCTTCTTCATGTAGGTGTCCAGCAGGTGCGTGTCGAAGGAGCCGAGCCAGGGAACGCCCCCGACGACCCGCCCCTGCATCGCCACGGCCCGCGGATCGTCGGACGGGACCTCCCCCTGGGCCAGATCCTCCACCTGAAGGCGCAGCGCGGCGGGACCTCCAGGCGGCACGGGGGCGTGCTCGAAGACCACGATCCGCACCCACTCCGGCTCCCAGGAAACCTCCTCCGGCACCTCGAACAGATCCTCGGTCAGGCCCGTGTTCAACTCGGTGAGCCAGCGGTAGCGAGCGACTCGAAATGAGGAGACTTGCCCGACCAGGACCTCGAAGGGCGTCAGCACGCCTCCGGTCTCTTGGTACTGCCTGTAGGTGGTCGTTCGGCCGCCCTCCACTTCGGCGTGAAGCAGGCTGTCGCCCGGGTCGAAGTAGGCGAGGCGCTGGCGGCCGAACTTGGTGTCGATGACGCGCACCGCTGCCAGGGTCCGGAACTGCATCTCCCGGTGGCCCGCGTACTCGACGATCACGCCGTCGCCGCGGAACCGCGACAGGAAGTCCCAACGCTCGGCGTTGTAGCTCTCGTCCCGGGGGGGCAGGAGCAGTCCGTAGCGCAGGTACCAGCTCTGCCGGCCGTCGTGTCCCCGCGCCACATCAGGAGCGGTGTCGACGCGGTAGCGCCGGCCGCGCAGGTAGGAGCGCACGTCCATCGGATGCCAGATCTGTCGTTCGCTGTCCCACCTCTCGACCCGGACCGTCTTGTCCCGGACCGCCTGCAGCCGCTCGAGCCCGCCCATGGCCTCGATGGCGCGGGCGATGATCTCCCGGGCCCGGCTGCGCCGGCGGCCGGCCTCGGAGGTGGTGTCGGCCAGCGGCAGCACCCGGATGCGGCGCCCGTGCAGCTCCACGAGCTTGCGGCGGTAGAGGTCCGCGAGGGCGCTGTCGTAGGAGAGGGTGTCCCCCGGCAGGATGTCGGGTTTCAGCCCGGGATCGGCCTCCAGGCCCGGCTGCGGCGCCAGGCCCTCCAGCCCCACCGACGGCACCGCCTCCGCGTCCTCGGGCAGGGGCGCCTCCATCAGCTCCGCCAGGCGCAGCTGCTCCATCACCACATCGGGCACCGAGGCCCGCGGCGCCGGCTCGAAGCGTTGGGGTTCCAGGGCCGGGGCCAGCTCGAAGCGCGCCGGCCGCAGCACTTGCAGCACGCGTTCGGCCGCCCAGCGCTGGTAGGCCCAGAGGAAGAGCATGTGCACCGCCAGCGAGGCCAGCAGGCACAGCAGCACGCGGCGGTGGCGGAGGGAGCGGATCACAGGAGGTCGTCACAGAGTCCCGCCGGCGTCCGTGGGCACGCTCGCAAACCGCGGCCTTCGGGGGCAGGGCCCTGGCGCCTAGTCTAAGGCGCGCCGTCCTTGCCCGCCCGTTCCGCCCCCCCTACCTTCGCCCCTCCCAACCCCAACGCTTCCGGCCGGTGATGGCCCTTCCGAACAGTTTCGACTTCCGCTCTCCGACCCGCGTCGTCCACGGGGCCGGCTCGGTCGCCCGCGTGCCCGAGCTTCTTCCCGAAAGCGAGAAGGTCCTCGTCGTCTCCGACCGCGGCCTGGAGCAGGCCGGCGTGGTCGATCGCGTCACCTCCACCCTCGACGATGCCGGCGTCGCCTGGGCGCTGTTCACCGACGTCACCGCCAATCCCGTGGCCCGCAACGTCTCCTCCGGCGCCCGCCTCTACGAGCGCGCCGGCTGCGGAGCGATTCTCGGGCTCGGCGGCGGCTCGCCGATGGACGTGGCCAAGATGATCGGCGTCATCGTCAGCCACGGCGGCCGCATCGGCAGCTACATCGGCTACCAGGACAAGGTCACCCGCCAGCTGCCGCCCCTGGTCTGCGTGCCCACCACCTACGGCACCGGCAGCGAGGTGACCCCCTTCGCCGTGCTCACCCACCCGCGGACGCGCAACAAGGAGCCCGTCATCAGCTGGCGCATCGCGCCCCGGGCGGCCGTCCTCGACCCGGAGCTGGCCGTGGCCCTGCCGGCTTCCGTGGGCGGCCCCACCGGGATGGACGCCCTGACCCACGCCCTCGAGTCGTACACCAACGTTCTGTCCACGCCCTTCACCGAGGGCCTCGCCCTCGGCGCCATCGAGCTGGTCGGCGCCAACCTGCGCCGCGCCTGCGCCAACGACCACGAGCTGGAGGCCACCGGCAACATGCTCATCGCCAGCTGCCTGGCGGGCCTGGCCTTCTCGCAGACGCGCCTCGGCAACGTGCACGCCATGTCCCATCCCGTCGGCGCCCGCCACGGC
>JAJDTN010000096.1 GCA_022827165.1 Candidatus Latescibacterota bacterium
GTCCGGCTCCGGGTCGTGAGTGCGGGGGCTCTCGTAGCGCGGCGTGCGCAGGCCGACCTGCTGCGCCAGGCTCTGAAGCTCGCAGCGGCCGTTGGCCGTGCAGTCGAGGCATTCCAGGGGGTGGTCGGAGACGATGAGCTCGGTGATGTTGCGGCGCAGGCGGGTGATCAGCGGCGAGGAGGTCCGGTAGCGGGCGCCGTCGGCGACCGGCGTGTGGCAGGCGGCCACGGGCTTGCGGCCCTCGTGCTCGACGAGGCAGGTGCGGCAGGCGCCGTACGGCTTCATGCGGTCGGAGTAGCACAGGGTGGGGACCGACTTGCCCAGGGCCTGGATCGCCTCGAGGACGGTGCTGCCCTCGTCGACGCGCAGCGGCTGTCCGTCGATGGTGACGGAGAGCTGCGCCGGCCTCGGCTCCACCGCCTTGGCCCGCTCCGCCGGGATCGCCTGCCCGACCTCGACGGGGCTCCTCGTGTCCTGCTCCAGCACAACTGTCGACATGGCTTGTCTGCCTCTGCTGTCAGCCCGCCGGCTCGCGGCGGTAGCGGTTCAGCTCCGCGGGGAAGTGCTCCACGAGGGACTCGATCGGCGCCGGCGTCAGGCCTCCCATGGCGCACAGGCTGCCGTATTTCATGGTCTCGCAGAGGTCGCCGAGCAGCTCGAGCCGCCGGTCGGTGACGCCGTCCGCCATCATCTGGTCGAACAGCTCGGTGCCGCGCACGGCGCCGATGCGGCAGGGAAAGCACTTGCCGCAGCTCTCCACGGCGCAGAAGTGGAACAGGCCGCGGCCGATCTTCACGAGGTCGTCCTCCTGCGAGTAGACGACGATGCCGCCGTGGCCCAGAAGGGCGCCCGCGGCGGCCATGGCCTCGAACTCCAGGGGCGTGTCGAGGAGCGGCTCCGGCAGCAGGCCGCCGAGGGGGCCGCCCACCTGCACGGCCTTGAATACCTGCCCGCCGGCCATTCCCCCGGCCTTGTCGAAGATGACCTCGCGCAGGGTGGTGCCCAGCTCGACCTCGTAGAGCCCGGGCCGCTGCACGCGCGAGTTGAGGCTCAGGAGCTTGGTTCCGCGCGAGCTCTCGCTGCCGAGGGCCGCGTAGGCCGCGCCGCCGTGCTCGACGATCCAGGGGAGGTTGTGGATCGTCTCCACGTTGTTGACCGCCGTCGGGCAGCGCCAGAGGCCCTCCTGGGCCGGGAAGGGCGGCCTCGTGCCGACCAGCGCCGGCAGGCCCTCCAGCGAGCGCAGGAGGCTCGTCTCCTCGCCGCAGATGTAGGCCCCCTGGCCTCGCACCACGGTGATCTCGCAACTGTCCAGGAGACCGGCGGCGCGGGCCTCGGCGACGGCCCCCTCGAGGATGGCCCGCGCCCGGGGGTACTCGAAGCGGGCGTAGATCCAGGCGTGTTGGGCGCCGGTGGCGTAGGCGGCCAGCAGCACGCCCTCGATCTGGGTGTGGGGGTCGCGCTCGATCAGCTCCTTGTCGATGTAGGCCCCGGCGTCGCCCTCGTCGAAGTTGACGACCACGAAGCGGCGCCCCGAGCCGTCCGGGGCCTCGCTGTCGGCCACCGTCTGCAGCTTGACCCCGGCCGGGAACCCGGCGCCGCCTCGCCCGCGCAGCTGGCTGGCCTTGACCTCGTCGATCACCTGTTGGGGCGTCATGGAGGCGAGGGCCTTCTCCAGTCCCGAGTAGATGCCGCGGGCCTTCGCCTGCTCCAGGCCGAGGACCTCGTGCCCGGCGTGGCGCAACAGCACGCAGGGCTCGCCCGCGGCGGGCGGGTAGATGGCGTTGACCGGTTCCTGGAGGCGGTGCACCCCGGCGCCGCGGACGTGGTCGAGGACATCTTCCACGGAACCGTTGCCGGCGAGAGAAAGGGGCTCGCCGTCGACCATGGCGTTGGGCCCCAGTCCGCAGTAGCCGAGACAGGCCACGTGCTCGAGGCGGGCCCCCTCGGGTGAAACCTCTCCGGCCTCTACGCCGAGTGCGTCCTCGCAGCGGGAGAGGAGGGCGTCGCAGCCGGCGGCGCGGCAGGCTTCGCCGATACAGATCTTCAGGGAATGCTCGGCCGGCCGGTCCTGGCCGAGCTCGTCGTAGAACTTGGCCGTGGCGCGCACGTGGGATGGCGGCAGGTTGTGGTCCCGGGCCAGCCGCAGGATGTCGTCGTCGGTGACCGCCCCCTGGCTCTCGTGGATCCGGGCCAGCTCGTCGTAGACGGTCCGGCCCTCACCGAGAAACTTGCTCTGCAGGGCGATGAGGTTGCGCGACATGGGGAGGGGAAAGCCGGCGGGGTTTGGGAAAGAGCGCCGGGTCGGGGAACTCCGGCGTGGCTCTCTTGCGTATCCGTAAACTAATAATGGATTTATGGACGTGAAAGAGGCCCCCGCGCCGCATCGGCGGCCTCGTGCGGAGCGTCCTGGCCCGGGTCCCCCGGACCCTGAGGCGCGGCGAGTCTACTCCGGAAGGATACGCGGATACGCTCCCTGGACGCGCCCGCGGTGGTAGCACAGGCCACCAGCCGCGACGGCTCTCCGCAGGTCCTCCAGCGTGCCCCGGAACAGGCGCAGGCCGTGGTCGAGCACGCACGTGCCGGCGCCCTCGGCGGGCAAGGCATCCATCACCAGTTCGGCTTCGTCGGCGGCGGCGCGCCACTTGCGGGCCAGCAGCGCCGCGTCGGGCGGGTCTCCCTCGAAGGACAGCTCCGACAGCTCGTCCCCGGTGTAGCGGGCCGAGCGGCGGGCGTGGTTCAGAATGGCGCCGGGTCCGAAGCCCGGGTCCTTGCCGCAGGCGCCCCAAAGCAGGAGTCCGAGGTGCTGCACGCGCTCGTGGGCGGAGATGACGTCGACCCAGTCGCGCGCCTCGAGTCTCCCGACCATGGCCAGGACCTTGTTGGTGGCCAGGTCGTACGGGTGGAGGGTCAGGCCGAAGTCTTCATGCTCGACGAGGGGAAAGAACCGGTAGGCGCTGTCGCGCGCCCACTGCAGGCGCAGGCGGGCCTCGCCGCTGCCCACGACGGCCTCGATGAAGGCCGGCCGGTCGCGCAGGATCTCCAGATGGAACCCTTCATCCTGCAGAAGGCGTCGGTCCCTGTCCCAAGTGACAAGCAGTGCCTCGTCACTGTCGTGAAACAGGTCGAGGTCGTCGGACAGGCGGGGCGCCTCGATCACCTCGTTGAGAGCGGCCCCGCCGGCGACATAGCTGTCGCCGCGGCTCTTCCGACTGTGAGCTAGGAGCCGGCAGACGCGGCGTTGGAATCCCGTGAGAGCCACTCGCGCAGCCTCCTCGCCTCCACGTACGCCTCTCGGGAGCCTGTCCGCTCGATCCGCCGGATGGCACGGATCAACTCATCCGTGCTGGCGGGTTCGTGGCCATCCCTGACAAACCAGAGGGACCCGCTGCGGTGATGGCGAATGAACTCGAGGGCGGCGTCACGAGCCATGGAGCTGTCGGGCAGGGACTCGGCCATGATCGTCTCCGGTCGCGGCGAAGGTAAGGAGGGTTCGCGACGGGGACAATCCAACCGTGGGACCGTCCGATGTGCTCGGACAACTGCGGCCTCTGGCCTCGTTTCCGCCGCCTGGAGTGCCGCTGCCCGTGGCTCCCGTCCTTCAACTCCCTTGGGAGATCAGCCGCTCCATCACGGCGCGGTCGAAGTTCTCGGCCTGCACCTCGATGCCGTCGCCGTCCGGGTGGCACTGGTCCTCGGCGTAGCGGGCGATCAGGTCGAGGTCGAAGACCTCCAGCCCGTCGACGTAGAGCAGGTTGGCGTCGCCCAGGCCGGTGAGCCGGCGATGGACATCCTCCATGTCGCGGCGCATCGCCGAGATCGTGTAGCCGGCGGCGTTGGGGTCGGTCTCGCGCGGCGGGTAGCCGATGGGAGAGACCAGCGCCAGCGGCGTGTCCGGGTGCTTCTGGCGGATGATCTGCACCAGCGCCACGATCGCCCCCGGGTAGGTGCGCCCCGCCAGGGTCGGCGCGTTGATGGTGTTGATACCGAGCTTGAGGCTGATGTAGTCGGCGGGCCGATCGGCGATCACCATGCCCACCATGGCGTCGAGGTGGCACTGGCCGCCGAAGCCGAGGCTGGTGAGATGGAGATTCCGGCGCCGGGCGACGATGGCCGGCCAGGTGCGCGCCGGGCTGTGGGCTCGCACGCAATGGGTGAGGGAGCTGCCGTAGGTCACCCAGCGCGGCCGGTCGTCCGCCGCCGCCGCGCAGGGAGCGTCCGCCTCGAGGCCGGTGAGGTGGACGGGGATCTCCTGCGACAGCCACAGCTCGACCATCTTCTCGCCCGCCGGCAGTCCTGCGAACACCGCCTCCCCGGAACCGGGCGGAGCCGCGGCGGTGGCGATCAGCTCGCCGTCGATGGCCGCGTCGAAGTGGAAGGCCTCGCGGCCCTCGGCGGGAGCCGACATGGGCAGGGGCAGGAAGCTCAGGCGCAGCCGGCTCGCGGCGGTGGCCAAGCGCAGGCGCACGCCGCTGGCGGACTCGGCGCGGGCCATCAGATCCTCGCCCGGGGACGGGAACAGGGCCCGACGGGCGTGGGGCAGCCGCCACGGCTTGACCCAGCCCTCGCCGCGCTCCAACTCGACGTGGCCCTGGAACAGATCGTCGGTCAGCGGAATGGTGTGCATGGGGCTATCGCTCCCAGGGAAAGGCGAAGGTCGGCTGCCGCGAGTACCTGCGCTGGGAGATGCACAGCCGGCCGCCGGCGCCGGGCGCCAGCCGCACGGTGAAGGACGATCCCTCCCCCGTAATATCGATCGGCGTGCCGTCGCCGGCGGTGACACTCTCGATCCGGTGCTCCCCGTAGGCGCCGCCCTGCACGACCACGTGGCGCTGGCGGACGGGATCGAGATTGACCAGCTGCACGCTGACCTCGCCGTCGCCCATGCCGTCCACCAGGGCCGCCACCTGCGGCGGCAGACCGGCCCGGCGCGCATCGGGGTCGAAGTAGCGCAAGCGGCAGTGCAGGGTGTGGCATGAGCGGCCCACGGGCAACCCCCCGAGCAACAGCTTCACCAGAGTGTCGGTGACCGCCGGGTTGAGGTGGTTCATGTCGTCGGAGAGCCGGGTGTCGATGCTGGATTCGTCCTCGGCGACGCCGCGCATGCAGTTGCGGACCTGCTCCAGCACCGACTCCAGGGCCGCCTCCGGGAAGCCGGGCTCCTCCCCCGCCAGGTAGCGCACCCAGCCGTCGCCGGAGACCCGCTCGCGGTCGTCCTCCCTCTGCGACCAGAACCAGATCTCCTGCGCCCCGGGCGAGAACGGCTGCGGCCGGAAGTCGTACCAGCCGTCGTCGCCGTGCATGTGGGGATACACGGTCTGCCCGTCCTCCTCCTTCGCATTCTCGTTGACCTTGTCGAGGACGCCGCGCCAGGTGTCGACGTATGTCTGCTGCCCGGTGAGCAGCAGGCCGTGGGCGAAGCCGAAGTGGGGGCGCGAGTAGCAGGCGGGGCGGTGGGCCGCGGCCCCCGTCTGGGGCACGGTGACGGTAAACCCCCAGCCGTAGCATCCGCCCCACCAGCGGCCCCCCGCGGCGCCTCCGATGGTGCCGTCCAGGCCGATGTTGGAGGGGATGATGCCGCCGTTGTCTTCGGTGCGCTGCACCCAGGCGTCGACGTAGTCGACGACGTGGCCGCGGTAGCGGTCGTCACCGGTGATCAGGTAGGCCACCAGCCCCGGGTGCGTGGCCTCCAGGTTCAGCGGATTGTCGCCGACCACGTCGGTGTACTCCTCGAAGTGGGCGAGCATCTCGGCGAAGTTGCGCTCGCCGTGGCCGAGGCGGAAGCGTCCCTCGATCTCGATCGGATCGCCGGCCCAGTCGAGGGCCGTGGCCTTGCGCAGGAGAGGCCCGCGGCTGCCGTTGAACATGGAGCGCACGATGCGGTGATCGGGGTCGTAGTTCGGGGCGGTCTCGTCGGTGCCGTCGTACATGGCGGCCCAGCGTCGGAGGCGGCGTTCGTAGGCCGGGTCCCAGGGGTCGCACAAGCCGTAGAGGAAATAGGCGGAGTAGCCTTCGCCGTGGTGGAACCAGTCGAGGGAGACGGGGAACTCCTTGTAGTACATGCCGTCGCGGGCCATGGGCACCTCGACGGTCCGGGCTTCCGTGTACTGGCGCAGGTGGCCCTCGAAGCCGGTGCGGAACATGTCGAGCAGGTCGCCGGCTCCGCCGAGAGCGTACAGGGTGGTCCAGTTGAGCTGGTTCTCGGCGGCGTCGTCCGGTCCGTCGTCCCCGCCCCAGCGGGGCACCGCGAGGAGATAGCCGGAGTGAGGATCGAAGTACTTGGCGAAGAAGTCGCGGCAGGCCGACGACTGGGCGTCGAGGATGTGACGCTGGAGCAGCGCCCAGCGGGGCGGCGGCAGGGGGTCGTCGAGGCTGAGCAGGGGTTCGTGTCGTGAGGGCATGACGGTCCTTTGGTGAGGCCGGAATGAAGGCCGGGAACAAGGGGCATGGCGGGGTTGCGTGCAAGAGGGTGGCCGTGGAGCCGCGGTGCAGCGCTCCGCTTGCGGAAGGCCGCCCCGGCGGGCGATGCTTGCGCCCGCGTCCCGGCGCGGCGCCGGAGTCGCTCATCCGAAGGATGGGGGCCATGATCTACGACGGACACGCCTACTGCTTTCCCCCGCCGGCCCGCAACGGCGGCTTCGCGGACCCCGCCGAGTTCTGGCGGCACCTGCAGCTGTTCATGGCCCATGCCCGGCAGCAGCCCTGCTGGCGGCGCTCCGACCGGGCAGCGGCCGACGCCGCCGGCCTGGCCGACCCCGGCCGCCCCTGGCAGTTCGACGGTCTGCGGAACGCCGCCTTCCGCACCGGCGACCACGGCCTGGTGGAGTGGACGGTGGACGGCGAGGACTACGTGAAGCAGGCCCTGCCGCCGTGGACGGTGGACTTCGCCTTCCCCGCCGACAGCCTGGTGGCGGAGATGGACTACGCCGGCGTCGACCGGGCCCTCCTGCACCGCACCCCCTACATGGGCCTGAGCGACGGCTGGATCGCCGACTGCTGCCGGCGCCATCCGGGGCGGATCCAGGGGCTGGTCCAGGTTCCCGAATGGTGGTTCCCCGCCAGGACGAATGACGCCCTCGGCAAGCTGGAACGCGGGATCCGCGACCACGGCCTGTCAGGCCTGCAGTTCGCGCCCTTCCATCGGTCCCTCTACGACCTCTCCCCCGAGTGGACGGGGCCCGACTTCGACCCCTTGTGGCGCGCCGTGGCCGAGCTGGGGATTCCCGTGTTCTTCACCATCGGCGCCGCCGGAACGCCCGCCGCCTACCTCGACGAGTTGCGCGCTCTGCGCGGCTGGATGGACCGCTTCCCCGACGTGGACGTGGTCATGACCCACGGCTTCCCCTGGCGGCTGTTCGCCGACGAGGACCGGCTCCACGTGCCGGACGAGGTCTACGAGGCGGCGCCCATCGGCCACCCGCGCTTCCATATCCAGATCCTCTTCGCCGTCTTCCTGCAGTCGCGCTGGGACTACCCCATGCCGCAGATGCGGCCCGTCCTGGAGACGATGGTGGAGCGCATCGGCGCCGACCGCATCATCTGGGGGACGGACATCCCCATCGTGCTCCTGCACTGGACCTACCGCCAGAGCCTGGACTACGTGAGGCGCTACTGCCCCTTCCTCGACGAGGCCGGGATGGCGGCGGTTCTGGGCGGCAACATGCAGCGGCTCCTGGGGCAGGACGGGACCGCGCCGACGGGTCCGGACACCCGCCTTGACGCGAAGAAGACGGCCGGATCGTGAGCAACACTTACCATCAGCGAGTATCCGGCGAGCCGGAGTTGCGCGAATCGATCGTCGAGTTCAGGGCAGAAAGGTCCCGGAAGGCTACATCGGATTCGTTGAGGAATTTCCTGGAGCCAATACTCAAGGGGAAACCCTCGAAGAAGCCAGGGCCAACCTCCAGGAGGCCATTGAAATGACGCTCGAGGCCAATCGCATCCTGGCCGAGGAAAGCACACGATGCACGTGAATCGTACGAATCGGACTTCGTCTGCCGTCCCGGTGTGCCTATCGGTCGCTGCCTTGGGCGAAGGACTCGCCGCCGGCGATCCCCTGCCGCGCGAGTTGCGGCCGTCCCACCAAGCGGCGCAGTAGCTCGCCGGGCCGGCCCCGCAATGGTTGTCGGACAGGTCCGGATGGCCGCTTCCTGGCACAAGGAAGCGGGACCCTCCTTCAGCCGGCAGCAGGACCCTTCAGCTCGTCCAGGAGGAAGGCGGGGATCGATCTCGCCCGGCTGCCCGCCACCGGCCGGCGGCGGGCTACCAGGTCGCAGCGGCCCCCGACGGCCTCGATTCTCTCCCTCCACGCCACGCCGAAGCTCGGGTGGTGGATCCCGTACGGGGCATCCAGGGGGTCATCGTAGGTCAGCAGGGTCGGAGGAACGCCGCGGCGCACGTGGTTGATGGGGGAAAGCTCCTCCATCAGCCGGCAGGTCTCCGGCGGCAACCGGTCCAGAGCGGCCTCTTCCAGTCCGTAGAACTGCTTCAGGAACCGGCCGGGGACGGCCGAGCCCGGCATCAGGTCCCGCATGAACCGCGGGTCCACCGAGGTCACCGCCTGGTTCACGGCGGCGCAGGCCAGCCCCGTGGACTCCCGTGCGACGGGGTCCTCGCTGGCGGGGTCAGCCAGGTCGGCGTGGGACGCGAGCCAGAGCGAGAGGCAGGCGCCCGTGATGGCTCGGGGCCACGATGGAGATGCCCGCGTCCACGAGGGCGAGAAGGTCGCGCCTGACGACGGGCGGCGCGGTGCGGACGGGGCCCGGCCTGGCGAGCTTCCTGAAGCGGCCGGGGTGGAAGCAGAGCACCGCGGGAGCGGGATCGGCGGAGTCGGCCAGCCAGACGGCCATCAGGTCCCGTTCGTCCGGACCGAACCTGACGCCGACGTGCGTCGGCGTGAACGGCGCGGACTTCCTGAGCTTTGCCATGGCCGTGCCAGCCGATCCGATCAGTGCTCCTCGGCCCTGTCGTGGTCGCCGTCGTCATCGATCTCTCGATAGGCGACGGCGGCGATCTCGACGCGGAAGTCGAAGACGATCTGCGCCCCCCCGGTGCAGGCCCGCGCCGGGAACCGCTCGTCGAAGTACGAGGCGTAGGCCTCGTTCATCTCGTGGTAGTCCTCGATGTCGGCGAGCCAGACGGTGACGTTGACGAGGTCGTCGTACGCATAGCCGTGTTCTTCGAGGATGCGGCCGATGTTCTCCATCACCTGACGAGTCTCGGCCGCAACCGACTCCTTGACGTCGCTGCCGTCGGCGGTGCGGGCGATCTGGCCGCTGATGAAGAGGAAGCCGCCGGCCTGGCGGGCGGGGCTGAAGGGCAGGGTCTTGAGCGGCACGGCCTCCTGGGCGATGACCGGCGAGACGGCGAGGCCGAGAGCGAGGAGGATACGGCGATTCATGTGGTCTATTCCTGGCTGGGGTGGAGCTGGAAGATAGGCTGCCTCGGCCCCGCGGCCCTTTCGAGACAACCGGGGTCTCCGGCCGGGCGCGGGTTGTCGGTGGCGGCGGAGAGGGTGACTTTTCACGGCGGAAACAGCGCCGATGAACCTCAGCGATCTCGTCGACACCTCGGCCCGCGTGGCCGGCACCAGGGCCCGCAGCGAGAAGATCGGCCTGCTGGCCGACTGTCTGGGGCGGCTGTCACCCCCCGAGCGCGAGGCCGGCGCGGCCTACCTCACCGGACAGCTGCGCCAGGGGCGGATCGGCCTCGGCGGGGCGGCGATCCGGCAGGCCATGCCGCCCGGACCGGCGTCGTCGCCGGGCCTGACCGTGGCCGGCGTCGACACCGCCTTCGAGGAGATCTCCCGGCTCAGCGGCCCGGGCTCGGCCGGTGCCCGCGTGCAGGCGCTGGCCGGCCTGCTGGAAAGGGCCACGAAGCCGGAACAGGACTGGCTGGCGCGGCTGGTCTTCGGCGAGTTGCGCCAGGGAGCCCAGGAGGGGGTGCTGATCGAGGCGGTCGCCCGGGCATCCGGCGTGCCGGCGCCGGCCGTGCGCCGGGCGGTGATGCTGGCCGGCGACCTGGTGCGCGTGGCCGTGGCCGCCCTCGACGGCGGCGAGCCGGCCCTCGCCGAGTTCCGCCTGCGGCTGATGTCGCCCGTGCTGCCCATGCTCGCCCAGAGCGCCGAGGGCGTGGAGAATGTGCTCGAACGCCACGGCCGGGTGGCCCTGGACTACAAGCTCGACGGGGCGCGGATCCAGGTGCACCGGCAGGATGACGAGGTCCGTCTGTTCACGCGCCGGCTCAACGACGTGACCGCGGCGGCGCCCGAGCTGGTGGAGGCGGTTCGGGCCCTGCCGGCGCGGCAGCTCGTCCTCGACGGCGAGGCGATCGTGCTGCGCGGCGACGGCCGGCCGGCCCCCTTTCAGCAGACGATGCGCCGCTTCGGCCGCCGCCTCGACGTGGAGCGCATGCGCGCCGATCTGCCCCTCTCCGCCTTCTACTTCGACTGCCTGCACCTGGACGGCCAGGACCTGATCGACGCGGATACCAGCGACCGGCTGCGGGCCCTGCACGGCGTCGTCCCCCAGTCGGCCCAGGTGCCGCACACGGTGGCCGACGCCGTGGAGCCGGCGCGGGAGTTCATCGACCGGGCCCTGTCCGCCGGCCACGAAGGGGTCGTGGCCAAGGACCTGGAGGCGCCCTACGAGGCCGGGCGCCGGGGCGCGGGGTGGCTCAAGCTCAAGCCCGCCCACACCCTCGACCTGGTGGTCCTGGCGGTGGAGTGGGGCAGCGGCCGCCGCCGGGGATGGCTGTCCAACCTGCACCTCGGGGCGCGGGACCCGGAGGGCGGGTTCGTGATGCTTGGCAAGACCTTCAAGGGCATGACCGACGAGATGCTGGCCTGGCAGACGGAGACGCTCCTCGGCCTGGAGACCGGCCGCGAAGGCCACGTGGTCCACGTCCGCCCGGAGCTGGTCGTGGAGATCGCCTTCGACGGCCTGCAGGCCAGCCCCCACTACCCTGGCGGCCTGGCCCTGCGCTTCGCCCGGGTCAAGCGCTACCGCCCGGACAAGTCGGCCGGCCAGGCCGACGACATCGAGACCGTGCGCAGGATCTTCGCGAGTCAGACCGGTTAGGCCAGGCCGTGGAGCACCCTCCGGGCATACCGATTACCACCGAGCTTACCACCGAGCCGTGCATCAGCCGTGGAGGGATCGACCGTGGCTGAGACCGAGGCCGCCCGCCCCGATCCCTTCGGCGACCTGAAGGCGGCGATCGGCCGCCTGCTTCCCGCCGACACCCGCGGGCGCCGGCGCCCCTCCCCGCGCGAGGCGACGCGCGTCTACTGGGAGATCGGCCGCCTGCTCAACGAGCACATCTCCGGCCGTGCCGAGTACGGGGGGCGGTCCGTGGAGCGGCTGGCCGGGGAGCTGGGAATCCTGCCGCGGACGCTCTACCGGGCCCGCAGGCTGTACCAGAGACTGCCCTCAGACACCTGCCACCTCGACCGGCTGTCCTGGAGCCACTGCCGGCTGCTGGTGACGGTGCCCGACGACGGCGAGTTGCGCCGGCTGATGGAGCGCGCCGCCGAGGGAGGCTGGAGCGTGCGCCGTCTGCAGGAGGAACTGCGGGCACGGGAAGAGGGGTCGCAGGTGGCCGTGCGCGGACGCCCGGGGGTCTACCGCATCGTCGACCTCCCCGGCAGGAAGGGGAAGCTGGCCCTCGACCTGGGCTTCGGCGTGCGGCGCCGCCTCGACGGGATGGGCAAGGTGGGCAAGCGCAGCCGCCGCCTGATCGCGGAGCTGGCCGCCGGGGAGGTGGTCGAGTTGAGCCGGGACGCCAGGGACCGTCCGTCCCTGCGCCGCCAGTGGGGTCAGGCGGAGTCGCGGCTGTTCACCTACGGCGCGCGGCTGCTGCGCGCCCCCGCCGCCGGCGTGGTGGAGACCCACATCGACCTGGGTCTGGGCGTCTCCATGGTCCGCAGTCTCTCCCTGCGAGGCCCCGCGGGAAGCTTGCCCAGGGGGGAGCTGGCGAAGGTCCTGGCCACTGCACCGGCCCGGGTGGTGGTCAAGACGCACCGGGGCAGGGGCGGTGACTATCTGGCCGACGTGTACGGCCTCGGCGGCGAGCGGTCGACGGCCGTCATCGCCGAGAGCGGCGACTACCTCAACGCCTTGTGGGTGGAGTGAGGGCGGCGTCCCCGGGGGCGACAGCTGGCCCCTGAGGCTGGATCACCGCCTCGGGCCCCTGGCCCCTCATGGGCGGGCCTCCGCACCCCCACAGCTCCGGCCCGGCCGGCTCGACGGTGCTGCCGTCGTAGCGCAGGCCCGGCTCGCGGTCCCTCGCCAGCAGCAGCGGGCCGTCGAGATCGACCCAGTCGGCGCCCTGGGCGGCGAGCACCGCCGGCGCCATGGCCAGGGAGGTGCCCACCATGCAGCCGACCATGACCCGCAGGCCCTCGGCCCGGGCGCGGTCCTCGAGCTCGAGGGCGGCCGTCAGTCCCCCGGTCTTGTCGAGCTTGATGTTGACCGCCTCGTAGCGGTCTGCCAGGCGGCCGAGGTCGTCGGCGGTGTGGCAGGACTCGTCGGCGCACAGCGGCACCGGGTGCTCCAGGTCGGCCAGGGCCGCGTCCTCGCCCGCGGGAAGGGGCTGCTCGATCAGGTCGACCCCGAGTTCGGCCAGGGCGCTCATCAGGGATGCCAGCCCATCGGCAGAGCATCCCTCGTTGGCGTCGACGATCAGCCGGGAGTCCGGCGCTCCCTCCCGGACCGCCCGAACCCGCTCCACGTCTCCCCCGTCGCCGGCCAGCTTGAGCTTGAGCAGAGGCCGCCCGGACTCCGCCCTGGCGGCGGCGCCCATCGTCTCCGGCGTCCCCAGGCTGAGGGTGTAGGCGGTGGTGAGGGGACCCGGTGCCGGGCGGCCGGCCAGCTCGTGAACGGTCGTCCCCTGCCGGCCCGCCTCCAGGTCCCACAGGGCGCAGTCGAGGGCGTTGCGCGCGGCCCCGGGCGGCATCTCCCGCGCCAGGTCGGCGCGCGTCCAGCCGCCCTCGATCCCGGCGGCGGCCGCTCGCACCTGCTCCATCACACCATCGACCGATTCCCCGTAGCGGGGGTACGGCACGCACTCCGCGCGCCCCACCGAGCGGCCGTCCCGTAGCTCGACGAGCACCACCTGGACATGGGTCCGCGAGCCGCGGGAGATGGTGAAGGTCCCGGCCATGGGCCAGGTCTCGGAGACAACTGTCAACTCGGGCACGGCCTGCCTCTATTGCGGAAGGGCGGGGTCCACCGAATCCACGGCGTCGGCGAGCTTCTCGGCGCCGCCGCCGCGGCAGGAGTCGGCGGCGGGCAGGCCGGTCTCGTCCTCGGCGGCGCGCAGGGCGCGCTCGGCGGCCGCACCGTCGAGGGAGGAGGTGTTCAGCGACAGGCCGATGACCCGGCAGGCGGGGTTGGTGAGGCGGCCGCAGCTCTCGTTGAGGGCGATGCACTCCCGTAGTGTCGGCAGGGGTGCGTGGGGCAGGCCGCGCATGTGCCGGCGCGTCGGCTCGTGACAGAGGACGAGGGCGTCCGCCATCGAGCCGTGCAGCAGGCCGAGGGAGACGCCGGCGTAGGAAGGGTGGAAGAGCGATCCCTGGCCCTCCACCAGGTCCCAGTGGTCGTCGTCGTTGGCCGGCGTCAGGTGCTCGGTGGCGCCGGCGATGAAGTCGGAGATGACGGCGTCCACGGCGATGCCGCCGCCGGCGATGAGGATCCCGGTCTGCCCGGTGGCCCGGAAGGTCGCCTTGCGCCCCCGCTTCGAAAGCTCCCGCTCGATGGCCAGGGCCGTGAACATCTTGCCGCAGGAGCAGTCGGTGCCCACCGTGAGCAGGCGGCGCCCGCTGCGCGGCTTCCCGTGGCCGACCTCCAGTTCCACCTCGGGATAGCGGACGTCGAAGAGGCTGCGCCCGAGGGCGTCGGCCCGCTCGGCCAGCCGGGGGATCCGGCGCAGCCGGTCGTGCAGGCCGCTGGCGATGTCGTAGCCGAGGTCGAGGGCGGCGAGCAGCGTCTCCATCCACTGGTCGGAGATCTCGCCGCCCCGGTTGGCCACGCCCACGATGAGGGTGCGGGCGCCGGCGCGCCGTCCCTGCTCGAGGGACAGGTCGGGCTGGCCCACGTCGGCATTGCACCCCGGCAGGCGCAACTGGCCAACGCACAGGTCCGGGCGCCAGCGCGCCACGCCGTCGGCGGTCTTGGCGGCCAGCTGGTCGGCGGCATCGCCGAGGAAGAGCAGATAGGGGGGTTCGATCCGCATGGCGGGGCGCAACCTAACCGGCGATCTCGCCGCCGGTCAAGGCGATCTATATTCCTGAACGATCGGGAGATCCTCCAATGGCCGAGATCAAGGTAACCTGCCCGGAATGCGGCAAGCAGGTCTCGCTGCGGGGCCTCAACGGGCACTTGCGCTTCGAGCACGAGTATCCCCTGGAGAAGGCCCGGAGCGTGGCCGCCGGCATCCACGTCGACGGCATGCTGAACAAGCTGGAGCAGGAGGTCATGGATCTCGTGCGGCGGCTGAACGAGTTGAAGCAGGACGCGGAGAAGCTCCGGCAGGCCCGCGCCGAGGGGCTGATCGGCGAGCAGCTCTACGAGCGCCTGGTGAGTCAGAAGGGGCAGGAGATGACGGCCGTCGGCCGCTACCTGCAGCGCCTGGAGCAGAGCTGGGCCGAACGCATCGAGCAGGTCACCGGCATCCGGCCGCCGATCGACCTGAAGGACGAAGTCACCATCGCCGACTTGCTGGCCAAAGGAGAGAGGAACCCGGAATGAGAATCTGGATGGACGTGATGCGGGACCTGGAGCACCTGATCGAGGCTCCGGAGCCGATCCTCGACGCCTGGAAGGCGGGAGGCGTGGAAGGGCTCGTCATCGGCCCCCTGGTGTTCCACGCCGGCAAGCTGGCCATCGGCCACGACCGCGGCCGCTCGATCGAGCCGGCCCCGGGCACTCCTCCCCCCACTCTGACCTACGATCCCGACCCGGCGGTGTACGCGCGCTTCGGCGTGCCGGCGCCGGCCGCCCCCGAGGACATGCCCGAGGCGCGCGCCCGCCTGGCCCACACCTTCCGCGCCGCCAAGGAGCGCGGCCTCTCGGTCTGGATCTTCCAGGCCCAGACCGGCGCCGGGGGCGGAGGCGGGGGGCACCACCTCCACGACGAGACCGGCGCGGCCGCCATCAGCGCCCGCATCGTCGACACCCTGGAGCACTATCCGGAGGCCGACGGCGCCATCATGGACGGCCCCGAGTGGGGCTACGAGATCGCCCCCCACCACATGGGCGGGCGCTCGTCGATCTTCACCGATCTGGCCGCCGGCGCCGAGCCCATGTGCACGGACCTGGGCTACGACTACGGGGCCCTGTGCGCCGCCCGGGACCGGCTGTACGAGCGCCTGCACAACCTCGACCCCCGCCAGGTGGCCCTCCACGGGCCGGGGGGTTTCCTCGGGGGCTACCACCTGCTCGGCGCCGATCCCGACCTGGCCGCCTGGATGAGCTTCCGCAGCGACTCCCTCACCCGCTACTTCCGGCGCATCGCCGACGGCGTCCGCCAGGGGGCATCCCGCCCGGTGAAGATCGGCGTCGGTCCGCGCTCGGCGGCCTTCGCGCCCCTGTGCGGCTACGACTTCGCCGCCCTCGCCGGCATCCTCGACCTGCTGCTGCCCAAGCACTACTTCTGGCACCGCGGCTTCGACGGGCTCGTGGGCACGGTGGCGCGCTGGGTGGAGACCCTGTGCCTGTGGAACCCGGGCCTGAGCGAGGGCGACGGGCTGGCCGTCGTCGAGGCCCTCTTCGGTCTCGTGCTCCCCGGGGTCGAGGGGTTGGGGGACATGGAGAGCGCCCTCACGCCGGACTTCTACGACCTCGTGGTCACGCAGGAGACGGAGCGCGCCTTGGCGGCTCTCGGAGGAGACGCTCAGCGGCTGTGCCCGTGGGTGGACTCCGGCCGCGCCCCCCACGACGGCGACCCCATGTCGGCCGCCGATCTTCGGCGTCTGCTGGAGGCCGCGGGCGCCTCCGGGCTCGAGCGGTTCCTGTACCACCACCACGGGACCCTGACCTCGGGCGAGTGGCGGGTGATGAGCGAGATGTGCGGAGAGCCGTGGGACCCCCTGCGCAGCGACTACCTGCCCCCGGACGAGACGGTGCTCTGAGGGACCGCTACTCCCGCACCGCCGCGGCGACCACGTGCGAGCGTCCCTGTGCGACCTTGCGGTAGTTGCCGAAGCGCTCGCCGAAGAGGCGCTTCACGTAGGCCTTCAGCCCCGCCACCGTGACCACCCAGAGAGTCCCGCCCGGCCTCAGCCGGCAGGAGGCCTCCGCCATCCAGTGGTCGAGCAGCTCGGAGCCGGCCTTGGCCGGCAGGTTGGAGGCGATCAGGTCGAAGCGGGCGTCTTCGTCGACGTGGTGAAAGCCGTTGGACAGATAGACGCGGGCGTTGCCGCAGCCGTTGGCCGCGGCGTTGCGGCCGGCATAGCCGACGGCGACGAAGTCCTTGTCCACGAGGTCGACGCGGCCCTCGGGGGCCAGCTTCGAGAGAGCGCAGCCGACGGGCCCCCAGCCGCACCCCAGGTCGAGGCAGTCGGCGTCGGGAGCTACCTCGATGCGGTCGATGAGCAGGGCGGTGCCGGCGTCGATGCCGCGAGGGTGGAAGAGCCCCCAGGTGCTCACGAAGCGGAAACGGTGACCGCGCAGTTCGGCCTCGAAGCGGAGCTCGTGGTCTTCAGGGGAGAGGCTTGTGGCGGCCATGGGGCTCCGTAATATGAGCCGCGGAATGCGAATCGAGAACCACCGTCTCGCCGGCGTCCGCCAGGTCACGTCCCCGAACCAGGGGGGCCGCTTCGGACCCGGCGCGCCCGACACCCTGATTCTCCACTTCACGGCCTGCGACGACGCCGATCACGCTGTCCGCGTGCTCAGCGACCCCACCGCCGGCCGCCGCGTCTCCGCGCACTTGGTGGTGGGCCGCGACGGCGAGGTGACGCAACTGCTGCCCTTCGACACCATCGGCTGGCACGCCGGCCGGTCGGCCTGGGGAGGGCGCGAGGCCTTCAACCGCATGAGCCTCGGCGTCGAGATCGACAACTCCGGCCGGCTGGAAGAGCGTGGCGAGGGGGTCCTGGTCAGCCGCCTCGGCCGGCTCTTCGGCCCGGAGGACGCCGTGCGCGCCGTGCATCGCAACGAGTCGGAGCCGGCCTGGTGGCTGCGCTATCCGCGCCGGCAACTGGAGGTGGTGGAGGCCCTGAGCGCCCTGCTCGTGGCCGAGTACGGCCTGCGCTGGATCCTCGGCCACGAGGAGATCGCGCCGGACCGCAAGGACGACCCCGGGCCGGCCTTTCCGCTCGACGAGTTGCGCGCCAGGATCCTGGGCGCGTCCTCGTCCTGAAGCTTCAGGCCCAGGCGCCCAACGCCATCAGGCCGCCGTCGACGCAGACGCTCTCGCCGGTCATGAAGGAGGCCCGGTCGCTGGCCAGGAAGAGGACCGCCTCGGCGATCTCCTCCGGGCGGCCGGTGCGGCCCAGGGGGTGGGCGGCGGCCATGGAGGCCCGCATCTCCGCCTCGTCGCCGCCGGCCGCGGCCACGGCCTCGTCCACGAGGGGCGTGTCGATGGTGCCCGGGTTGACGGCGAGGACGCGGATGCCGTGCTCGGCGTAGTCCAGCGCCAGCTGCCGCGTGAGGGAGAGGATGCCGCCCTTGCTGGCGGCGTACGCGGAGACCCCCCTGGCCGACTGCAGCCCCTGGACGCTGGCGGTGTTGATGATGACGCCACCGCCGGCGGCGATCATGGGCGGCACGCAGACCCGCGTCATCAGGAAGCAGGACTTGAGATTCACGTCGAGGATGCGGTCCCACTGCTCCTCGCTCAGTTCGTGGGCCGGGCGGTAGCTGGCGATGGGCTGGATGCCGACGTTGTTGCAGACCACGTCGATGCCCCCCCACTCCTCCACCGCGAAGCGGGCCAGGCCTTCACAGGCATCAGCCAGGGCCACGTCGGCTTCCCGAAAGTGGATCCGCCCGGCGCCGGCCGGGTCCGCCTCCAGCGCCTGCCCGGCGTCGGCGTCCACGTCGGCGCACAGGACCCGCGCCCCGTCGCGCGCAAAGGCGGCGCAGATGGCGCGGCCGATCCCCTTGGCTCCCCCCGTGACGATGACGCTGCGGCCGTCGAATGCAGGCATGCTCGATTCTCCTTGTGAGGGTCCGGTGGCGTCTACTCGTAGAGGTCGGCCGGGTCCGCGGCGGCCAGTTCCACGAGGAAGTCGGCGATGCGGCCCGTCAACTGCTCGAAGCAGCGCCGCCCCTTCTCCGGCGTCGCTGGAGCCGGATCCCCCACCCCGGTGTCGGCGGTGGCCTCGATCCAGTCGCGCTGGGTCCAGGCCAGGCCGCGGCGCAGGGCCTCGACCCTGAAGACCCGCTCGTGGCCGTCGCCGGCCTCGGACAGTGGCCGCATAAGGTCGGGAGCCAGGTGCTGGATCAGGCTCGTCTCCATCTCGCCGGCGTGGTCCCCGGGCTCCTCGAAGAGGTCGGCGTCGATCCAGCGGTACCAGTCGAGGGTGCACAGGAACATCTCGTAGCGCGGCCACAGCTCCCGGACCATCTGCCGGAAGTCGTTGGCCCCGTGCCCGTTGAGGATCACCAGCTTGGGGATGCCCTGATGCTCGAGGACGTCGCAGACGTCGGTCAGCACCGCCAGCTGGGTGGAGGGGTTCATGTTGATGTCGAGCTTGACGTCGATCTGTCCGGTGTTGACCCCGAAGGGCACCGTGGGCAGCACCACGACCTTGGCGTCCCTCTCCCAGGCGAGCCTCGCCGCTTCGGCGGCGATATGGTCGCACTGGATCACGTCGGTGGCGTAGGGCAGGTGGTAGTTGTGGGCCTCGGTGGCCCCCCAGGGCAGGACGACGACCTCGTAGTCGGTCGTCTCCACCTCCTTCCAGTTCGTCTCCGCCAGCACGTACGGTCGGCCGGTCATGGTCAGCTCCTTTCTTGTGCCCCGCCGGGGCGATGTCGAGCTTGTGGCTCATGAAGTGGGCAACGAGCGCCTCCTTCGAGGCGGACCTGGCCGAGGCCTTCGCCCAGGTCCGGGGCGACCTCGCCTCCGGCCTCGGATGGCCCCCCGACCTGCTGCTGCTGTTCCTCACCCCCCACTACCAGGACCAGATCGAGGATCTCCCGGGCCTGGTGGAGGATCCGGGGCCGGCGAGGATGCTCGGCTGCACGGCCACGGGCGTGATCGGCGGCGGGCGGGAGGTCGAGGACCGAGCCTGTCTGGCGGCCACCGCCGCCGTCCTGCCCGGCACCGCGATGACCCCCTTCCACCTGCAGGCCGGTGATCTCCCGGACCCGGACGCCGGGCCGGACCGCTGGCACGAGGCCCTCGGTGTCGCCCCGGAGCCGCCGCCCCAGTTCCTGCTGCTCGCCGATCCCACCGGCCCCTCTCCTCTCGACCCGAGACCGCTGCTCATGGGCCTCGACTTCGCCTATCCGGCGTCGGCGAAGATCGGCGGGCTCGCCTCCGTCCTTCAGGAGAACCGGTTGATCCTCGACGGCCGGATCGTCACCGGGGGCTGTGTCGGCGTCGCTCTCCAGGGCGGGGTCGAGGTGGACACCATCGTCGCCCAGGGGTGCCGCGCCATCGGTCCGCCGATGACGGTGACCGGCTGCAGCGGCTACTTCCTGGAAGCCCTCGACGGCCGGCCCGCGGTGGAGCGCCTCGTCGAGATCTACCACGAGGCCGGCGCCGAGGACCAGGAGCGGATGCAGACCTCCCTGCACATCGGCGTGGCCTCCACCGGCCTGAAGCAGGAGCTGGGGGCCGGTGACTTCCTGATCCGCAACGTCCTCCAGCTCGACCACGAGAAGGGCGTGATCGCCGTCGGCGACCGGCTCAGCAGTGGGCAGACGGTGCAGTTCCACGTGCGCGACGCGGCAGCGGCCACCCAGGACCTGGACCAGCTCCTGGCGCGCTATCGCCGCCGGCAGCCGGAGGCCGCCCCCGCCGGCGGGCTGCTGTTCACCTGCACGGGCCGCGGCCACCGCTTCTTCGGGCGGCCCGGCCACGACAGCGGCCGCCTCGAGGAGTCCCTCGGACAGATCCCCCTGGGCGGGTTCTTCTGCGGCGGCGAGATCGGCCCGGTCGGCGATACGACCTACCTCCACGGTTACACCAGCTCCTTCGCCCTGTTCCGGCCGCCGTCCTAGGCGGGACCGCCGGCGGCGCTCCGCCGCGGGATCGCCGGCCCGGCGTCGTCGTGAGCCTCCGCCCGCCCGCCAGCTCCTCCCAGCCGCGACCGGTGGAGCACCGAGTAGCGCGCCCCGTCGGGCCGCAGGTCGCTGCGCATGAGCACCACCTCGTCGACCCGGAAGGCGAGTTCCGGTACGGCGGCCCGGGTCCAGCCCTCGCCCGGATCGGCCGCCCTTCCGGGGCGCACCCGGCCGAGGGTGAGGTGGGGGCTGAAGGGCCGGCCCTCGCGCTCCCAGCCGAGCCCGGTCACGCGCTCCTCGATCCGCCTCTGCAGAGAGCGCAGGGCAGCCGTGCCCGCCCCCTTCAGGCCGAGCCAGAGCACGCGCGGGCGCCGGACGTCCGGGAAGGCGCCGAGGGGGCCCAGGGTGAGCTGGCAGGGCGGCGTGCCGGCGGTCACACCGTCCAGGGCCGCGGTCAGTGGCGCCACCCCGCTCTCCTCGGTCTCCCCGAGAAAGCGGAGGGTGAGATGCAGATTCTCCGGCGGCACCCAGCGCACCTCCGAGGCGCGCCAGCCCCGCCGGAGGCGGTCCGTCAGCCCTGCGGCGGCGGCACGGACCTCCGGGGATGTCTCTACGGCGATGAAGGTGCGGATCACGCCGGTCCCCGGGCCGGTCAGGACCCGCCTTCGGCCGCCCGCCTGCAGGCGTTGAGGTAGCCGCGGCTCTCGGCGGCGATGGTGACCACCCGGGAGAGCTCGTACTCCTTTGCGCCGATGACCTCCAGGTTGACGGCGGCGTCCACCCCGGCCTGGTGCAGGACGCGCAGCAGACCCGCCAGGTCGATGGCGCCGCGGCCGCAGGCCTGCTCCTCCGGGGGGCCGGGCGGTCCTTCGGTGGCCCTGGCGTCGGCGGGGCAGTCGCGGATATGCACGTGGCGCACCCGGGAGATCACCGCTTGCAGCGCCTCGACCACGTCCTCGCCGCCGCCGGCGCGGAAGATGTGGCTGGGGTCTACGTCGATCCCGAAGCCGGGGGAGTCGATGGCGGCCATGGCCTCCAGAGTGGTCGGCGTGTCGTGGATCGACTGGCCCACGTGGGCCTTCACGCACAGCACCACGCCGTGGGCGTGGGCCTTGGCCGCCAGGCCGGCGAGCAGGTCGATCTGCCGAGCCAGGTCCTCGTCGCTGCCGGCCCGTCCGCCGGGGCCGACGTTGACCACTCCTATCTCGAGTTGGGCCGCCGCTTCAAAGGCCTTCAGCAGCCTGGCCTCGTCGAGGCTCGCCACCTCCATGGCGGTCAGCTCGAGGCCGTGGTCCTCGGCGAGCTGGCGGATGCTGTCGGCCTGGGACCGCCAGTCGTCGAGGACGAGGTGCTCGCACATCCCCCGAATGGCGGACAACTCGGCGGATTCGTACCCGGCCAGGGCGATGTGCCGCAGGGCGGTCTCGAGGTCGTATCCGGCGAAGAGAACGGTGTTGACGCCCAGCTTGATCATCGGTCCCGGTTCGTTGCAGGTGGCGGGTGGCGGCTGCTACGGTAAGGTCTTCACCCGGGACCGGCCACCTCCCCGGGAAGGAATGGGCCGGACGGTTGCGGGTTCGTCCCCCTCCCGTAAATTGTCACGTTTGCCTTCTTCCTCCCTTGCAGCTCCACCCGGAGGTCCATGGAGTCCGGCTTTCTCCGCGTTCGCGGGGCCCGCGTCCACAACCTCAGGAACGTCGACCTCGAGCTGCCCAAGAACCGGCTGATCTGCTTCACCGGGGTCTCGGGCTCGGGCAAGTCGTCGATGGCCTTCGACACGATCTACGCCGAAGGCCAGCGCCGCTATGTCGCCTCCCTGTCGGCGTATGCCCGCCAGTTCCTGGGCCAGCTGGAGAAACCCGACGTCGACCAGATCACCGGGCTGGCGCCGACGATCTCCATCTCCCAGAAGACGGGGGGCGCCAACCCGCGCTCCACCGTCGGCACGATCACCGAGATCTACGACTATCTGCGCGTCCTCTACGCCCGCTGCGGCACCCCCCACTGCGTCCGCTGCGGCGGCGAGATCGTCGCCCAGACGCGCGATCAGATCGTCGGCCGCATCGCCGCCCTGCCGCCGGGCCGGCGCATCCTCCTGCTGGCGCCGGTCGTCGACAACCGCCGGGGGGAGTACCAGGACCTCTTCGAGGAGCTGCACCGCGACGGCTACCTGCGGGTGCGCGTCGACGGCCAGTTGTTCACCCTCGACGATCCCCCGGAGCTGGACCGCTACAGCCGCCACTCGATCGAGGTCGTCGTCGACCGGCTGGTGATCCGCCAGGAGATGGGGGGGCGGCTCGACGAGGCCGTGGACGGCGCCCTGCGGCTGGGGTCGGGATCGCTGATCGTGGCCGATGGCGGCGACGGTTCCGGGGAGGAAGGGCGGGAGCCCCACGACGACTGGCTGCTGAGCGCCAACTTCGACTGTCCCGCCTGCGGCATCTCCTACGCCGAGCCGACGCCGCAGATGTTCTCCTTCAACAACCCTTCGGGGATGTGCCCCGACTGCGGCGGGCTGGGCAGCAAGATGATCGTCAACGAGACCCGGCTCGTGCCCGACGCCGGGAAGTCCCTGCGCGAAGGCGCCGTGGAGCCCCTCGGCGACATCGGCGCCAACCGTTGGCGGTACCACCTGTACGAGGGTGCGGCCGAGCACCTCGGCTTCACCCTCGATACCGCCTGGGAGGACCTGAAGGAGGACCAGAAGGAGGGTTTTCTGGAGGGTCTGGGCGACCGCAGGATCCGGTTCGTCTACACCAGCCACCGGGGCCACTCCTGGGCCCATGACGACCGCTACGAGGGCGCTCTCAAGTTCATCGAGGAGCGCCTCCACCACGGCAACGCCAAGGTGCGCAGGGACCTCGGCCGCTACGTGCGCACCGGCCGGTG
>JAJDTN010000083.1 GCA_022827165.1 Candidatus Latescibacterota bacterium
CGGGGTTCAGGCTGCCCAGATGGCGCCCGTCAGCGGCGATATGCACCCCGTGATCGCGGGTCTCGTCGCTGACGTGCAGCTCGATACTGCAGTCGGGTGCGAGGATCAGCGAGCGCGAGGTGAAGTTGTGCTCGTTGATGCCGTCGAGCATCAGGCAGCGGACGTCGGGCATCACGATGGGAGCCCCCGCCGAAAGCAGGAAACCGGTGCTTCCGGTCGGGGTGCCGACCACTACCCCGTCCCCCTTGATGGTGCGGATCTTGGTGCCGTTCACGGAAACGTCGATGTAGAGAAAGCCGCTCCCGGTCAGGCGCACGATGATCTCGTTGATCGACCGTGTCACCCCGTGCGGATGCCGGCACTCGAGGACCAGGCGCTCGCTGACCAGGTAGTTCCCCTCGAGGAGCAGGGTCAGAACCCGGTCGAGGTCGTCGCGGTCGGCCGCGGTCAGGAATCCGGTGGTGCCGAAGTTGATCGCCAGCACCGGCCCGGTGCAGAACAGGTCGAGGGCCTTGAGGACGGTGCCGTCCCCGCCCATGGCCATGACCATGTCCAGATCCCCGGGCGGAGTCTCCTCCCACTTCAGGGGGGCAAGGGAAATGCCGCGCCTCGCGAAGAGGTCGTCGAGCTCGGTGAGCGGATAGGTCTGCTCTCCGTCGCGCAGCAGGACCCCGACTTTCTTCAGGTCCATCCTTCAGCTGCGCGCCTCTCTCCGCGCCTGCGCTTCGTACGCCTTGATCAGGGCCTGGGTGCCCTCGTCGGCGCACCCCATGCGCTCGACGATGTTGAAGTACTGGTGGGCGATGCTCGTACCCGGCAGGGCCAGCTTGACATCGTTGGCCGCCTCGAGGACGAGCTTGAGGTCCTTCTGCTGCAAGCGCACCATGAACCCGGGCTCGAAGTCCCCCTTGAGGATCCGCGGGCCCAGATTGGTCATCTGCCACGAACCCGCGGCGCCGCCGGAGATGGCGTCGAGGACCTTCTGCACGTCCATGTCGGAGGCCGCCGCCAGCATGAGGGCCTCGGCCATGGCCAGGTTGGCGCAGGCCACGGCGATCTGGTTGCAGGCCTTGGTCGTCTGCCCGGCGCCGCTGCCGCCGATGAGGTTGATGTTCTTCCCCATGGCCTCGAAGACGGGCCGACAGTCGTCGAAGACGGCCTGCTCGCCCCCCACCATGATCGACAGCGTCCCCTGCCGGGCGCCCACGTCGCCGCCGCTCACCGGCGCGTCGAGCATGTGCACGCCCGACTCCTGGAGGCGCGCGGAGATCTCGCGGGTGACGCGTGGCGAGATGGTGCTCATGTCGATGACGGTGGCTCCCCTGCGGGCCCCGTGGACGACGCCGTCCTCGCCGAGGATCACCGCCTCCACGTCGGGCGTGTCGGTGACGATGGTGATGATCACGTCGCTGCCTTCGGCCGCCTCCCTCGGGGAGGCCACACGGCGGCCGCCGGCCTCGACCACCTCCCGCACGCCGGGGCGGTCCGAGCGGTTGTAGACCTTCAGCGAAAACCCGGCCTTCATGAGATTCAGGGCCATGGGGGCTCCCATGATCCCGAGACCGACGAAGCCGATGCGCGTCTCTGCGGGTGTGGCTGGCATGACCAAGTGCTCTCCTGGGGTCAGAAGTTCGAGTAGAACTGGTGGCGGTTGTCCTCGATATCGGCGTTCTCGTAGATCTGCGCATACCACACCTGCAGCGACTCGGCGCGGCGCGTCTGCAGCAGCTCCGCCTCGACCCCGGCCCGCTCCTCCTCGAAGGCGGCCTCGTCGATGGCGGTCTTCCCGGTCAGGTGCAGGAGGTAGGCGCCGTTGCCCTGGACCACGACGCCGCTCACCTGGCCGGCCTCCAGGGCGAAGGCGGCGCCGGCGAACTCCCCGCCCCGGCCGACACCGGGGACGAAGTCCATTCTCGCGAAGGGCCCGCCGGTGCGGACCTCCAGTCCCGCGGCGGCCACGGCGTCGGCAAAGTCCTGCCCCGCCTCCACCGCCTCCTTCACCGGGAGCAGCTTCTCGCCGGCGATCCCGGAGCGCTTGAGGCGCCGCACCGACGACTCCAACTGCGGCCGGACCTCCTCGAGAGGGAGGAGGCCCTCGGCCCGGCGCCCGGTGAGCTCGGCCACGAAGTACCCCGCCTCGGTGCTGCCCACGGGGCTCTGCTCGCCGACCTCGCTGTCGAAGAGCCGGCCCACGACCCAGCCCGTGCCGCCGCCTGTCACGCCCGGAAGCGACCCCCCGCGGCCGATCCAGCCGGCCTCGCGGACCTCCAGCCCCTCGCTGAGCGCCGCCTGGCGCAACCCGCCCTCGGCCGCAGCGGCCGCCAGGGCCTCGGCCCGCTCGAGGATCTCGTCTTCCGTCTGCGGCGAGGCCCGGTACTTGAGCAGGAGGTGGCGGGCCCGGACCCGCTCCTCCTCGCCGGGCTCGGCGGCAGGGCGCTCCTCTACCTTGATGAGGTGCCAGCCGTAGGTGGTCTGCACCGGCTGCGAGACCTCGCCCGGGGCCAGGGCGAAGGCCGCCTCCTCGAACTCGGGTACCATGGATCCGCGGCCGAAGAGACCGAGGTCGCCGCCGTTCTCCGCGGTGCCCTCGTCGTCCGACATGGCCGACGCCATGTCGCCGAAGTCGGCCCCCGCCTCGACGATCTCGCGGCGCAGGCGAAGGATCTCCTCGGCCACCTCGGCCGAGTCCGCGGCACTCGGCTGGCGGGGCATGAGCACGTAGATCACCTCGATCTGCTCGGGGTGCCGGAAGTCGGACTCGCGCTCCTCGTACCGGGCCCGCAGGTCCTCGTCGGTCACCGCCACGCCGACGGCCGGGACCGTCGACACCGGCACGAAGGCGTACTCGACGGTGGCCTTCTCGTTGCGGTCCTCGTAGTGCCGGCGGACCTCCTGGGGGGTGACGCGGGCCGTCTCGGCCAGCAGCCCCTGCAGGCGCCGGGCGATCAGCTGCTGGTGGATCATCCGCTCCACCTGGGCGATGAAGGGGCGCTGCTCCCGCACCGTGGTCTCGTCGCTGAAGATCTGCTGGTAGAGCTCGAGGTCGAACTCGCCGTCGCGCTGGAAGGCGGACAGTTCCCGGACCACGTCAGGCGGCGAGTTCCTCGCGTAGAAAGCGAGCTCCTCGTCGGTGATCTCGATGCCCAGGCGGTCGACCTCCTGGCGCAGCAGGACCTCCGAGACCAGGGCCTGCCAGACCTCGCCCACCAGCTGACCGGTCTCCCCCCCCTCCTGCCGGCGCAGGCGCGCCGCGTTCTGCAGCGCCTGCTGGAAGAGGCGGTACGAGACCTGCTCCCCGTTGATGGAGCCCACCACGTCCGTGCCCCGCCCGGTGGACGTGCCGGAGTAGTCGGCTCCCCATTCCACGACGATCAGACCGACAAAGGCGAGAATCACGAACCACATGATGATGCCCGTGCGCTCTCGCAGTTTCGTCATCATTTTGCGTCAGCTCTCCTGGTGGGCGCCCGCCCTGGCCGGGCCTGGCGCCGGGTCTCTCATCAGGCAGGCCACGCGCCGCCCGTCTCCGGGATCGACGAGGCCGGGCACTTCGCGGCGGCAGCGGTCGCGCGCCTCGGGACAGCGGGGGTGGAAGGCGCAGCCCCCGGGCACGCGGGCGGGGCTGGGGACATCGCCGCCGAGCACCATCCGCTGCCGGCGGGCGGCCGGGTCCGGCACCGGCACGGCGGCCATCAGCGCCCGCGTATAGGGATGGCTCGGCGAGCCGAACAACTGGTCCCTGGTGGCAAGCTCCACGATTCGTCCCAGGTACATCACCGCCACGCGGTCGGCGACATGCCGGATGACGCCGAGGTCGTGGGCGATGAAGAGGTACGTGAGCCCGAGATCGCGCTGGATGTCCTGGAGCAGGTTCACGATCTGCCCCTGCACGGAGACATCGAGGGCGGAGACCGGCTCGTCGGCGACGATGAAGGCCGGGCTCACGGCCAGGGCCCGGGCGATGCCGATCCGTTGCCGCTGACCCCCGCTGAACTCGTGCGGGTACCGGGAGGCGGCGCCGGCCGGCAGGCCGACCATCTCCAGAAGCTCGGCCACCCGTTCGGACATCCGGCCTTCCAGGAGCCCGTGGATCCGGAGCCCCTCTCCGAGAAGGGTGCGCACACGCATTCTCGGATTCAGCGAGCTGTACGGATCCTGGAACACCATCTGCATGTGCCGCCGCAGCGACCGCAACTCGCGGCCGTCGAGGTCGGCGAGGTTGCGGCCCTGAAAGTACGCCGCCCCCGAGGTGGCGTCGAGGAGCCGCAGGATCAGCCGGCCGAGGGTTGTCTTGCCGCAGCCGCTCTCGCCGACGACGCCCAGGGTCTCCCCGGTCCACACCTGCAGGGAGACGTCGTCCACCGCGCGCACCCAGCCGCGGACCCGGCCCCAGGCCCCGCGGCGGACCGGGAAGTACTTGCTCAGGCCGCGGGTCTCGACGATCGGCTTCACCGCCTCAGACGGATGCATCCCACCTCCAGCAGGCGGCGCTGTGGCCCGGGCCGACCTCCTCCAGGGGCGGGGACTCGCCGCGGCAGCGGTCCTCCGCCAGGGGGCACCGGGGGTGGAAGCGGCAGCCCGAGGGGAAATCGGTGGCCTCGGGGACGCGGCCGGGGATGACCTCCAGGCGGTTCAGGGGACCCTCGAGCTGCGGGACCGAGCGCAGCAGCCCCCTCGTGTACGGATGCCGCGGGTCGGCGAAGAGCCGCGCCGTCTCCGCCGTCTCCACGATGCGCCCCGCGTACATCACCGCCACCCTGTCGGCGGTCTCGGCCACGACGCCGAGATCGTGGGTGATGAGCAGGACGGCCATGTGGAACTCGGCCTGCAGCCGTTGCAGCAGGTCCAGGATCTGGGCCTGGGTGGTCACGTCGAGGGCCGTGGTCGGCTCGTCGGCGATGAGCACGTCGGGGGCGCAGGACAGGGCCATGGCGATCATGACCCGCTGCCGCATTCCGCCGCTCAGCTGGTGCGGGTACTCGTCGACGCGCTGCTCCGGAGCCGGGATGCCGACCCTCCGCATCATGTCGATGGCCCGCTCCCGCGCCTGCTGCCGGCCCGCGTCCCGGTGACGGCGGACGGCCTCGGCGATCTGGTCGCCGCAGGTCAGGACCGGATTGAGGCTGGTCATCGGCTCCTGGAAGATCATGGCGATCTCGTTGCCCCGGACGCGGCGCATCTCCTCCTCCTCCAGGTCGAGGAGATCGCGCCCCCGGAGCCGGACCCGGCCCCCCTCGATCCGGCCCGGGGAGGAGACCAGCCGCAGCACGGACAGGGCGGCGAGGCTCTTGCCGCAGCCGCTCTCTCCCACCAGCCCCAGGGTCTCGCCCCGGCCGAGGTGGAAGGAGAGTCCGTCGACGGCGCGTCCGACGCCGCTCCGGGTGTGGAACCAGGTGCGCAGACCGCGCACCTCGAGGACCGGCTCTTCGCCGGACGCCGGGCCCGGGGGCGAAGGGGTCACGGCGGTCACCGCGAGAGTGGGGCGGCGTCTGCAAAACGCAGGGCGTGGCCCTCGGTTCCGTACGTCTCCCGGGCCAGGACCTCGGACCGCCGCCGCTCCGCGGGGGTCAGCGGCGCCTCGCGAACCGGCAGGCCGAGGACCTGGCCGAAGCCTGCGGCCAGGCAGCCCACGAGACGGTCCCTGTCCAGGGGCTGGCCGGCGCACTCGGCCAGGTGCGTGCTCGCAGCCTCCAGGGACGGGCCCCCCTGCCGCGGAGCCGGGATCAGCTCCGCCAGGCGCAGGTGCTCGGGCCCGGCCAGCAGGGAACCGTGCTGCAGCAGCGCCCCCCGCGTGCGGCGCTGGGCGCTGCCCACCAGCTTGCGGCCGCCGCTGGTCAGCTCCCAGCGCGAGGCGCTGGCGAAGCAGGCCCCGTGCCGGGTGCCGGGACGCCCCCCGGGAGCCAGCTCGACATCGACCCCGCCGCGCCGCAGGCCCTCGGCCAGACACTCGCCGAGGATGCGGCACGCCTCCGGCAGGGGATGGGCCGCGGGGCCCTCGCCCTCGGCGCAGTGAAAGCTGTAGGTGATCTCGTTCCAGTGCAGGACGGCCCGGCCCCCCGTGGGGCGGCGGACGATGTCGATACCGAGGTCCCGGCAACGGGAGATGTCGACAGCCTCCCGGGCGCGCTGGCCGAAACCGAGACTGACCGCCGGGGGGCTCCACCCGTAGGTGCGCAGGATCGGGCCGCCGCCGTGGCGGGCGGCGGCGAGGAGGACGTCGTCGAC
>JAJDTN010000002.1 GCA_022827165.1 Candidatus Latescibacterota bacterium
GTCCGGCGTCGAGTGCCTCTCCGGCATCCCCGGCCAGGTGGGGGCCACGCCGATGCAGAACGTGGGCGCCTACGGCCAGGAGGTCTGCGACACCATCGTCGAGGTGAGAGCCATCGACCGCGCTTCGGGCGAGGGGCGGACCTTCGCCAACGAGGAGTGCGGCTTCGGCTACCGAACCAGCCGCTTCAAGGGCGAGGACCGCGACCTCTGCATCATCACCCGGGTCACCTACCGGCTGCCGAAGAGCCGCCGTCCCGAGATCCGTTATCCCGAGCTGGGGCGCCGGCTGGAGGCGGAAGGCGTCGACCTGGAGAGCCTGCCGGCGGGAGCACAGGCGTCGGCGGCCGTGCGCGAGGCGGTCCTGCATCTGCGCCGCGGCAAGGCGATGCTCCTGGACAGCGGTCCGGACTCGCGCTCGGCGGGGTCGTTCTTCCTCAACCCGGTACTGACCGCGGCGCAACTGGCCGAGGTGCGGGAGCGCTGGCGGGGGCGGGGCGGGTCTGCCGCCGAGATCCCGGTGTATTCCGCGGGAGGCGGCCGCCACAAGGTGGCCGCCGCCTGGCTCGTGGAGCGCGCCGGCTTTGCCCGCGGAACCCTCCGGGGCGGCGCCGCCATCTCGGAGCGCCATGCCCTGGCCCTCGTCAACCGGGGCGGCGGCAGCGCCGACGTGCTGGCCCTGGCCGGGGAGGTCGCCGCCGGCGTGCGCCAGACCTTCGGTGTGTCCCTGGAGCCGGAGCCGGTCTACGTGCCCCCCGGCGGGAGCCCCCGCATCGGACCCGACAAGGAGAGCGGCTGATGTCGACCGTCCTCGTGATGCAGCACCATCCCGTGGAGAACCTGGGAACCATCGAGCAGGCCCTGACGGCCGCGGGACTGAAGGCCGAGTACGTCCACTCCTACGCGGGACAGCGGGTGCCCGGCGACATGGAGGGGTACGCCGGCCTGGTGCTCATGGGCGGGCCCATGGGCGTGTACGAGTGCGACCGCTACCCCTGGCTGGAGGACGAGATGAGCCTGGCCGAAGGGGCCCTGAAGGCCGGGCTTCCCGTCCTCGGCGTCTGTCTGGGCAGCCAGCTGCTGGCCGCCGTCCTCGGGTCCCGCGTGCGCAAGGGGGAGGCCCCGGAGATCGGCTGGCACGAGGTCCGCCTGGGCGGACTCGCCGCCGGAGATCCCCTGTGGAAGGAGGCCGCCGCCGCGGGCGGCCGGTTCCACGCCTTCCACTGGCACGGCGACATCTTCGACCTGCCCCCGGGGGCCGCACACCTGGCCTCTTCGGCGCAGACGGCGTGCCAGGCCTTCGTCTACGGTGCCGGCGCCTATGGCCTGCTCTTCCACATGGAGGTGACAGCAAAGGGCGCCGCCGACATGATCACCTCCTTCGAGGACGAGGCGCGCGCGGCGGGCCTCGAGGCCGCCGACTTGCTGGCGGAGACGCCGGGCCGGCTCGCGGACCTCCACCGCGTGGGCGAGCCCGTCTACCGGAACTGGGCCGGGTTGGCCGCGGGCCGGTGATGCCTCCCTTCCGCCCCTGGTGGGCCGGTCTGCCCCTGCTCGTCCTCCTCCTGCCCGCCGAGGCCGGCCGCAACCTGGCCGTCGACGCCCTCACCCGCGCCACCACCTGGAACGAGCACGAGGGCGACCCGGCCTGGCTCATCGACGGCCTGGTCCCGCCCGAGGCCGGCGCCCGGCCCTTCGTCTGGAACTCCAAGGGCATCCTGGTCTTCGCCTGGGACGGGATCCGCGAGATCGAAGGCGTGCGCATCCGCGTCGGCGAGATCGCCAACGACTACCAGGTTCGCACCTTCGCGGGCGGGTATCTCGAGGACGAGGGCGCGGCGCGCGATCCCCCGGGCGAGCAGACCGCCCGGGTCGACGACTTCTCCCGCGTCGCGAACGACTGGGTCGAGATCGAGCTGCCCGCCGGCACGCGGGCCGACAACATGGAGTTGCGCGCTCTCGGACCGGCCCACTTCTATGAAGTCGAGATCCTGGCCGCCGCCGCCACGTCGGTGAGCGTCAGCAGCTGGGCGGCGGTGAAGCTGGAAGCCGCCACCGCCGACCATCCCCCACAGAGGAGTCAACCGTGATCGACAGGAAGGTCCTGGGCGCCTACGCCGCCATCGGCGCTCTGCCGCCCGATGAGCAGGCCGGCTGGTACCGCCGCGCCGCCGGCGAATGGAAGTTGAGCTGCTTCGAGATCCCGCTGCTGGCCGGGACGCCGCTGAGCGAGCCCCTGCAGGAGGTGTTCTCCGAGGTCTCGGCGTCGCTGGTGGTGACCTTGGTCGCACAGTGGGCCGGCAAGGGGCAGTCGAACGTCGCCTACGGCCTCGGCTCGACCGAGGAGCGGGGCCGGCGCGAGGCCGTCCTCGACGCGCAGTCGGTGATCCAGCAGTGCCTGCGTCTGCAGGGGGAAGGCATCGGCATCGCCGCCCTGGAGGTCCACGTGGGGCAGCGCACCGGCGGCCCCGTGGCCCATTCCGTGTCCCTCTACCGGAGCCTGCTGGAGCTGCGCGGCGCCCTCGCCGCGGTCCTGCCCGACTGCCGCCTCGCAGTGGAGATCACCGACAGCCTGGCCGCCGATCACGCCATCCCCTTCCCGAGTGCCAAGAAGGCCTCCCTGAACACGGCCCAGCTCCTCGAGGCGGTGGCCGCGGCCAACGCCCCGGGGGGGCCGCCGGTATCGGCGGTGATCAACTGGGGCCGCCTGCTGATCAACGGCGACCGGCCCCTGGACGTGGTGGAGGAGGTCCTGGCCTCGCCCGTGCCCCTGGCCGGCGTGATTCTGTCCGGGGCGGCGGCCACCCCCGACGGCTTCGCCGACGGTCACAACTCGCACCTCGACCCGGAAAGCGGCTTCACCCTGGCCGACGGCGAGGCCTGCGCCGAGCGGCTGGGCCGGTCGGCGGAGCCCGCCTTCCTGGGGATGAAGTGCAGCGCCAAGACGGGGCCGGGAGTGCCGGGTTTCGATGCAGCCGAGGTGCTGCAGGCCGAGGCGGACTTCCTCAACCGGGTGTAGGCCGCCCCGTGAAGATGGGCTACACCACCTGGGGCATGCCGCGGGTGCCCATCGACGATGCCCTGCGGCACCTGGCGGGGCTCGGCTTCGACGGCGTCGAGATCGCCGTCATCCGCGGCTTCACCACCGAGCTGGACACCCTCGACGCCGCCGAGCGCCGGCGCATCCGGCGCCTCCTCGACGAGCACGGCCTCGAGCTGACCGCCGTGGGCGGCCACTCCAGCCTGCTCAGCCCGGAGGCGGACGCCCACGCCGAGAACTGGCGCCGGCTCACGGGCGCCGTCGACCTCTGCGTCGACTGGGCCGGACCCCAGGGCCCCCCGGTTGTCGACAGCGTCCTCGGCAGCTCGCCGGAGACCTGGAACGGCGGCGAGGGGTTCGTCCTCGAGCGGCTGGGCGAGATCGTCGACTACTGCGCGTCCCGGGGGGTGGTCCTGGCCCTGGAGCCGCACATCGGCGACGGACTGTGCGAGCAGCCCGGGAAGATCGTCGAGCTGCTGCGGCAGGTGGACTCGCCGCACCTGCGGCTCAACTTCGACATCAGCCACTTCGAGGTCAGCGGCATCCCCACGGGACGCAGCGCGGAGCTGCTGGCGCCGTGGGCGGCGCACACCCATGTGAAGGACCAGCGGGGGCGCGTGCCCGACTTCGAGTTCCTGATCCCGGGGGAGGGGCCCTTCGACTACTGCGACTACCTGCGGCGGATGGATGCCGCCGGCTACGCGGGCTGCGTCACCGCGGAGGTGAGCATGGCCGTCCACCGCCGGCCGGGGTACGATCCCATGGAGGCCGCGGCGCTCTGCCACCGGACGCTGCAGCGGGCCTTCCGGGAGACGGGTCTGCACGGCTGACCGGGCGGGAGGCCGCTGCCGGATCTCGCGGGGGCACCGGGCGGGAGGGCGTCTGGCGGCGGAGAGACTGTCCCGGCAGGACCAGGCACCAGGCGCACGGCGTCTCTGGAGCTGGCGCAACTCCCAGGCCGACCGATCCAAGAGCTCTGCGCCGCGCCAACAGCGATGCGAAGCCCTCGAGGCCGCCGCTGCCCCGGCCGGCCCAACCCTTCCCGGAAGGTGGGCGCGCCCCGAAGGCTCCACGGATCGAACCGCCGCCGGGCGCCCAAGACCGCTCCGCTCTCCCCGGCCTCGGCGGGGCCCGCCTTGGGGTGGGTGGCCCTACCTGGCAGTCGCCGGGCGTCTGAATACAGGCGCCGACGGGGTCGAATCAGGGGCGTTGAAGCGGTAGCCGCCGGCGTCGAACTCCGGCAGCTCCCCCGGATCCCGCACATCGTTGTCGACCAGCCACCGGGCCATCAGGCCGCGGGCGTACTTGGCGAACATGCCCATCACCTTGAAGGTCCCCCCCGACTCGTCCTGGAAGACCGGGTGCACCACCGGACAGGGCAGCTCCTTCTCGCGCACCGACCGGTAGTACTCCTTGCTCGCCAGGTTGCAGATCCAGGGCGGTCCCTCCTCGGCCAGGCCCTCGGTGATGGCGCTGCCCCAGAACTGGTAGAGATCCCGGCCCCGGGGTGTCTCCAGCCTGGTGCCCATCTCCAGCCGGTAGGGGAGCATCAGGTCGAGGGGCCTGAGATACCCGTAGAGGCCGGAGAGGATGCGGATGCGCTGGTCGGCGCGGTCGATGTTCCGCCCCTTCAGGGAGGGGGCGTCAAAGCCCTGGTACACGTCCCCGGTAAAGGCCCACAGGGCCTGCTTGGCCGTCGGGGGAGTGGCCTCCCGGCCGCGGCCCCCGGTCTGGCCGGCCTTCTTCGCCTGTCGGCGGACGACGGCCGGGTCGAAGCTCTGGTAGCGGCGGAAGTTGAGCTCTGCCAGCCTCGCGCTCAGGCTCATCAGCCCTGCCAGCTCGACGGCGGTCTTCTCCTTGAGGAGCCCGGCCAGCTCTCCCGTCTGATCGTCCAGGAACCGGGGGATCCCGGCCTTCTTCGTTGGCGCCGGCGTCTCGAAGTCGAGGGACTTGGCAGGGGACAACAGGATCAGGGGGGTCTTGCCGCGCTTCCTTGGGGATTTCGTTTCGGCCATGATTGCTCTCCGGATGGAGGGGCGGCGCCTCTCGGGGGCGCCGGGATCGCCGCTGGCCGGCCGTGTCGGTTCGTCCCCTCCGCCGGCCCCGGCTTGTGCGAATTTCAGGGGATGCCGCGGGCATCGCAAATGGCGCCCGGGCAGCCGACGCCGGCCGCTTCAGTCACTCTCTTCGACGACGCCGATGTGGCGCAGGCCGCGGAAGCGCTGGTCGAGATCCATCCCGTAGCCGACGACGAACAGGTCCTCCACCTCGAAGCCGCGGTAGTCGATCGGCACGGGCACGCTGCGGCGGCTGGGCTTGTCCAGCAGGGTGCAGACGCGGACTTGGGAGGGCTTCTTGCCCCGGAGGTGATTCAGCACGGCCTCCATCGTCCGGCCCGTGTCGACGATGCCGTCGACGACGAGAACCTCCTGTCCCTCGACGGAGACGACGAGGTCCCCGGCCAGACGCACGTCGCCGATGGACCGGGATCCCGCGTAGGAGGCGGCGTCGAGGAAGTCGAAGACGAGGCCGGGGCGCCAGGGGGCCGGGAGGGCGCGGAGCAGATCCATCATGAAGGGCACGGCCCCGTTGCGGATGCCCACGATCACGGGCGGCCTGCCGCCGTGGTCGGCGGCGATCTGGGAGGCCAGGGCCGACACCCTCCTGGCGATGGCGCCCTCGTCGAAGAGGACGCGGACGGCGGCGGCCATCAGGCTCCCCCGGCCTGCTCGAGGGCCTGCAGCAGGAGGGCCCGGTCCTCCTCCAGGTCGGGGGGCAGGTGGCGTTCGATGACGAAGACCCCCTCGGAGGACTGCTCCAGGTAGCGGCAGATCGTCTGCACGTGGAAGTCGCCTCGGACGGAGCGCAGGCCGGAGGCCGAGACCCGGCGGCGGATGTCGCTGCGCAGGTGGTACTCGAGGAGCACGGGGAACCGTTCGACCAGCTCGTGCACGGCGAACAGGACGCGCACGGCCTCCAGGAAGGGGATGGCGCCGGCGGATTCCGACGACCACTCGTTTTTCTTGACGACCCAGTTGGGATCCATGGCCTGCCGAAATGTAACGAGAGGGGCTGTCGAGTCGAGCGACAGCCCCTCTCGCAGGGGAGGGCCACAGGGGGAGGCCGGGGAGCAGGGGGGAGGGGGGAGCGGCCGCCGCGGTCAGGATTCCCGGAAACCCTCCGGGCGGGAGGACGCGGGGGCCGCTCCGTGGAGGAAGGGCGTCAGGCCGCCGCTTTCTGTGCCTTGGCGGGGGCCGCCTCCGTGTCGTCGCCGCCCGGGCGCGGGTCCGTCCCCGGCAGCGGGATCTCCAGCAGGTGGCGCACCTCGTCCTCGATCTGACCGGCGAGCTGGGGATTCTCGCGCAGGAAGAGGCGGGCGTTCTCCTTGCCCTGGCCGAGGCGCTCGCCGCCGTAGGAGAACCAGGTGCCGCTCTTGTCGACGACCCGGTGCTGCACGCCCAGGTCGATGAGGTCGCCCTCGCGGGAGATGCCCACGTCGTCGCCGCGGAACATGATGTCGAACTCGGCCTCGCGGAAGGGCGGCGCCACCTTGTTCTTGACCACCTTGATGCGCGTGCGCCGCCCGATGACCTCCTCCCCATCCTTGATGGTGCCGATGCCGCGGATGTCGAGGCGGACGGAAGCGTAGAAGCACAGGGCCCGGCCGCCGGTGGTCGTCTCCGGGTTGCCGAACATGACGCCGATCTTCATGCGCAGCTGGTTGATGAAGATCACCGTGGTGCGGGACTTCTGGATCGATCCGGTGAGCTTGCGCAGGGCCTGGGACATGAGCCGGGCCTGCAGGCCCATCTGGGAGTCTCCCATCTCTCCCTCGAGCTCGGCGCGCGGCACGAGGGCGGCCACCGAGTCGACGACGACCACGTCGATGGCGCCGGAACGGACGAGCGTGTCGGTGATCTCCAGCGCCTCCTCGCCGCAGTCGGGCTGGGAGACCAGGAGATTCTCGACGTCGATGCCGAGGCGGCGGGCAAAACCGACGTCGAGGGAGTGCTCGGCGTCGATGAAGGCGGCCGTGCCCCCGCGCTGTTGCGCCTGGGCGACCGCGGTGAGGGCGCACATCGTCTTGCCCGCCGACTCGGGGCCGAACATCTCGATGACCCGGCCGCGCGGCAGGCCGCCGATGCCGAGAGCGGCATCGAGGGAGAGACACCCCGTAGGGATGACGTCGACGTCGACCACCTGGGACTCGCCCAGGCGCATGATGGCGCCCTTGCCGTACTGCTTTTGCACCTGGGCGAGGGCCTGATCCATGGCCTTCTGCTTGTCCTTCGGTGCGTCGCCGGTGCTCTTGGAGACCATCGCTTGACTCCTTTTGAAGGGTGGGGCCGCGAGCCTGACGGCCCGCCTGGAGTTGGCACCTCGTCGATGCACAAAAGAATAGTGCAGATTTGTGCATCTTGTCAAGGGAATTCACGCCGGAAAGACCGAATCAAGGAACGTGCCATCTCCGGGAAGCTGCCGGCCCCCCACGCAACACCAGCAATATCAAAGGGTTGTGATCCGGCGCGGCCCCGGTTCGCCGGGAGGGGTCCGTGTGGAGCGGGAGACATCGGCGTGAACCGGGGCTCACGCGCCGGCGGTGCGTCGGCGGGCGGCGCCGCCGGGGATCAGGAAGGCGCCGCGGCGATGATCAGCCGGGGGAGGCCGGCCGTGTCGGGACGCACCTCGGGCTCGCCGAAGCCGGCCTCGCGGACCAGGCGGGAAGCCTCCTCGGACTGGCAGGCCCCGATCTCGAGGAACAGCCGGCCCGCCGGCTCCAGGTGAGGCAGGACGGTCCCGGCGACCCTGCGGATCAGGTCGAGCCCGTCGGGGCCGCCGTCGAGGGCCAGGCGCGGCTCGTGGTCGCGGACCTCGGGCTCGAGCGTCTCCAGATCGGCGGTGGCGATGTAGGGAGGGTTGCAGAGCACGGCCCGGTAGCGCCGCGAGCCCAAGGGGGCGCACAGGTCCCCGCACACGAAGCGGATGCGGTCCTCGAGGCCGTGGCGCCGGGCGTTGCGCCGCGCCAGGACCAGCGCCTCATGGGACAGATCGCTGGCCACCACCGGGACGCCCTCGCGCTCGCGGGCCACGGCGATGGCGATGGCGCCGGAGCCGCAGCCCAGGTCGAGGACGGGTCCCGGCGGCGCGTCGCCGAGAAAGGCCAGGGCCTCCTCCACGAGCAGCTCGGTCTCGGGGCGGGGCACCAGGACGCTGTCGTCCACGTGCAGGTCGAGGAGGCGGAACCCGGCCTCGCCGGTGATGTACTGGGACGGCCGCCCCGCCAGGCGCTGGCGCACGAAGCCGCGGAAGGCCTCGACCTCGGCGGCGGTCAGGATCCTGTCGAACTGCAGGTAGAGGTCGAGGCGGCGGACGCCGAGGGCGGCTGCCAGCAGCAGCTCCGCCTCGAGACGCGGGCTGTCGAGGCCCCGTGAGCCGAGAAAGCCGCTGGCCTCCCGCAGCAGGTCGAGGGGTTTCCAGCGGCGTCCGTCGCCGGCCATCAGCCCGGAGCGGGCCCGGCGGCCAGGACGCGCTGCTGCTCGGCGGAGATCAGCTCCTCGACGAAGGCATCGATGCCCCCGTCGAGGACCTCCTCGAGCTGGTAGAGACTGAGCTTTACGCGGTGGTCGGTGACCCGGCCCTGGGGGAAGTTGTAGGTGCGGATCTTGTCGCTGCGGTCCCCGGAGCCGATCTGCTGCCGGCGCTCCCGCGACAGCTCCGCCTCCTGCTCCGCCTTCCGGAGCTCCAGCAGCCGCGCCCGAAGGACCTTCAGGGCCTTGGTCTTGTTCTTCAACTGGGACTTCTCGTCCTGGCAGCTGACCACCAGGCCCGTGGGCTTGTGGGTGACCCGGACCGCCGAATCGGTGGTGTTGACGCTCTGACCGCCGGGGCCGCCGGATCGGAAGACGTCGATCTCCAGGTCCTCGGGATCGATCTCCACCTCCACGTCCTCGGCCTCGGGCAGGACCGCCACCGAGGCGGCCGAGGTGTGGATCCGGCCGCTGGCCTCGGTCTTGGGGACCCGCTGCACGCGGTGCACCCCGCTCTCGAACTTGAGGCGGCCGAAGGCGCCGGCGCCCGAGACCAGGAGGACCGCCTCCTTGAATCCGCCGGCGGGGTTGGTGCTCGACGACAGGGGTTCGATGGCCCAGCGGCGGCGCTCGGCGTAGCGGTCGTACATCCGGTAGAGGTCGGCGGCGAAGAGCCCGGCCTCGTCGCCGCCCGCCCCGGCGCGGATCTCGACGATGGCGTTGCGGGCGTCGTTGGGGTCCTTGGGGACCAGCAGCAGCTTGAGGGCCTCTGTGAGGGTTTCGGCTTCGGGGTCGAGCGTCTCCAGCTCGGCGCGCGCCAGCTCGAGGAGCTCCTCGTCGCCGCCGTCGGCGAGGATCTGCCGCGCCTCGTCCCGGCGGGCCAGGACCTCCCGGTAGCGCGCCGTGGTCTCAACGGTCTCCTTGAGATCGCCCGCCTCCCGGGCCAGCTTGCGGAACTCGGCGGCGTTGCGCGCCACCTCCGGGCGGGAGAGCCGCTCGTTGAGCTCGGCGTAGCGCCCCTCGATCTCCTCCAGCCGTTCGAGCACGTCAGCCGCCTCCTCCGCGGCATCCTTCGGAGAAACAAAAAACGGGTGATGGGCCGAAGCGCCGCGTGCGCCTCCGCCCATCACCCGTCGTCGCCGCCGGGGCGGCTAACCGTCGGTCGCTTCGGCGGCCGGCTCCTCGGCCGGCGCCTCCTCCGCCTCGTCCGTCTTGCCGGCGTTGTAGCCCGCGTAACGCTGGCGGAACTGCTCGATGCGGCCGCCCCTCTCGGAGAGCTGCTGCTCCTTGCCGGTGTAGAAGGCGTGGGACGCCGAGCTGAGGTCGAAGCGGATGACGGGGTACTCCTGTCCGTCGTCCCAGGCCATCTTCTCGTCGGAAGTCGCCGTCGACCGCGTCAGCACCTTGAAGTCGACGCTGACATCGTAGAAGATGACCGGTTTGTACTCTGGATGGATGTCTTGTTTCATCTTTCCGGCTCGCTGCGAGTCACTGGCGGGAAAATAGGATACGGCCCGGTATCGGCAAGCTCAGTCGTTCATCGCCTTGAGGAACTCCTCGTTCGACGTCGTGCCGTCCATGCGCTCGAGGAGGAACTCCATGCCCTCCACGACCCCCATCTGGTTGAGGATCCGGCGGAGGATGTGGGAGCGGGTGAGCTCGAACTCCGAGAGCAGCAGTTCCTCCTTGCGCGTCGCCGTGGCGGTCACGTCCATGGCCGGCCAGGTGCGGCGGTTGCTCAGGCGCCGGTCGAGGGTGACCTGCATGTTGCCGGTGCCCTTGAACTCCTCGAAGATCACCTCGTCCATGCGGCTGCCCGTATCGACGAGGGCGGTGCCGATGATGGTCAGGGAGCCGCCTTCCTCGACGTTGCGCGCCGCCGCGAAGAACCGGCGCGGGTGCTGCAGGGCCGTGGAGTCGACGCCGCCGGTGAGGATGCGTCCCGAATGGGGCGTGACCACGTTGTAGGCCCGCGCCAGGCGGGTGATGCTGTCGAGGAGGATCACCACGTCGCGGCGGTGCTCGGTGAGACGTTTGGCCTTCTCGATGACCATCTCCGCCACCTGCACGTGCCGCGTAGCCGGCTCGTCGAAGGTGGAGCTCACCACCTCGCCCTTGACCGAGCGCGACATCTCCGTCACCTCCTCGGGGCGCTCGTCGATGAGCAGCACGATGAGGACGCACTCGGGGTGGTTGGTGGTGATGGCGTTGGCCAGGTTCTGCAGCAGCATCGTCTTGCCGGTGTACGGCGGGGCCACGATCAGTCCGCGCTGCCCCTTGCCGATGGGCGAGAGCAGGTCGAGGATGCGCGTGGTCATGTTCTTGGGATTGTGCTCGAGCTGGAGCCGCTCCCGGGGATGCAGGGCCGTGAGGTTCTCGAAGATCGTCTTGTTCTTCGTGACCTCGGGATCCTCGAAGTTGATCGCCTCCACGCGCAGCAGGGCGAAGTACTTCTCGTCGTTCTTGGGCGGCCGCACCTGTCCGGAGATCGTGTCTCCCGAACGCAGGCTGAAGCGCTTGATCTGGGAGTGGGAGACGTAGATGTCGTCGGGTCCCGGCAGGTAGTTGTAGGTCGGGGACCGCAGGAACCCGAAGCCCTCCTCGAGGACTTCGAGGACGCCCTGGGCGAAGAGCAGGCCGCTGCGCTCGGTCTGCGCCTTCAGGATCGAGAAGATCAGCTCCTGCTTGCGCAGCGAGTGGTAGTCCAGCACGCCGAGGTCCTTGGCCAGCGCCTGCTGGTCGAGGATGTTCATCGCCTGCAGCTCGATGATGTTCAGGCGCTCGACCCGGGACCTGGACTCGGAGGCGTTCTCCGGCCGTTCGGGGCGTTCAGAGCGCTCGGGGAGACCGTCGCCGTCCTGGGTTGGCGCTTGACGCACGACCGGGGGCCGGTCGCGGTTGCCGCGGTAGCGGGAGCGGCTGTTGCCGCGCTCGGTACGTTCGCTGTTCGGGCGCTGCGGGGGCATGCGGCTCGTTACCTTTCCGAAGGGTGGGCTGGTTTGGTGCGGAGGGGTTTGGAATGAGGCGGCGAAGCCGCCCCGGGGGGGACCGGCGGGGAACTGCCGGCCGCGTAAGTTCAGATCTCGGAAGACCGGATACCGCCGCGCCGCAGGTCCGCCGATACGAACTGCGGACACTGGTCAGCCGGCTGGCTGCGCTGGGATATTCGAGTCGAGATCAGGGGGATCCGGAAATGGAGCCCCGGACGTTGGGAGGAAAACCGCTTTCAACAACGCGGCTCAAGTTATCCAAGCCGTCCGGAGTTGTCAAGCGCAAACACCCGGACACGCCGCGCCGCCCGATCCCACCCGCGGGCTTTGACCCGGTTCTAGGGGACGGATAGCTTGTGCACGCCCGGTCCTCTCTCCGCCCCTGCCCATGCCCGAAATCCCCCGGGATACCATCGAGCGCATCAAGGCGGCCACCGACATCGTCGAGGTCGCCTCGGAGCACGTCCAGCTCCGTCAACAGGGCCGCAACTGGCTCGGGCTGTGCCCGTTTCACAACGAGAACACGCCCTCCTTCAACGTCAATCCCGAGCTGCAGATCTATCACTGCTTCGGCTGCGGCGTCGGCGGCGACGTCTACAAGTTCCTCCAGGAGATCGACAAGGTCTCCTTCCTCGAGGCCGTCACCTTCCTCGCCGGGCGCGCCGGGATTCCGCTGCCCCGGTCCGGGGGCGCCGCGGCCGACGACGAGCGCAACGACCGGCTCTTCCGCGCCAACGAGCTTGCGGCGAAGTACTTCCAGTACATGCTGCGCCGTCCCGAGGGCGCGGCGGCGCTGCGCTACCTGCACCGCCGCGGGGTCACCGACGAGACCGCCGAGACCTTCCGCCTCGGCTACGCCCCGGGGGGATGGACCAGCTTCCTCGACATGGCGACGAAGCCCAGGAGAGGCTTCCGCGCCGAGGAACTGGAGCAGGCCGGCCTCGCCCTTCCGGGCCGCTCCGGCCGCGGCCACTACGACCGCTTCCGGGACCGCGTCGTATTCCCCATCACCAACCTGTCGGGCCGCACCATCGGCTTCGGCGCGCGGGCCCTGCGCGACGACGACGAGCCGAAGTATCTCAACTCTCCGGAGACCCCGATCTATCACAAGAGCGGTGTGCTCTACGGGATGGCCGGGGCGCGGGAGTCGATCCGCCGCCGCCGGACGGCGCTGGTGGTCGAGGGCTACATGGACGTCATCGGCCTGGTGCAGCACGGCGCCACCCACGTCGTCGCCTCCTCCGGGACTTCCCTGACGCCGGCCCACGCGAGGCTGCTGGGGCGCTACGCCGAGCGCGTCGTCCTGCTCTTCGACGGCGACGCCGCCGGGGGCACGGCGGCCGAGCGCGGCGTGGAGGTGCTCCTCGGCACGGAGCTCGACACCCGCATCGCCACCCTTCCCCCCGGTCAGGATCCCGACAGCTTCGTCCGCCGGGAGGGCGGCGCCGAGGCGCTGGAGGAGCTGGTCGAGTCGGCTCCTCCCGCCCTCGACGTCTACCTCGACCGCATGGCGGCGGCCGTCGACCTGACCTCCGTCGCCGGCCGGGCCCGCGCCGTGGACCGGCTGGTCCCCCTGTTCTCGCAGTGCCGGGAGGAGGTCCGCCGCGACCTCATGCTGCGCCGCGTGGCGCAGCGCTTCGAGGTCGACGAGCCGGCGCTGCGGCGGGACGTGGGCGCGGCCCTGTCCCGTCCCCGGCGGGCCCTCCCCGAGGAGCCGGAGGCCCAGGCTCCCCGGCCGCGCACCGCGGGGGGCGCCCCGAAGCCGGCCACCGGGAGCGAGCTCGAGCGCCAGTTCGTCGGCCTGCTGCTGCAGCACCCGGAGCTGGTCGGGCGGAGCCGCGAGCACCTCGCCTCCGAGCTCTTCGCCGATGCCGACGTCCGCCGCCTGGTGGACTATCTCACCGGCCATCCGCCGGAGGACGGCCACGTCGACCTCACGGCCTTGCTGAACCACGTGGACGAGGACCTCCGGCGCCTGGTCTCCACCTGCGCCATGGAGAGCTTCGACCCCGGCCACGTGGAGGAGCTGTGGCGCGACCACCTGCATCGGCTGAGGCGCGCGGACCTCACGCGGCGCATCGAGAACGCCACCCGGCAGCTGCGGCGGGCTTCGGAGGCCGGCGACTCAGCCGAGGTGGAGCGGCTGCAGGCCGCCCATCGCCGGCTCGTGGTGGAACGGACGCGGCTGGAGGGACAGGGATCGGCCGCTCAGTCTTGACCCTGCCGGGCGGCGTCGGCAACTTTGTCCGGCCGGTCGTACCCCCCGGGCCCATAGCTCAGCTGGTCAGAGCGGCGGACTCATAATCCGTTGGTCCCAGGTTCGAACCCTGGTGGGCCCACCAGGCCTTCACCGCCGGGCGATTAGCTCAGTTGGTTAGAGCGCCGGTCTCACATACCGGAGGTCGCTGGTTCAAATCCAGCATCGCCCACCATGTGTGTGCAAACGGCCCCGCCGGCAACCCTCGGGCGGGGCCGTTCCGTTGCGGCCCCGGCTGGCCGTGATCTCCTGGCCCCGTAGACGGGAGCTGTCCCCATGGCGCTCCGCCGCTCTCTCGCGCTCCTGCTCCTGCTCGTCCTGCTGGCCTCCTGCGGCAGGGGGGTGTTCACGACCAGTTCTCCGGGCGTGGAGTCCGAACCCCCTCCGGGAGACCCCACCGACACCGGCCCCGTGCCGGAGGTGACACCCACGCGGGCGGACCCCGGGGCCTGACCTCGTGGGCTGCCCTCCCACCCGACCCGGCGACGGGCCGGGGCGGAACCGGTGTCTGTGCAATCGACGGCGGGCCCGGCCCGCCCCCGGCGGGAGAGTCCTCCTTTGACACCCAACCTGTTGGAGAACAGATTGTTACGCCTGTTTAGCCCGGGTCTGCCTTACCCTGATCGGGCGGAGGTTCGCGGCTGAGGCCAGATGGCGGATCTGTTCATCCACGGCATGGGGCACTTCCATCCCGAGAACGTCATCGACAACGCGTTTCTCGAGGACTTGGACATCGGCACCGACGACGGCTGGATCCTGGAGCGGGTGGGGATCCGCGAGCGCCGCACGGTGCTGCCCCTGGACTACATCCGGGAGACGCGCAACGGGGATCCGCGCCAGGCGCGGGAGGCGGCGGTCTACGACAATGCCGAGACGTCGGTGCGCGCCTCCGGGCTGGCCCTCGACCGCGCCGGCGTCGGCCGCGAGCAGATCGGACTGGTGATCGCCGGCGGGTGCTATCCCGACACCGCCATCCCGGCCGAGGCCAGCCGGATCGCCGCGGCCCTCGAGATCGACGCCCCGGGGATCGACCTCAACTCGGCCTGCTCCACCTTCGGCGCCCAGCTGCACTTCCTGTCCTCCATGTCCGGCCTTCCTCCCTTCGTGCTCGTCGTCAACCCGGAGAACACGACCCGCGCCATCGACTACGGCGACCGCCGCACGGCGGTGCTGTGGGGCGACGGCACGAGCGCCGCCGTCCTCTCCTCGCGGGAACCGGGCCCTCTGCGGGTGGTGGAGACGACCCTGGCGGCCGACTCGGCTCGCTGGGAGGCGGTCCGAATCCCGCGCTTCGGCCACTTCTGGCAGGACGGCAACGCGGTGCAGCGCTTCGCCATCAAGACGACGGCCTCCTCGGCCGAGGACCTGCTGCCGGGGGCGCGCGAACGCACCGCCGCCACCGGCGGCCGGGTGCGCTTCATCGGCCACCAGGCCAACCTGCTGATGCTGGAGGCCGTGGCCCGGCGCCTCGGCCTCGAAGAGGATGCCCACTGGTACAACGTCGACCGCTTCGGCAACACCGGGGCCGCCGGGGCGCCCGGGGTCCTCTCCCAGTGCTGGGACGACATGGAAGAGGGCGACTCCCTCATCCTGGTCGTCGTCGGGGCGGGGCTCACGTGGTCGGCGATGCGCATCGACGCGGGGGACGGGCCGTGACCTACGCGGAGTTCGTCGAGCGCGGCCACTACGACTCCGGGGAGCTGCTGGCCCTGTCCCAGGGCAACCTCGTCGCCGACGCGCCGGAGGAGTTCATCCGCCTGCCGGCCCCGCCCATGCTCATGATCACGCGGGTCACCGAGCTCGAGCGCCGAGGGCCGCGGGGCCGCATCGTCGGCGAGCAGGACATCGCCCCCCACGACTGGTTCTTCCATTGCCACTTCCGCTCCGACCCGGTGCAGCCCGGCTGTCTCGGCGTCGACGGCGTCTGGCAGCTCGTGGGGCTCTACATCGCCGCCTGCGGGGCCCCGGGCTCGGGGCGGGCCCTGGGCTGCAAGGAGGTGGAGTTCGCCGGCCAGATCCGCCCCTACAACCGCACCGTGCGCTACGAGGTCGACATCCGGCGGTTCTCCCAGCTCAAGGAGTCCGGCTCCGCCGTGGCCATCGGCACGGCGAAGGTCCTGGTCGACGGCGAGCACATCTACACCGTCAGGGACGCCAAGGTCGGCATGTTCCTCGGCATCGCCTACCCCGACTACCCGCTGCGCTCGGAGCACAGCGTCGGCGGCATCATGGACCGCGCCTGATGCTGACGCCGGAGCAGGTCCTGGACCTCATCCCGCAGCAGCGGCCCTTCCGCTTCATCGACCGCCTGGTGGACCTGGGCGAGACCAGCGCCGTGGGCGAGTACACCTTCCGCGACGACGAGACGTTCTACGCCGGCCACTTCCCGGGGCATCCCGTGACCCCGGGGGTGATCCTCATCGAGACGATGTGCCAGACGGGTCTGGTGGCCCTCGGCATCCACCTGCTGGGCATGGAGCTTCCGGCGCGGGAGGTGGCGAAGACGGTCACCCTCTTCACCGATGCCGAGGTCGAGTTCGAGCGCGTCGTGGGGCCGGGGGAGACGGTGCGCGTCTCCGCCGAGAAGATGTTCTGGAGAAGGAGGAAGCTGAAATCGAAGGTCGAGCTGAAGCTGGCCGACGGGACCTACGTGGCCGGCGGCACGGTCTCCGGAATGGGAGTCGCCCGTGAGCAATTCTGAACCGCGCGTCGTCGTCACCGGCATGGGGGTGCTGGCCCCCAACGGACACGGCCTGGAGGAGTTCGGCCGGGCCCTGCGCGACGGCGTGAGCGGCATCGCCTTTCACCAGCAGCTCGCCGATCTGAACTTCGCCTGCCAGGTGGGCGGCGTGCCCGCCAACGTGGAGGAGATCCAGGGCCGCTACCTCACCGGCGAAGAGCTGTTCGCCATGAACGCCAACATGGTCTACGCCGCCATCGCCACCATCGACGCCTGGACCGACGCCGGACTGGACCTGCCCGAGCCCGACGGCGGCGAGCCCGACTGGGACACGGGAGGCATCATCGGCACCGGCATCGGCGGCATCGACACGATCGCCGAGACCCTGGCGCCGCGCACCCAGGCGGGCCGGGTGAAGCGCCTCGGCAGCACCATGGTCGAGCAGATCATGTCGAGCGGCAACAGCGCCCGCATCGCCGGCAAGCTCGGCCTGGGCAACCAGGTGAGCACCAACTCCAGCGCCTGCAACACCGGCACCGAGGCGGTCATCCAGGGGTATCACCGCATCCGCGACGGACTCGCGCGGCGCATGCTGGCCGGCGGCTCCGAGGGCCACTCCCACTACATCTGGGCCGGCTTCGACGCCATGCGCGTCCTCAATCGCACGAAGAACGACGAGCCCGAGGCCGCCTCCCGCCCGATGAGCGCCAGCGCCGCCGGGTTCGTGCCCGGGTCGGGCGCCGGCGTGCTCATGCTCGAAGACCTCGACAGCGCCCGCGAGCGCGGCGCCCGCATATACGCCGAGGTCATCGGCGGCGCCCTCAACTGCGGCGGCCACCGCCAGGGGGGCAGCATGACGGCGCCGAACCCGGTGAGCGTCCAGCGCTGCCTGGGGGCGGCCCTCGACATGGCCGGCATTCGCGGCCAGGAGGTCGACGCCGTCAACGGCCACCTCACCGCCACCTTCGCCGACCCCCACGAGGTCCACAACTGGTCCCGGGCCCTCGGCCGCGAGCCTGGTGACATGCCCTGGATCCAGAGCACCAAGTCCCTCATCGGCCACGGCCTCGGCGCCGCCGGCGGCCTCGAGTGCGTCGCCGCCGTCCTCGAGCTGCACGAGGGATTTGTCCACGGGTCGCTGAATTGCGAGGATCTGCACCCCGAACTGGAGGCCTACGCCGACCGCATTCCCCACGAGACCGTGGAGGCGCCCGATCTCGCGGTCATCGCCAAGGCCAGCTTCGGCTTCGGAGACGTCAACGGCTGCGTCATCTTCCGGAAGTTCGACTGACCAGAAAACCACTTCACCGCAACGCAAGGAACGACACGATGAACACGCAGGAAGTCTTCGACAAGATCGTCGCCATCCTCAAGCCTTTCGCCAAGAACGAGGAAGCCCTGTCGGGGGTCTCCATGGAGACCTCGCTGCAGGCCGACCTGGAGGTCAACTCCGCCCGGCTCGTCGACATCGTGCTGGAGATCGAGGACGCTTTCGGCATCGAGGTCTCCGACGACGACGCCGATCAGGTGGCCACCGTGGGCGACGCGGTGAACCTGATCGTGGCCACCTCGGGCTGATCCCCGCCGGACCCCCTCCGCCACCAGGCCGGCCTCGTGCGTATATCCGCCGATGAACGGGCCAGCCTGAGCCACGTCGAGCGTCTTGGCCTCGCCTTCGCGGGGTGGATGAACGAGACGCCGGCGGTGCAACGCGCCTTCTACTGGCTCAACCTGCGCCTGCAGCGGCGGTTCGTGCTGCTGGGCACGAGCCGTCGGACCCACCTGATCGGGCTCGAGAGGGTTGCCTCCCTGCAGCCAGACCGCGGCGTGATCATGGCGGCCAACCATCGCACCTTTCTCGATCAGTTCTTCATCCTAGCCCACCTCGTGGAGCACGTCGGCTTCTGGCGGCGCTGGTTCTTCCCCGTCCGCTCCAACTTCTTCTACGACAACCCCCTGGGTATCCTCGTCAACTTCCTGGCCAGCTCCTGCAACATGTACCCGCCGATCTTCCGGCCGCGGGCCAAGCGCGGCGTCACCCGCGCCTGCCTCGACTACCTGATCGAGCAACTGCGGTCGCCGGAGACCTTCGTCGGCATCCACCCGGAGGGCACGCGCGGCAGGGGACCCGACCCCTACGAACTGCTGCCCGCCGAGCCCGGGTTCGGACGCGTCCTGCTGCAGTCGAGGGCGATCGTGATCCCCGTCTTCATCAACGGGATCAGCGACAACCTGGCCCGCGAGGCGGTCTACAACTACACCGGCTCCGGCCCCCCGGTCATCGTCGCTTTCGGCGCCCCCGTCGACCTGTCGCCCTTCGACGGGGAGGACCCGCGGCTGCTGCGCAACCAGGTCAAGGCCGGGCGGCGGGTGCTGGCGGAGGTGGCGAACCTGGCCGAGGAGGAGCGCGAGCTGCGTCAGCGGCTCGAAGCCGGGGGGGCTCCCTGAGGCAGGGCGGCGAAGGCCGCGAAGGGTCCGTCGTGGGAGAGGCTGATATCGATGCCGGCCGGGCGCCCGTCGAGCAGCAGCCGGGGCGGCGCCAGTCCGTCCCGGGCCCCGGGGTCGCGGCGCCTCTCGATGGCCAGGCGCGTCTCCTGCAGGCCGAAGTGGGCGGCCACCCCGCGCCGGGCGAGGTCGCGCACGGCCTGGCTCTGGTGACGGCCGCCGCGGATGGGCTCGACACCGGCCACCGCCCGACCGGGATCTCCCTCGCCGCAGACCGCCACCGCGTGGACCCACAGCGGGTCCCTCGATAGCCGCACCCGCATCTCCAGGTCCCGGTAGCGTACCCGGCCCATGGCGGCGTCCACCTCGTAGAGACGCGGCGCGAAGACCAGGCCCGGGCGCGTCTTGCCCGCCGCCTTGTAGGCGGCCTCCTTGGCGGCCCACAGCGACCACAGCAGCACGAGTGGCTCGCCGCTGCCGGACAGGCGGTCGCGCTCCCCGGGAGCGCACACGCGCGCGACGAAGCGGGCCCGGAGGTGGTGCCCGGCGATCTCCGGGTCGGCCAGGTAGACCAGATCGTTGCCGACGGCGTTCACCTCGGGGTTCCGCTCTCCTGGGAAGGGGGATGGGCCCGGGAAACCCGTACCTAGGCGAAGGCGCGCGTCCCGGCGCAAACTGGTTGACGGTTTCGGGACCCGCCCTTTGGTTCAAACTCCATGCGCGACACCTCGTTTCTCCCTCTGGCCATAACCGCCTGCCTGCTCACGGGGGTCCTCGCCGGCTGCGGCGAGCCGGAGCTGGAACCCTGGCAGGTGCGGGTCCGCGGCGGCCAGAAGGCACTCCACGACAAGCTCTACGACCGCGCCGTGACCCACTTCGGCGCCGCGTTGGAAGAAGCCGCCGCCGCGGGGTCCCGCGAGGGCCGGCTGGCGGCCCTCAGCGGGTTGGCCATGGGCCGCGCCATGAGGGGCGACCTGGCCCGGGCGGAGAGCCTGTACGTCGAGGTCCTGGCCCTGCAGCGGGAGCGGATGGCGGCGGACAGTCTCTCGGGTCTGGTCCTGGCGCGCACCCTCGGCTCCCTCGCCGAGATCAGTCTGCGCCTCGGCCGCGTGGACCGGGCCGAGACCCACTGGTCCGAGATACTGCAGCTGGGGGAGGCCGGTCTCGTCGACCTGCTCCCCGAGGACCGGACGATGTCCTATACCCTGCACGGTCTCAGCAGGGTCCTGCGGTTGCGCGGCGACACCGCGCGGGCGGACTCCCTCGCCGAACGCGCCCTCGCCCTGCAGCTCTACGCCTTCGGCTTCGAGAACGCCATCGGCGACGACCTGGGGAAGGCGGAGCAGTACTACGGCGAGTCCCGCGGCCGTTTCGAGAGCCTGTACGGCCCCGATCACGAGGACGTGGCTCTCGCCCACCATGCCCTGGGCCGGCTCTACGAGTACCAGGGCCGGCGGGACGAGGCCGTCATTCAGTACCAGCGCGCCGTCGCCTCGTACCAGGGGGCCGGCGGGCCTCCTCTTGCGCTGGCACTGGTCATGGAGGACCTGGCGGCGATCCTGGATGCCGGCCAGGCCGACGAAGCCGCCCGCCTCAGGCGCCGCGCCTCCGCCCTGCGCCAGGGCCGTCCGCCCGGGTCCGCAGTCAACTAGTCCACCCTCCCGCGTCGATCCCCGGCCCGGCCCTGCGGCTCCTCGACGAGCCGGCGGCGCCGGAGCATGCGCAGCACCCACCAGGCCCCGAGAGCGGCCAGCAGGTGCTTCCACGTGTGGCCGCTGATCCATCCCCCGGCCGCGTAGATCTCCTGATCGAAGACCTCTGCGGCCTTCGCCAGCAGGTAGAGCAGGGCGGCCACGTAGAGATCGGAGCCGCGCGTGTAGGGCGACGGCAGCAGCCGCACCATGAGGGGCACGAAGACCACCGGGTAGGCCTGGGCGACGATGTAGTAGCGGAGGTCTCCGGCTCCCGCCTGCTCCGTGAAGTGCCAGTAGAGCACGCTGAAGAGGCCGAAGGCGATCAGCGGCGGCAGGGCGAGGAGGCCGGCGCGCCGGTCCACGCGCTCGGCGAGAGCCGTGGCGAGGAAGGCCATGAAGGCGACGCTCATGGGCAGGCGGTCCCACACCAGTCTCCCGTTGCCGGGGTCCAGGTGGTACCACGCGGAGCCGAGACCGACCAGCGCCACCGAGAGGAAGAGGACCTGGTAGGCCAGCGCGTCCGCCGGGCGCAGGAAGGCCTGCTGCCCCGGGGTCGCGGCGAGGCGGAAGAGGAGGCGCGATCCCCACAGGCCCACGAGGAGGAAGGGCAGGTTGGAGATCACGTCGAGGCAGTGCGGGATGCCGAGCAGCGGGCGCTGATCGGCGAACTCGTGATAGGCGGGATCCTGCGCGATCGGCGCCTGCAGGAAGACGGCGGTCCAGAAGGCGACGGTGAGACAGGCGAGCAGCCGCAGGCGGTGGTCGCGGTTCATCCCGGCCGCCGCATCCACGATGCCCACACCGCCCCTGCCATGACGCACATCAGGGGGAGCGCGGGCAGGTGGTACCTGGGCATGACCACGGGTCCGGGCAGGACCAGGTAGTAGGCCACGAAGGCGAGAAAGACGCAGCCGAGGAACCACTCCCGGCGGTGCATCCACCGGCCGAGCTGGACCAGGCATCCGAGGTAGGTCGCCCCGACGACGGCGAGGGCCGGCAGCAGGGGCAGCAGCAGCCAGGCGCGGTCGCCGAAGTAGTGGCGCACGGCGGCGAGAACACCCTGGCGGTGCAGCACGTCGAGGGTGCCCCGCCCCGCCTGCGTCAGTCCGAGAAGCTCGAAGAAGGTCGGCGCGTCGGGCAGCAGGATCGAGGGGTTGAAGTGCAGGCGCAGATAGGTCCACTTGTGGGCGCCGATCAGCTCACGGGCCCTGGCGAGCTTGTAGCCGGTGCGGGTGTCCTCGTCCGGGTAGCGGCCGGGATGGGCGGCGAACTCGGCCTCGGCCTCGCGTATCCAGCGGTCGCGCAGGGTCAGGCGCGGGATCCCGGTCACCACCGACACGAGGGCGGCGCAGTTGTGATAGTAGAGGGTGTTGCCGACGTTGGTGTCGAGGCGGAAGCCGCCGCCGGCCAGCGAGTTGCGGTACATCCACGGGGTCAGGATCGCGGCGAAGATCAGCAGACAGCCCGCGGCCCCCATCAGCCGGTGGCGCACGGGGAGACCCCGGAAGACGAGGACCAGGAAGAGGCAGGGCACGATCCACAGCAGTCCCGTGGGGCGGATCAAGGTACCGGCGGCGTCGAGGAACACGGCCAGCCATAGATCCGGCAGCCTCCGGCGGTAGTAGAAGCGGGCGAAGAAGTAGAGCATCCACGCCGTGACCAGCGCGAAGAGGCTGTCGGAGAGATAGAGCGGAGCATGGGCGATGCTGGTGAGGTTGAGGGCCAGCAGCAGGGCGGCAACGGTTCCCACCGCGGGGCCGCCGAACCAGCAGCCGACGCGGTACACGGGAATGCAGGTGAGGGCCCCGAGGACGCAGAAGAGGAGCACCGGAAGGTGAAGGCCCTGGCCGAGGACGCCGAAGACGAGGGCCAGGAAGGCCGGGTACCCGGGGCCGCGCAGGGTGTACGGCTCGGTTTCTCCCGGGGCTCCGACGTAACGGCCCTCTTCGAGCAGGGCCAGCGCCGGCTGCACGTACGAGGGCGTGTCGGGCCGGAAGAAGGCGGTCTCCGGCGCGGCCATGCCGGGAATGGCCGCGGCGAGGCGCAGGACCGCGGCCAGGAGCACGACCAGCCACAGGCTCCGGCGGCGCGGTGTCCGGGCTTCGGTCAGGGCAGGGGGCCTTCGATCCGGTCGACCAGATCGACGGTGTGGATCACGTCGCGGAGATCGGTCAGGGGCGTCTCGCCCTTGTCGATGCAGTCGACGAAGTGCTCGTGCATGGTGAGGGTGCCCTCGTAGCGCTGCCGGTCCTCCTCGTCGACGCCGTCCACCTCCCAGCCGCCCAAGACGGTGGTCCGGTCATCCTCGAGGATCTCGATCTCCGAGGGGATCTTCATGTAGCACCCGACTCCGACGCCGTGCAGCTCGGAGCGCAGCACCCGGCCTCCGGAGGCGCGGTTGCCGAAGACGACGCCCGTGGCGCCGTTGTCGAAGCGGACCATGGAGGTGTAGCAGTTGCGGCTGCCGCCGCCGAAGCGGTCGCGGTACGCCGCCACCTCCACCGGCTCGCCGCCGGCCATGTGACGCAGCAGGTCGACGACGTGGATCACGTCGTCCCACAAGGTGGTGCTGAACTCGCGGCCGTCGCCGCCGAGGATCCGCTTGTTGAAGGTGACGTTGGCGACCGAGACCGGCCCCTTGGCGGCCACGCGGCGCATGGCCTCGCGGGTGACGGCGGCGTAGCGGCGCTGGAGCCCGACCATGCAGTACACGTCGTTGGCGACGGCCGCGTCCAGCATCTGCCGGGTCTCGCCGCTGTTGGCGCCGGGGGGTTTCTCGATGAAGAGGTGCTTGCCGGCGTTGAGACAGTCGAGAGCGGGGTTCAGCACCCATCTCTCGTGCATGACGCAGTAGACCACGTCGAGGTCGACGGTGGCCAGCATCTCGCGGTGGTCGCTGAAGGTGCGGTCGAATCCGTACTCGTCGACGACGAGCCGCAGGCGCTCGCCGTCGAGCTCGCAGACGGCGGCGATCTCCACGCCGTCGAGGCGGGCGAGGGCGGGATAGTGGGCGCCGCGGGCGCGTCCGCCGGCGCCGATGAAGCCGGCCTTCAGCATGGAACGGTCCCTATATCCTTGGGGGTGACCAATCTGATCGCTTCACCGTTCATGGGCGGACAACTCCTCGAACCAGGACCATAGGTCTTCAAGACTGGTGAGCGCAATTGGCAAGGGATTGCCCTCAACCATGCGGGCCTCGACATATTGGGCGTGATACGCCTCAACAGTCCGACGAGGATGATTGGCAATCCAGCTCTCGGAGAACTCCGTAACGACATCAAAGTGGTGACTGTGTATGAACGACCTCCACTGATTGCGAAGTTGCTCCTCTGGACGAATGTCGATGATTTCCACCTGTTCCATAAAGCGCTCACCTGCTGGATCTCCCCAGAGCGAGGACAAGACTTCCACCGCTGCTCTGTCGGAGGCCGGGGCCCCGTAGCCGAAAATGGTCAGGAACAAGGCGTCGGGTACAACCTGCCTCAGGGCGTCCCACATTGAAGCAATGCCCGGATCGGAGGTGTAATCCTTATTTGCTATGGGGTAGAGCAATTTCGTTGGAACAAATGGCCTTCCACACTTACTGCAAGATGCACCTCGCACTCCCTTTACCTTGTCCTGGGGGCAGAATGCGCTCAATACGTTGCCGTGGAGAAAAAGCAAATAAGGAAGAGAAGGGACCCCGCCCGCATTGCGCCTCCATGCTTGGATGAGGAAGGGGTCCCAATTGAATGTCGCGATTACGTCCTGACCCCGAAGGGACAGAACCAACCGGTCGTAATTGGTGGGCTCGGGTGGCAATTCGAGGCTTCGGAAATACGATTCTACAGTTCCTTCTACTTGCCTTCTCAGTCCTGATAGTCGGGCATCGGCGGAAATCTGGGCATAGAGATCCTCGAAGTTCTCCCCCTTCCATGCAATTCCAGCGTCCTCGAAGGAGGAACCCAATCCAAGAAGCTCCACCAAGTCATTCATCAATGGCAAGGCACGGCCATTGCCGTCCCCATTTGGAAAGGCAGCCCGGCTGGCTCCAGCTCCAATCAGTACCACATGTGGTCGGACACGGCGGTTAACGGTACGGATTTCGTCGGTGGAGGTCCAGTATATAGGGTCAGGATGCTGGCCACTCATGGGTCAGAAGCTCCAGTCACACATGCCGTTCTCCACATATGACCACATCTGCAATTTCTCTCCGGCTTCACCAATGCCAGCCACTGCATCTCCTATGGAGATGAAACCGACAATATCGTCACGGGATTCTGCCTCATCAGCCGGGAATCGAGAATTCCAGATAGAGACGAACAACCCTTCCTGTCCTCCGTAGTGATCTTCCAGCACCTTGAGTATCACAGAATTCTCCGAGTGCATGAGATCCAGCAATGCTCCTTGGATCATTTCCCATTCTAACAAACCCGCCCATTCCTTCAGACTCGCGCCGTCCTGAATTCCAGAATCATCTGATAGATCGCGTAGGGCATCAGCGTAATCCTCGCCCACAATATCCAATATATCCGACATCCCGAATGTAGAGCTCTCTCCAACTTCGGAAGCAGGTCTTCCGCCGAGGTGCAACAGCAACATGGCGAGAGCCGCCTCTTCTTCGACACCCAACTCCCCCAAGTAAACCGAGAGACCAAGGTGGTCGTTGAAGTAACCCTCCAATGGCCCACCTTGTTGATACATGCCTAAGTACATTGCCAACAAACACACAGCTCGCAGCTTGACCCCAGCTTGGCCACATGCGCCGTCAGCGGCCACATTGGCCCGCGTGAGCCCTGCCTCCCTTAGGGCGCCCCAAGACCTCTCGAACCATTGCATCTCTGTCCCAGAAAGAGTGGGACATCCATATACTGCGAAGAAACCCTTGATGTCAGGCCACTCCACCTGCGCCGCACCATGCAGGCCTGCAACATCATCTGAAGGAGGAGAGAGAGGAGTCAGTTGGGGGAAAAAGGAGTCTGTGGCCTCAAATGCAAAAGTCCCTTGTTTCGTCGGTCCTGGAGTTGCCTCTCCCGCCGACTCCGTCGCACTGGAGGCCGTGCGCGGTTCCGTGCTTGAGATTCCCAGACGGTCGAGGTCCGCCCAAACCGGCTCCATTGCCCTATCCGGGTCGTGGTAGAAGTCGCTTCCCCGAATCCTGACGAACTGCCACCCCACCCGCTCGAGATCCCGCTGGCGGGCCATATCCTGTTCGTATCGTTCGGGACCATGCCACCTATCTCCGTCGCATTCGACGGCGAGCCGGCCTTGCATGCCTTCTACCACAAGATCAATACGATAGCGATGGTTTGTGGTGTCTCCGACTCCCACTTGCGTCCGCACGCGGAAGCCCCTCTGAGTAATCAAGCGGAAAACATCGCGTTCGAAATCACTTTCGAAGATCTGCTCGTTCTCCTCGACATCCTGACGCCGGGGGTGAAGCATGTATTCCAGCAGCCTGCGGCGCATGCACTTGTTGCTCAGTGCGTCGCGGACCGCCGTATGGAATAGCCAGAGTTGATCCCGCGCGCGGCTTGCGGCCACGTTGAAGCGCTGCTTGGCGGATTCGTCGGCAAGTGTTCCGATTCTCTGTGGCTGCCCGTTCTCGTCTCTATCCGCCGCAACCAGGCTGAGAAACACGACATCTCGCTCGTCCCCCTGAAAAGCATAGGCGTCCCCGCAGATCAGACGCCTCTCTTCGATGACCTCTGGCCCCACTCGTTCCAGGAGCTTTCGCTCAATCAGCCGTGCTTGCGCGTCGCCTTGGAGGCTGATGACACCCATTGTCTTCCCGGCGTATCTGGAGTCCGCGATACAGGCGGCAATCTGTTCCACAATGGCATCCGCCTCCGGGGGGTTTTGAGCATTCTGGACATTGCCGGTTCGGTACCCTTCGGGGACTTGCCGCAACTCCAGCGGCTGGAGCCGGTAGGCCGAATAAGTGCGCAGCGGGTCGAGAGGTGTGCCGTTGGGTGCGTAGCAGAGATCGTTCGAGAATTGGATGATTTCGGGCATACAGCGGAAGTGCTCCCGCAGCACGATGTTCCGGCCGCTGAAGCGGATGTTCGCGTTGCGGTACAAGCTGCTCTGGGGAGAGAAGGCGTGGTGATGTCGAATGTCCTCAAGATAGCGGAGCTGCAGGTCGGCAATCGCCTCGTCGGGTATCCCGATCCCGTAGGGGCTGATCTGCTGATCGTCGCCGACCACGATCATCTTGCTGGAGATATAGAACAGGAAGGAGCTGTCGATCCCGAGCTGGCTGGCCTCATCGACGATGACGAGGTCATAGCACTCCGGTTCGGGATTGACCATTTCGGCCAGCAAGTAACGCGGCAGGATCCAGACCGGAATCGCGTCGCGGCATTCGTCCATGTAGTCACGGGCTTCTCGGCGCAGGCGGGCGAGCCTCGCGGATCTTCCGGTTCCCTTGCCCATGGCCCGAACCGCCTCGCGCCACCCCTTCAGGGCGGCTTTCTGTCTCTCCGACAGCCGTGCGAAGAAGTGCTTCCATGCCCGAAGTTGGGCGGTATGAGCCACCAGGGCGGCGACTTTCTTCTCCGTGTCGCGTCGGCGGCGCTGCAGCTCCTGGTGATATGCGAAGTCGGAACGCTTCCGGAGCCAGGCATCGGCAATCGCCCAGCGCCAAGCGGCTTCCCATGCGCCCAATCGGTCGTTCCAGATCGGGTTCTCGATGGTCCCGGAAACCGTGTTCGCCAAGCCCGGAACCGCTTGAGCGAGGACGGCTTCGGTCTTCAACCGATCTTCCTGGTCGCGAAGCAACGCCTCGATTGAGGCGAGTTCCCCGTGGCACTCGCTGTAGGCGCTGACGTTTCGCTGTTCTACGGCGGCGGCGAGTCCTTCGACTACCGGATGAGCGTCATGCAGACCGCGAAGTTCCACCAGCGCTTCGGCGGCGGCATCGACCGTATGGATTGCCTCCCGGTAGCGGTCTGCAGCTGCGGCTGCCTCGATCAACTCAAGCCAATCTCCGGCCTCGCCATTCAACCAATCAGGCGCGGGGACAGGTGGGGAAGCTGTCGCCATGGTCTGAGCGAGATTCTGGCATGTACCGGCATAGTCGCGGCCCTCCTCCAATGCGGACAGGTGTTCCTTAGCCACAGCCAAGGCTTGCCGCAGGTCGGCCGGAAGCATTTCAGCGCCTACCCCGTACCAGGTCTTGCACAGGTTGTCCCGTGCGAGCTGGATACCCAGAAAGTCGCTGACCGCCTGTAGACCCTCGCCGTGGGAAGCGCCGACCCCGTCGACCAGGGCCTCCTCCTTCAGGTAGTCCCGTCCTTTCAGGTTCCTGGGCGTGAACAGGCCCAGGAACTTCCACTTACCCCCCGCTTTCAGATGGGAAAGGGCCGCTTCTGCGTCAGCCCGCACCGTCCGTGGGTCCCGGCCTTCCGGGATCGTTACGATCTGGCCACCCAAGCGTTCACAAAGAGGTTCGGCCTTTCCGAGCACCTCCCGGCTTGTATCGATGATGGCATCCCATCTCGCCCGCTTGCCCGCGGCCCAATCCCGGACGGGGTCTTGCAGCCACTCGTTCTGCTCGAAATTGCCCGCCTTTCGCCGGCTCTCGATCTCTTGGAGACGGTCGGCGATCTCTTTTCTGAGATCAGGTGTGAGCGCCGACAGTGACAGGTAGGCAGGATGAGACCTAAGTGCTTCGTGGTCGGCGACTGCGGATGCTTCTTCCTTTGCGGAAGCCACGGAGGCAGCGAATTCACCCGGCGTGACAAGATCGATACACGAAGGGGCTCTCAGTTTGGCTTTGGCGATTTCTTCTTCAGTGTGGGAGCGGAGAATTTCAAGCCAACCGGTCATTCCCCCACCGGAAAGCGGCGGTTCGGATTTCGCCTCCTTCGGCACGTCCAACCACCCGTACTGCTCTCGCTCGCCGGCCACGCGCCGGGCTATCTGGGATGCAGTCCCGGAGTAGGTCCCGTCAGCTATCGAATGGGGTTCCGTTTCGTCGGCGCGGATGCTTCGAAGCTCTGAATCGGTCCTAGCCAGTTCGAGGCGCGCGTTCGCGAGCTCATCCTCGACCTCCGAGATTCGACGATCCTCATCGCCATGTGCGTAGGAAGCCTGCTTCGTCGTGATGCCCTGGACGGCCCTGTTGAGTTCGGCGAAGGCGCCACCCCCTTGGCCCAGAAGGCTGACGCAAAGAGGTTGAAGCTCCTCGGGGAGCATCTCCTTGACTACACGAAGCGCCTGCGCCGTCTCCGCGGTGACAAGGAGACGTTGCCCAGTCGCCAGCAGGTGGCAGATCAGGTTGGCTATGGTGTGGCTCTTTCCGGTTCCCGGTGGCCCCTGAACCAGCACGCCAAGCTGGCGGTCGAGTGCTTCGACGATCTGACGTTGCTCGCGGTTCGTTGGCAAGGGGAAGTAGACCTGAGATGGTGGATCAACTGCACGATCTCCCCTGCG
>JAJDTN010000273.1 GCA_022827165.1 Candidatus Latescibacterota bacterium
TCCGTGCGTCGAGATCAACGGCCAGGTGCTGGCCGACGTGAGCGGCGAGGAAGTGGAGGCCTGGATGGTGAAGAACCAGGTCGTCGGGGCCCTGGCCCGGTAGACCGCCGGGACCTCCCGAATCGACGAACGCCTGCGGCCCCCGGGGGCGGCGGGCGTTCGTGTGTACGGCCCGTCAGCCGGCCAGGATCTCGGACAGGAGGAGGCGCATCGCCTCGGTGATGTTGGGCTGTTCGTGGTTGAGCGGGCCCTCGGAGGCGGGCCTCACCAGGGTCAGGGCGCCAAGGGGCGGACCGTCCTCCGCCGCCAGGGTGAGCACGTAGAGGAAGCCCACGTTGCCGGCGCCCTCCGGCAGCAGGTGCGAGGCCAGGGCGGGAGGCAGCTCTGGCTCTTCCCCGGCGGCCTGCTGGCCCATGATCAGCAGCGCCTGGCCGGCCTCGAAGGCCCGGCCCGCCAGGCCCGAGGCGGCTCCCGCCAGCGGCTGGCCGTAGAACGGCTCGACCGACAGCCTCTCCTGGATCTCCTCCGGCGAGCCCTCCTTCGACAGCACCTCCTGCAGTTGCAGCCGGCCCTCGCCGTCGACCCGCTCCCAGAGCATGAGGTGGGCCACCTCGATCTGCATGAGCAGCTCCAGGCCGCGGCGCATCGCCGCGTCGGCGGGCATCTGCCGCAGGTGTCCGGCGATGTGCTCCGGGATCAGGGCCGGCTCCGGCATCCGGAAGGGGATCACGCTGACGGGCACGGGCTCTCTCCTTGACAATCTTTCGCGGGGGCGGATATATTCGCCGCTTCCTTCGAGACTGGCTCTTTAGCTCAGTTGGTAGAGCAGGGGACTGAAAATCCCTGTGTCCGCGGTTCGATTCCGCGAGGAGCCACCACTATTGCAGCAAAGGGAAGACAGGCACTTGGCCATAGCCGGTCAAGTGCCTGTCGCCTTTTCGGTCGGACAAGCACCGGCCATGGTCTCCTCACGATCTCGATGGCGGTGATGCTCTGCCGGGGTTCCGCTGTGCGGTGCGGCGGCACTTTCCTTCGGATCGATCATCGGGATGAAGCCTCGATTCTCAAGGAACCATACAAAGTGCAAGGTCTATCCGGATCTGGCGAACTGGCTCGATGTCGCGGAACGTAGGTCGTGAGGTTCGATCTGCCGACGCATCTCAGCCCGTCCGTGACTCGGGGGGACCGCACCCGCGGCAAGAAGCGGTGACCAAACGACTCGGCCGATTCGTGGACTCCGACCCCTTCCAGTACGGGGTCCTCGTCGTCATCGTTCTGGCAGCGGTGCTGGTGGGGCTGGAGACGTCGCGGGACCTGGTCGCCTCCCACGGAGCCCTGCTCCACGCCCTCGACAAGCTGGTCCTGGGCATCTTCGCCCTCGAGGCGGCCCTGAAGATCGCGCGCCACGGCCGGCGCTGGTACCGCTACTTCGCAGACCCCTGGAACGTCTTCGACTTCCTCATCGTCGTCGTCTGCCTGCTGCCAGTGGGAGGGCAGTACGCGGCGGTGCTGCGGCTGGCGCGGGTGCTGCGGGCCATGCGCCTGGTGACGGCCGTGCCCCGGCTGCAGCTGCTGGTCAGCTCGCTCCTCAAGTCGATCCCCTCCCTCGGTTACGTGGGCCTGCTGCTGACGGTGCTGTTCTACGTGTACGCGGTGATGGGCGTCTTCCTCTTCCGCGGCAACGACCCCGTCCACTTCCAGGACCTGTCCACGGCGCTGCTGACCCTCTTCCGGGTGGTGACCCTGGAGGACTGGACCGACGTGATGTATATCCAGATGTATGGCAGCGGCGCCTACCCGGGCTACGCCGACTTCGCGCAGGCCCACCTGCGCGAAGCCTCGCAGGGCCGGTATTTCCTCGGGGCCGCGTTCTTCGTCTCCTTCGTCATGCTGGGAACGATGATCATGCTCAACCTGTTCATCGGCGTGATCATCAACTCCATGTCCGAGGCCGAGGCCGAGAAGGAGGCCGAGGAGCGGCGGCGCCATCTCGAGCGCGACGGCGAGATCAGCGTCGGCGACGAGATCCGCCTCATCGAGGAGGAAGTGGAGAAGCTGGGTCGGCGGCTGGGAGAGCTGCGGAAGCGGGCGGTACGGGAGTAGCCGTTGCGCGCCAGGCGAATAACCAATTGCATGACGCGTGCCGTATAGCGAGCAATGGGCGTGAGAGCTACCTGCAGCGAGGCGAGGGCGAGGCTGGCCGAGATCTGGGACGAGGTGGAGAACAGCCGGGAGCCGGCGATTCTCGAACGACCGGGCCACGACACCATGGCGCTGTTGCCGGCGGACGAGCTGCGGAGTCTTCAGGAGACCGTGCGTCTCCTGCGCTCTCCGAAGAACGCCGTCCGGCTGCTGTCGGCCCTGCATCGTTCCCGCCAGGGCCGCACTTCCCCGGCCGACCTGGAGGCCTTCGCACGGGAGCTCGGCCTCCCCGACCTGACGGATTGACCCCATGACAACCGGACTCCGCAAGATCGTCGTCTCCCCCGAGGTCAACCCCCCGGACCCGTTCCCCGGCTTCGGCGGGTTCTGCGGCTGGCCGCGCATCTGCCGGCTGCGGGACGGCACCCTCTTCGTCGCCTTCGGCGCCGGGTACTGGCACGCCTCGTGGGTCAACCCGCGGCCCGAGCTGCCGCCGGAGCACGCCGAGTACATGGAGTCCCAGTTCGAGGGCGGCGGCGCCTGGGAGGCGCCCACGGGGGGCCGCATCCTCTGGACCCGCAGCCGCGACGACGGCGCCACCTGGTCGCGCCCCCGGTTGCTGGTCGACCTGCCCGACGCCTACGCCCCCGGCGCCCTCTTCGAGCACG
>JAJDTN010000008.1 GCA_022827165.1 Candidatus Latescibacterota bacterium
GGGCGAGGACGTGCTTCTCCAGGCGCTCGGAGGCGGCCGGCTTGCCGCTGGCGTCGTAGGAGGGGCTGCGGGTGGAGATGACGTTGGCGCCGATCCCGGAGTTGACCACCCGCGCCGGGGTCTCCTGGAAGTCGTTGATGAGGGCGCCGAGGACGGCGACCCAGCAGCGCTCGGGCGATGTGCTCCAGCCGCCCGCGGTGGTGCTCTCGCCGAGGGCGACGAGGCAGCGGAACTCGTCGGCGCGCCAGTCCTTCTTCACGCCGGCAGCACCTCGCGGAGCACGCGCAGGTAGTTGCCCCCCATGATGCTCGCCGTGTCCTCCTCGGAAAAGCCGTCCTCGAGCAGGGCCTCGGTGATCCAGGGCATGACCGCCGAGTTGAAGTGTGTGCCGATGCCGACGTGGGCGGCGCCCATCAGGTCGACGGCGTAGCGGATCTGCTTCAGGGTCTGCTCCATCTCTGCGTCGTCGACCGACTCGTACGGGGCGTCGCCGTATGGCCTCCCGATGGGCGGCATGATGCCGAGGAGGCCCCCCTTTTCCGCCATGGCCTTCATGACCTCGTCGGAGGTGCTGCGCGGACTCGGGTCCTCCTCGAGGGCGCGCGGGCCCGAGTGGGTGTCGATCACCGGTTTCGACGAGACCTCGATGGCGTCGAGGGCGCAGGGGTCGTTGGTGTGGGCCAGGTCGATGAGGATGCCGCGGCGGTTCATCTCCTCGATCATGCGCACCCCGAGGGCGGTCATGCGGCCCCCGGAGCGCAGCTCGCCCGAGACGTCCCAGCCAAGCTCGCGCGTCGACTGGCCGATGGTGACCATGCGCAGCCCGAGGCGGGCGAACTGGCGCAGGGCCCCCGGGCTGTCGCCGAACCAGTCGCTGCGGTTGGCCCCCATGAGCACGGCGATGCGTTCGGGGTCCCTTAGCGCGCGGTCGAGGTCGGCCACGGTGCGCACCAGGATCACCTTGTCCGGATTCTCCTCGACGTTGCACAAAAAGCGGTCGAGCACCGCGAGGCAGAGCAGGGTCGGGCTGTTGATGGCGAGGCTGAGGTACATCGGCTCGCTGTCGGGGCGGCCGGGCCGAAAGGTGGGATCCTCCAACCACTTCGGCGTGAAGTTCATCTCCGGCGGCGCGGCCCCTCCCTTGCACATGACCACCTTCAGGCCCCAGTCCCGGAACTTGGGGAAGTCGCCCCGGCAGGAGGTCTCGTCCCTCTCGCCGAGGTCGATGTCGGCGATGGTGAAACGGGGGTGGGAGAGGTTGAGGGCGAGCAAGTCGGCGATGGGGTGGCCGCGGTGAAAGCGGCGGGCGCGTTCGGAGATCGAGTTCACAGGGCGGGACCGGGAATGCGGTTCCACTCGATCGGCGCGGCACCGCCGTCGTACTGCGGAAGCAGGTGGGCGATGCGCCGGCGCGTCTCTTCCGGCCAGGCGTCGATCATCCGCTCGGCGGCGATGTAGGACCGGATCGACTCGGGAAGCTGCTCGAAGGCGGGGAAGTACCACAAGGTGATGACGGTGCGGCGTTCGTCGGAATCGTTGGCGTGGGCCGAGTGCAGCAGCCGCGAGTCCCCGATGACGAGGTCGCCGGCCCGCACCGGCACGTCGACGGCTTCCTCCACGGCCTGGTACACCGGGCTGCGAGGATCCTCCATCTCCCGCAGGGCGTTCGTATGGGCGTTGGGAACCGCGTCGTGCAGGCGATGGCGCTGAAGGTGCGATCCGGGGATCAGGCGCAGGCAGCCGTTGGCCGGGGCGGTATCGACCGTGTAGTACATCAGGAAGAGCTGCTGCGGCACCGGGTCTCCGTAGCTGACGGGGTGGTTCCAGCCCCACCAGTCCTGGTGCCAGAACAGCGGCGGGCTGTGGGCCGGCTTGCTGATGACGAACCCCGACCACCACTTCGGCCGCGGGAAGCCGAGGCGGCCCAGCGCGTCGAGGGCGGCGGAGCAGCGCACCAGCTCGGCGAAGGCGGGATCGTCGTACACGGAGATCATGCTGCCCGTCGACTTCTGCTGCTCGAAGTGCTCCGGCGGCTGCCCGTCGAGCAGAGCGTCGGAGATCCTCCGGGTCTGCTCCAGCAGCTCGCCGTCGAGGACCTGCTCGAAGAGGCAGAACCCGTCTCGCAGCAGTTTCCGGCGTTTGCTCACCCGTACACCGTCTGAATCAGCGCCCGGATGTAACCGATGGCGTAGGCCTTGCCGTACAGGGCGCCGTACCCGTGCGGGAAGGAAGGCGTGTGGTCCATCATGTACGGCCCGTCGAAGCCGTTGTCCCGGTAGACCTCCATGGCCCGCCGCATGTCCACCTCCCCCTCGTCGAGGAAGACCTCCGTGAACCGGGGCAACTGCCCCCGCACGTTGCGGAAGTGGACCCAGCCGATCTTGCCCTGCGAGGCCATCTCGGCGATGGCGCCGTAGACCTTCTCCGGCCCCAGCAGCTCGGTCATGCAGCCCTGGCAGAACAGCATGCAGTTGGCGGGACTCGGGGCGATGTCGAAGAAGATCCTGCGGAACTGCTCCAGGGTGGAGCAGATCTGGGCCACGCCCGCCAGCGGCTCGGGGATCGGCGGGTCGTCCGGGTGCAGGGCCAGGCGCACGCCCGCCTTCTCGGCCGCGGGGACCGCCGCCGCCAGGAAGCGCTCCATGCGCTCCCACATCTGCGCCTCGTCGACCGGGGGCTCGTGGGGCTCGGGGCGGTCCGCGTCGAAGACGGCGTAGTCGAAGGTGCTGTAGCTCACACCGCCCCGGCCCGTGTCCGAGGGGGTGCGGAAGTTGCCCATGGGCTTGAAGTTCCAGCCCACCCAGGGAATGCCGGCGCGGCCGACGCAGGCCAGCATATCGCACCAGTGGCCGATGTTCTCGTCCATCTCGGCCTCGGCGAGGGTGATCTCCTCCCAGGCGGGCATGAAGATGTTGTTCAGCTTCATGCCGCGGGCCTCCACCTTCTCCCGCGCTTGGGCCAGGGCGTCGGTGCAGTCCCTGCCGGCCCGCAGCTCCTGGGCCAGCGACGTGTTCGCCGACCCGGTGCCTCCCCGGCGGCCGGGGCGGGGCTTGCCTCCGCGCAGATCCAGGTGGATGCAGTCCACACCGATGGCGCGGAAGAAGTCCAGGCGCCCGTCGTCGAGCTGGTCGATGGTGAGCTGGTCCTGGATATGCATCAGAGGCCGAAGAGGGCGTGGGCGTTGCCGCCGAAGATCCTGTCCTTCTCGTCGCCGGGAATCTCCAACTCCTCAACCAGCCGGCTCAGCACCTGGATCTCCACCCACGGGTGGTCGCTGGCGAAGAGCAGGCGGCTGCTGCCGGCGAAGTCGTACGCCAGTTGCAGCGCCAGCGGCGAGGGGGAGACGATGTCGAGGTAGACGCGGTCGTAGTAGGCGCCCACGGGCTGGCTGATGTTCTCCCGGCCGCGGCCCATGGTGCCGGTCTGGTGCTCGACCCGCCCCCACAGGTAGGGCAGCACCCCGCCGCAGTGGGGCTGCACCACCTTGAGCCGGGGATGGCGCTCGAGGACGCCGCCGAGGATCAGCCGCAGGGTGGCGAAGCTCTGGTGCACCATGAGGCCCGCCATGGGGATCATGGAGTACTGCTTGATGGCGCCGCCCCAGGTGGGGACGCTGGGATGCAGGACCACGGGGACGCCCAGCTCGGCGATGCGCGCGTAGAGCGGGTCCAGGGCCGGGGCGTCCACCGCGCCGCCGGCGATGTGCGAGTAGAGCATGACCCCCCGATGGCCGAGGGTGACGACGGCGCGCTCCAGCTCGGCCAGGGCCTCTGCCGGGTCCTGCCAGGGGAGGCAGGCAAGGCCGACGAGGCGGTCGGGATGGCTCGCCGCCGCTTCGGCCAGGGCGTCGTTGGCGGCGCGGGCGGCGGGCACGGCCAGCTCCGCCGCCAGGTTCTCCGGCCCCGGCATGTTGACGCTGATGGCGCTCACGTCGACGCGGGCCGAGTCCATGTCGCGCAGCTTGCGCCCGATGCTGTATGCCTCGGCCTCCATGACGAAGGTCTGGGCGTCGCCGTAGGTGAGGACGTAGCGGCCGCCCTCGATCACGGTCCGCGGCCACTCGGGATTCCCCGCCAGCACTTCCGCGTACCCGGCGGGGAAGACGTGGGTCTGGCAGTCTACGCGCACGCCGCCAGCTCCTGGAGCTGCGCCGGCGACTTGACCCCCGCCACCACCGACGTGACCCCCTCCCGGGAGAGCAGCCAGCGGAGGGCGTAGCAGGTCGGCGGGACACCGGCGGCGGCGGCCTCGTCGTGGAAAGGCTCCAGCTCCTGGTAGGGGATGTCGCCCTCGTCGATCCAGGCCGACTCCGAGGCGCGGCTGCCGGCGGGGGGCGCGCTGTCTCGCCGGTACTTGCCGCTCAGCAGGCCTCCCGCCAGCGGCCGGTAGGGGGTGATGGCGATGCCGGCCCGCTGACAGACGGGCAGGTACCCGGACTCGAGATCCCGCTCCAGCCAGTTGTACTGGGGCTGGGCCATCACCGGCGGCGGGGCGGCACCGCCGCGGCACAGGCTCAGCATCGTCTCGATCTGGTCCGCGTCGAAGTTGGAGAACCCCCAGTGGCGCACCTTGCCGGCGGTGATCAGCCGGTCGACGGCGGCGAGGGTCTCCTCCAGCGGCGTCTCCGCGTCGGCGATGTGCAGCAGGTAGTAGTCCACGTAGTCGGTCTGCAGGCGCCGCAGGCTGGCGTCGATCTGCTGCTCCACGTGAGCGGCACCCAGCCCGGTCCCGGAGTAGTCGGCGCCGGCGGGATGGTCTCCGGCGGGGCCGCTGCCGACGGGGTTGCCCACCTTGGTGGTGATCCAGGCCCGGTCCCGCCGCCCGCGCAGGGCCTCGCCGAGGATCGCCTCGGCCACACCGCCGGGCGAGCCCAGGAAGCGGTCGTAGCCCTCGTAGATGTCGGCCGTGTCGAAGAGGTTGACCCCCAGGTCGAGGGCCGCGTGCACCAGGTCGATGGCGTCCGCCCGCGGCACGGGCCGGCCGAAGAGCATGGTCCCCAGGGTGATCACCGACACGCCCTCCGGCATGCCCGCCATCGGTCGCCGCTCCATTGATCGCTCCTCTCGGGTTGGAGTCGCCCGGCTACAGCCGCCCGGCGCTCGAGTTCTGTTCCGAGCCCGGCGACCCGGTCTCGCCCCTGACGGCAAGCAAGATCGGGTGGATCTCCTCGTCCGCCTCGGCGCCGGCAAAGCCGCCGCCCACCACGCCTTCCCGCTCGATCCGGAATCCCGTCTCGGCCAGCAACCGCCGGTACCTCTCGGGGCCGAAGTTGCTCCAGTACATGGTCTGCCCGAAGAAGCCGTCTTCCGTGTATCCGGGGCCGTCGTCCTTGGCGGCGACGGTGACCAGCAGGAGTCCGCCCGGCCGCAGCCATCGGGCGAACCGCCGGAAGAGGTCCGGGTGGTCCTCTCTCGGCACGTGGAAGATGGCGTAGAAGCTGACGATCGCATCGAAGCCGCCGGCAGGGAACTCGATCTCCGTGGCGTCGCCGGTGACGATCCTGGCGGCCGGGACGTTTCTCCTGGCCAGGGCGGTCATCTTCGAGGAGATGTCGATGCCGGTCACGCGGAAGGAGGCCGCCAGCTGCCGCGCCACCGGAACACCGGCGCCGCAGCCGACGTCGAGGATCCTCGAACCGGCCGTCAGGCGCCCGGTGATCCAGCCCAGCTCGGGGCCGGCCTTGGCGCGCCGCTGTCCGGCATATGCATCGGCGCAGCGGTCATAGGCGGTTCGGACCAGCTCGCGGTAGTCGGTGCCGGGATCGGCGGCGATCTCGAAGGGCATGGGTCACCCGGGCCGCGCCGGCGGCGGCAGCGTCAGGCGAACCAGCGGGGCCAGACGGCCTCGGCCACGAAGACCTGCGACTGCGTCCGGTCCCCCGAGGCATAGACGATCCAGCGGCCGTCCGGCGAGAACGAGGGATGGGGATGGACATGGGCCCACTGCGTGCCGTGGCGCACCAGGGGCCTCACTTCGAGGAAGGCGCCGCGCTTCTGGAAGACGCCGATCCAGGCGCCCGATCCCAGCCAGTGGTAGTCGTGGTTCTCCGGGAGGGGGGGACAGCCCTCGGGATCGACCTCCTCTAGGCGCCGCGCCTCGTCCCGGCGCCCCTCGAACCACAGGAATCCCGGGTCGGCGCAGTCGCCCGCCCACAGGTCGCCGGCCTTGTTGCGCTGGAAGTGCAGCGGCGGCTGACCGGGGAACAGCCAGCGGCGCGCCGTCCCGGTCCGCAGGTCGGCGTCGAGCATGAAGCCGAGGTACTCGCCCTTGCGGCTGACGAACCCCTTCCACAGGTCGGCCAGGGGCATGCCGTCGCGCTCGTACCCGGAGTACTGGTAGAGGAGCATCTCGGCGTGGGCGTCCGGGGCCGGGTAGTAGTGGTTGATGAACTCCCAGGGCTGCTGGTTGAAGAGGGGCCGGGGGTGGCGGCGCGCCGCCAGGACGTCGGTGTCGCACTCGAGGGCCCAGGCGGTCTTGAAGCCCGCCGGCGGCAGCCGGGTATAGCTGCCCCACCAGACGTAGGAGGGGTCGTCGCGGCTGATGAAGAGATGGCTGTCGGCGGCCACCGGCGCCTCCGTCGAGGGCCCCTCGTAGACCACGGCCTGCTCGCCCCGCTCCGCGTCGCACAGGACGACGCGGTTCTCGCTGCCGAGGCGGAAGGAGGTCTCCGGCCGGGTCTCGGCGACCACCCGCTCCGGCCGGGCGCTGAGCACGAGATAGCGCCCGCAGGAGGAGACATCCTCCAGCCCCGGCCGTCCGCAGCCCGGCAGGCGGCCGGCCACCGGCTCGTCGGCCAGCGTCTCCGCGTCCACGGCCCGCACCTCGTCGCCGCAGGCGTAGTAGACCCGGCCAAGGTCCGGCACCGCGGCGAAGTTGCCGACGTCGACCGGGGCGTCGGTGAGCTGGACGATCTTCCCCGAGTCGATCTCCACCTTGTAGATCTGCCGCACGCCGCTGCGGTCGGAGTAGAAGACCAGACTGTCGCCGATGAACTGCTCGTAGTTGTAGTAGGCGTTGACGTTGGCGCAGGCCGCGCTGGTGAGCTGGATGGCGCGGACGCCGGTCTCCGGCTGGGTGAACTCGCGCCTCTCCGATGGAAGGATGTCTCCGCGTGCCATGGGGGCCCAAGATAGGGCCGTCGATCCACCGGACAAACCGCCCTACCTTGACCGGGCCATGACCAGGGCTCCGAACATCCTGTTCCTGATGACGGACCAGCAGCGCTGGGACGCCATGGGCTGCAGCGGCGGCTGGGTGCGGACCCCGAACCTGGACCGCATCGCCGCGGAAGGGGTCCGCTTCACCAACTGCGTCGCCACCTCCCCGGTCTGCATCCCCACGCGCCTCAGCCTGGCCACCGGCCTGTATCCCCACAACACCGGCGTCTGGAACAACATGCAGCACCGGATGCCCGCCGACGCGCCGACGTGGATGCAGGCGGTGCGCGGCGCCGGTTACCGCACCAGCCTCTTCGGCAAGACCCACCTCCACCCGCACCAGGGCGACCTGCGCGAGGGCGAGGGCCTGATGCACGCCTGCGGGCTGGACGACGTCGACGAGATCGGCGGTCCCCGGGCCAGCGCCCAGGTGCTGTCGCACATGACCGCCGGGTGGGAGGCGAAGGGGCTGTGGGATGACTACCGCGCCGACTACCGCGAGCGGTTCCGCACGAAGCCCCATCTCGTGCGCCCGTCGACCCTGGGACTGGAGGACTACGCCGACGTCTACGTGGGACAGCAGGCGAAGCGGTACCTCCGGAACTACGACCGACAGGAGCCGTGGTGCTGCTGGGTCAGCTTCGGCGGCCCCCACGAGCCGTGGGACACACCGGAACCCTACGCCAGCAGGTACGACCCGGAGGAGATGCCGCCGGCCATCCAGCGTCCACCGGCCGGCGAGCGTCCCCGCGGACAGCTGGACCGACTCATGGAGCGGGTGAACCCGGCCTTCGAGCCGGGCGAGATCGGCAGGCTCCGCGCCGACTACGCCGGCAACGTCACCCTCATCGACGACCAGATCGGCGAGATCCTCGACGCGGTCGAGGCGCGGGGCGAGCTGGACGACACGGTCATCGTCCACACATCCGACCACGGCGAGATGAACGGCGACCACGGGCTCATCTACAAGAGCAACTTTCTCGACGGCGCCGTGCGGATACCGCTGTTGGTGAGAACCCCTGACAGCACCCACGCGGGGAGCGTCTGTGACAGCCCGGTGGAGTGGATCGACATCGGCCCGACGCTCGTGGAGATGGCCGGCGGCGAGCTGGCGCACCGCCAGTTCGGGCAGTCGTTGTGCGGGGTGCTGGAAGAGCCGGGGACGACGCACCGCGACTTCGCCATCTCCGAGATCGATGGCGAGATCATGCTGCTGGACCGCGAGTGGAAGGCGGCGGTCAACGCGGAGGGAGAGATCTACCTCCTGTTCGACGTGCGGGAGGACCCGGCAGAGACGCGGAATCTCGCCGGCCGGCCCGAGGTGGCGGAGATCGAGACGGCCCTGCGTCTGCGGATCCTGGAGCGGCTGGTGCAGACGCAGTTGAGAAAGCCCTTCGGCCGCTGAAGGGCCGGAGCCTGGCCATCGTGCAGGCGGGGTACGAGTCGGCCCGAAGCGGCGAGGTCATCGCGGCGTCGAACCGCACCACGCCCCTGATCACGGCGCCGCTGTCGACGCCGTGCAGCTCTGCGGAATCCGGACTCGTTGCCATTCTTCAAGCTCCTGTGGGGGGCGGTCTCCCGCTGGCCGGCGGCTGTTCACTGCCGGTCCGCCGACTCCCCGCTCCCGCGCTGGCCGGCGAGGGAATCGCAGCGTGCACTGGTTGGCTCGCTGCCGCCGGCCGGCGCCGTGGCGGGGGGCCTGGGGCCAGGTGGGCCGGCCCGCTGCCAAAGCCATGGGGTCCCCCGGCCCGCGGGCCGGGGAGCCGTCAAGCCGTCGCCGCCCAACGGGTGGGCAGGTATACCGCCCGTCCCCGCGTGAACCGCCTGGTGCCGGGCAGCAGGTTGGCGTGGCCCGGCGGCTGTTCACCGCCGGTCCGGCGACTCCCCGCTCTCGCGCTGGCCGGCGAGGGAGTCGCAGCGCGCCCGGGTCGGCTCGCCGCCGGGCCAGCGGGAGCCGGGGCGCGCCGGGGCCATCAGCAGCTTCAGGCTCTCCGCGAAGGGCGGCGCCAGGCCGTCGCCGGCCCCCGCGATGCGCGCCGCCAGGTGGGCGGCCCCCACGTTGGAGTAGGAGTTGCCGTACCCCGAGAACCCGGCCATGCCGTGGATGCGCCGCTCCGGGTCGAAGAGGCCGATGGCGGGCAGTCCGTCGAAGGTGAACGACTGCAGGCCGCCCCAGCGGTGGGTCACGGGCGCGTCGGCCAGGTGGGGGAAGATCTCGCCGAGGTGCGTGTGGATGCGCCGCTGGTGGGCCACCGTGGGGCGGAAGCCGGCGCCGGAGATGCGCCCGCTGCGGCGGCCGTCGGCCCCGTACTGGGGGAACAGGCTGTCCGGCTCGTCGCGGTCGCGGCAGCCGCCGAAGAGCAGGCGGTAGCGGCCGTCGGCCTCGCGGATCTCGCGCCACCACGCGGCGCCGGCGGCGAAGCAGCCGCGGCAGGGGCGCTCGTCGAGGGGGGCGGTGACCAGGACCTGCCCGCGCTCGGCGCGGAAGGCGGGGGTCAGCTCGGGCAGGAGCTGGGGCACCAGGGCGTTGGTGGCCACGCACAGGTGGTCGGCGCTCACGCTGCCGCGCGCCGTGCGCACCCGGTGGGCGCCGCCCCCGTCCGGCGACTCGATCGCCGCCACCGGCGACTCCTCGAAGATCCGCACCCTCGGGGAACGGGCCACCGCGGCTCCCAGGCCGACCACGAAGCGGCCGGAGTGGAACTGGGCGTCGCGCTGGTGGCGGATGCCGCCGGCGAAGAGGGGGTTGCCGGTGACGGCGCGCACCTCGGCCGCGTCCGGGCAGTCGACGGCGAAGCCGTCCTCCGCCATCATGGCGGCGTCGCGCCGCAGCCCCGCCAGCGTCTGCTCGTGGTCCGCCTCGTCGCCCCGCACCAGCAGGACCTCGCCGAGGACCTCGTAGTCGCAGTCGATCCCGTGGCGCTCGATCTGCTGCTCCAGCAGCTCCTGGTTGTGGTGGCAGAGGTCGACGAGGCCGCGGGCCACGGCGCGGGAACGGGCGCCGGCGAGGTCGGCGTAGGAGACCGGCAGGCCGGTGACGATGCAGCCCTGGTTGCGGGAGGAGGCGCCTTCGCCGACGCCCTTCGCCTCCACCACCACGCAGCTCAGCCCCTGCTCGGAGAGGTAGTCGGCGAGCTTGAGGCCGGCGATGCCGGCGCCGATGACCACCGCGTCGGCGCGGGTGTCGGCGTCCAGGGCCGGGTAGCGCGGACGCTCGATGTCCAGCCAGTAGGGCAGGCCGCAGCCGGTCAGATCGATGACGCGCGGCATCACTCCTCCTCCCGCGGGCGCACGGCGCGGATCTCGCGGTCGCCGTCGACGAAGTCCGTGTGGAACACGCACAGCAGCCGACCGTCCGCCAGCCGCACGACCCCCGGGTAGCCGCAGGCGGAACCCCAACAGCTCCCCTGGAAGTGCCAGGTCTCGCCGCCGTCCCTCAGTCCAGGGCCGGGGCCAAGGAGGCGGTGAACCGGGCCGCCGCGCCCATGGAGTTCACACAAGGGGTGCCCCTTTGCAGTTGGAGGGCTATCTTCAAAGTATGCAAACCGTCTCACAAGGGGGATCGTAATGCAACGCATGATCGCAGTACTGACTCTGGGGCTGGCCAGCCTCCTGCCCACCGCGGAGCCGTCCATGGCCCAGACAAAAGCCAGCGAGGTCGTCGACGCGGAGACGCTGAAGGCCTTCGTGGAAGGCGTGAAATCGCGCATCGAGGAGATAGACGAGGGGAACGAACTGCTGACGCCGTTCATCTCCAGTCTCGCGGAAGAAGGCGACTGGAAGCACGGGAACACCTACGTCATTTTCCTGAGCGACGAAGGGATCGTCCTGTTCCACTCGGACGATAAGCATGCGGGGGACAAGAGCCTCTTTGCCCTCGAAGACGATCGTGGGAACACGGTCGTGCAGGACCTCATCGCCGCCTCGGGTACCGGCGGCCACGTCGAGTATTACTGGGACGATCCCGCGCAGGAAGGCGACGAGGAGACTCCCAAGATCGCCTATGCCACCCAGTTCTCCGGCTCGGCCTACGGCAACACGGTCATCCTCGTCGGTGGATACTATCGGGATCTGTCAGATGTCCCGCCGCCCGTGTACGACCTCTCCCTCATCCCCCGGCCGGAGGTGACGGCCGCCGACGTCAAGGACCTGGAAAGCCTCCGGGACTTCGTGAGAGGGGGGCTTCAGGCCTATGTCACCGCCGTGCAGGAGCATGGCGCCCAGCGCTACAGGGATATCCTGAACGTCTTCCGGGCGGAAGAAGGAGACTGGCGGCATGGTTCCATCTACCTGTTCATCTTCAGCACCAACGGATACGTGATCTTCCACGGAGCGGACCGGACCCTTGAAGCCCGGAACGTGCTCGACTCCGAGGACATCAACGGGTTCCGGATGGTGGAAGCCCTCATCGTGGCGGCCCGGGCCGGGGGCGGCTACGTCGAGTACTACTACAACGATCCGGCCGTAGAGGGAGACGAGGACACCGGCTCGCCGAAGATCAGCTACGCCGAGTCCTTTACCGCCAGAGGCGGCCGCGAGATCGTCGTCGGCGCCGGGATCTACGGGAAGGCCCTCACCGCGGTCGAGGGAGAGTCCTGGGGACAGCTCAAGAGCCGCTGACCGCCAGCCCGGGCGCCAGCGCCAGCCGGGTGTAGAACCGCGCCGCCGCCGCCACCGCGCCCAGGGTCGTGTGCTCGTCCACCTGATGCGCCAGCCCTCGTCGCCCGGCCCGAAGATCAGGGTCGGCACGCCGAGGGCCGGGGTGAGCACGGATGCGTCGGAGAAGTAGCTGACCCCGCGCGGCCCGGGGGGGACCCGCCCAGGACCCGGGCGGCCACCTCCAGGGCGGTGCCGACGAGGGGCTCCCGCGCCGGCGTGTCGATGGGCGGCCGGTCGGCGACCACCCGCACCTCCGCGGCTACGCCCGCCTCGGCCGCCGCATCGGCGGCCAGGGCGCGCACCTCCCGCAGCACGTCGGCGTGGTTCATCCAGCATGACAGGCATTCGAACCCCAAATCTGCGGGATCTCACCTCCCGCCTCGGCGCCGGGATCCCCTCCGCGAAGGTCCTCCCGGCGGTGTCGGCCGGACTCACCTCGGGTCTCGGCCTGCTGGTCTCCCAGATCGCCTTCGGGAGCCTCATCTTCTCGGGGCCGCTGGCCCCCTACTCCTCCCAGGGCATCGGGCTGATCCTGTTCGGGAACTTCGCGGCGTGCCTGGTCTTCGCTCTGGCGGGCGGCTTCCGCGGGGCGATCGCGGGGCTCTCCCCGGCGCTGGTGATCGTCATGGCCGCCATCGGATTCACCATGGAGGCCGAGGGCGAGGCGCTCTTCGTCACCACGGCGGCGGCCCTGATGATCAGCGCCGTGGCCACCGGCCTGGGCTGTCTGATGATCGGCCGCTTCCGGCTGGCCAACCTGCTGCGCTTCATCCCCTATCCGGTGGCGGCCGGGTTCGTGTCCGGCATCGGGGCCGCCGTGTGCCTGGCGGCCCTGTCGCTCATGGGCGCGGAACCCGGCTGGCGGACGATTCCCGCCCTCCTGGAGCCCTCGGTGCTGTGGAAGTGGGGGTCGGGCGCGGCGTACGGGATCGGCCTGTACCTGGCGATCAGATGCTGGGGCAACCCGCTGATCCTGCCCGTGAGCGTCGTCCTCGCCGTGGGGGCCTGCCACCTCGCCCTGGCGCAGCTCGGCCTCCCGGCCGACGAGGCCCGGGCCTCGGGTCTGCTGCTGACGAGCACGACGGAGGGGAACCTGTGGCCGTCGGTGGGTCCCGCCGACCTGGCCCGGGTGGAGTGGACCGCCATGGGCGCCCTGTACCCCCACATGCTGACGCTGGCCGCCGTCGCCTTCATCTGCGTCGTCATGAATCTCGCCGGCCTCGAGCTGGCGGCGAACCAGGAGCTGGACTGGGACCGGGAGTTCAAGGTCACGGGGGCGGCGAGCCTGGCCGCCGGTCTGGGCGGCGGCACGGTGGCGACCCTGGTGGTGCCGGCGTCCCTGCGCAGCAAGCTCTTCGGAGCCACCACGCGCCTCACCGGCGTGGTCGCCGCCCTCGTCATCGGCAGCGGCGTGGTCCTGGGCGACGGCATGCTGGAGCTCGTCCCGGCTCCGCTCGTGGG
>JAJDTN010000005.1 GCA_022827165.1 Candidatus Latescibacterota bacterium
CGTGTAGGCGTGGCCGAGGTGGGGCTCGGCGTTGACGTAGTAGATGGGCGTGGTGAAGTAGACGGTGCGGTTCATCGGGAAGGCGGCCCTCCGGGTACACAGAGATCGCCAGCCCGCGGCACGGTGTCAAACCCCCGGGAACCCGGGAAAGGCCCGCTGCAGGACCCGCCCGGTGTGCGAGTGCGGACAGGCGGCGACCTCCCGCGGGGGGCCCGTCACCACCACCCGGCCGCCGTCGCCCCCGGCCCCCGGGCCGAGATCGACGACGTGGTCGGCGGCGGCGATCACGTACGGGTCGTGCTCGACGACGAGGACCGTGTCGCCGCGGTCGACCAGGCGCTGGAGCAGCTCCACGAGCAGGGCCGTGTCGCAGCGGTGCAGCCCGGAGGTGGGCTCGTCCAGCAGGTAGAGGGTGCGCTCCACCGCCGGCCGGCCGAGCTCGGCGGAGAGCTTCACCCGCTGCGCTTCGCCGCCGCTGAGCTGGCCCGCCGGCTGACCGAGGCGGAGGTACCCCAGGCCGAGGTCGGCCAGCAGATCCAGGCGCCGGGCGGCCTCGGGCACGTTGGCGAACCGGAGCCGCGCCTCGGCCACGCTCAGCTCCAGCACCTCGGCGATCGACAGCCCGCCGAAGCGGACCTCCAGGACCTCGCGCCGGTAGCGGGTGCCCGCGCAGCGGCCGCAGGGAAGGGGCAGGTCCTCCAGGTCCAGCGCCGCCTCCGGCTCGCGGCCGGTACCGCCGCAGCGGCTGCAGGCGCCGCCGCTGTTGAAGCTGAAGTCTCCCGGACGGTATCCGCGCAACCGGGCCTCCGGCGACTGCGCGAACAGCTCCCGCAGGACGGCCATGAGGCCGGTGCAGGTGGCCGCGTTGGAGCGCCCCGTGCGGCCGATGGGGGACTGGTCGACGGCGACCACCCGTTGCAGGGCCCCGGCCCCCCGCAGACCGTCGAAGGGCAGAGGGCGGCGTCCAGCCCCCTGCAGGCGGGCGGCCAGGGCCGGGCGCAGGGTGTGATGGACGAGACTGCTCTTGCCCGAGCCCGAGACGCCGGTGACGCTCACCAGGCAGCCGAGAGGAAGGCGGAGATCGGCACCCTGCAGGTTGTGGCCCCGGGCGCCGAGGAGCTCGAGCCAGCCACCGGCGCCGGCGGAGCGCCCGCGGCGGCCGGGCCGGTCTCCGGCAAGGGCCCGTCCGGTGGGGGTGCCGGCAGCCCGTGCCCCCCGGGGCGGACCCTGGTAGAGGAGGCGTCCGCCTTCGTCGCCGGCGCCGGGTCCGAGCTCCACGAGCAGGTCCGCGTCTCCGATCAGGTCGAGGTCGTGCTCGACGACGAGGACGGAGTTGCCCCCGTCCCGCAGTCGTTCGAGGGCGGCCGCCAGGCGCCGGGTGTCGCGTCCGTGGAGGCCGGCGCCGGGCTCGTCGAGGACGTAGAGGACCCGGGAGAGTCCCGACCCGAGGGCGGCCACGAGCTGCAGGCGCTGCAGTTCCCCCGCCGACAGGGTCGGCGCCCTGCGGTCGAGGGTGAGGTACCCGAGTCCGAGGTCGATCATCACCTCCACGCCGCGGCGGACGACGTCCAGGATGTGGTCGGCCAGGGCCTGCTTCCCGGGGGGTACGGCGACCCCGTCGAGCCACTCGGCGGCCTCGGAGAGGGTGCGCCCCTGTAGATCGCCGAGGCTCTCGCCGTCGATGCGGACGGCGCGGGACGGAGCCGACAGCCGGCTGCCCCGGCACCCGGGGCACGGAGAGCCGGCCCCGTCCCCCTGAAGCTCCTCCAGCCAGGCCCGCTCGGCGGCGTCGTCGACGACCGCGGCTCTCGCGTCGAGCCAGCGGCGCAGGCCGGTGAACGGTTGGCCGCGGGCCCGGGGTCCCTCGCCCTCCCACAGACCCTGCACCGCCGCCTCCGGCCACTCCGAGAGAGGATCCGACGGGTCGACCCCGGCGCGCCGGCAGAACGCCTCCACCGCGCGCCGCAGCCGGCGATGCCCGAAGCGCTCCCACAGCACCGCCAGCGACGCCGCCGGGGGCTCGGCGGCCGACAGCAGGCGCTCGAAGGAGCTGCCCGCCGACAGCCCGGAGCCGCGGCAGTCCGGGCAGGCGCCGTCGGGGCTGTTGAAGCTGAAGAGGGCGGCGGAGATCTCGGGAAAGGCGGCGCCGCAGGCGGCGCAGGCCGGACGCACGCTGTAGCGCTCCTCGGCGCCGGTGGCCGGATCGAGGAGACCGAGGCGCCCCTGGCCGAGCTGCACCGCCGCCTGCAGGGAGCCGCGCAACCGGAGCCGCATCCCGTCCCTGACGGCGACGCGGTCGACGACCACTTCCGGGGACCGGCCGACGAGGCGGGAGGCCTCCACCTCCTCCAGGACCAGGGTCTCGGTTCCGCAGCGGATCCGCCGGTAGCCGCCGCGCTCGACCTCGGCGATCAGCTCCCGGGCGCGGGCCTCCGTGGCCGGCGGCTCCAGGGGAGCGGTCACCACCAGCCGGCTGCCCTCGGGCCGCCCCGAGGCGCGCTCGAGGATCTCGTCGAAGGGTTGGGCCGCCACCGGCTGCCCGCAGTCCAGGCAGTGGGCCCGGCCCACCCGGGCCCACAGCAGACGCAGGTAGTCGGACAGTCCCGTGATCGTCGCCGCCGTCGAGCGCGACGACGGGCGGCTGCGCGCCTGGGCGATGGCCAGGGCCGGCCGCAGCCCGTCGATGCGCTGCACCCGCGGCGGCTGCAGGCGCCGGGCGAAGGCGGCGGCGGGCCCCTCCGCGGTCAGCAGGAACCGCCGCCGGGCCTCGGCGTAGAGGGTGTCGAAGGCGAGGCTCGACTTGCCCGATCCGGAGACGCCGGTGAGGGCGATGAGCCGGCCGTGGGGAAGGTCCAGGTCCAGGGACCGCAGGTTGTGCTCGCGGGCGCCGCGGATCTCCAGCTGGTCCTTCACCGAGGCCCGTCCCCCGGCCGCCGCAGGGCCAGCTCCCGCGAAGCGCGTTCGTGGTCCTCCAGCGAGTCGATCTCGAACCACGGGAGATCGCCGGTCTCCACGGCGCGCAGGTTTCCCGACCGGATCAGGGGCCCGTACGCGGCGGTGGGATAGACCGCTTCCCCGCCTCCCTCCACCAGCCGTCCGACCTCGCGCCGAACCATCGCCGATCCGGCCTCGTCGAACCGGACCAGCTGCACGCTCACCGCCTGGGAGGCGGCCGGGGCCAGGTGCTTGCCGATCTCCGTCACCCGGCCCGCGCCGTCGATCCGCAGGTTCATCTCCCCTGCCTCCCTGGCCGCACGGGAGTCGACGGCGATGGCGCTGCCCGGTCCCTCCCCCAGGCGCTCGAGGACGGCCTGGTCGAAGAGGATGTCGCAGTTGAACAGGAAGGCGCCGCCCTCCAGGCAGCCGAGGGCGCGGTGGAGGGACTCGATGCTGTTCGTCGTCCGCCAGTCCTCGTTGATCACGCATCGGGCCCGGCTCCCGAGATGGCGGCGGACCTGCGCGGCCTCGTAGCCGGTGACGACGACGACGTCGCCCACGCCGATCCCCGCCAGCGCCTCGAGCTGACGGTCGATGAGGGCGCGGCCGGCCACCGGCACCAGGCACTTCGGCCGGCCCTCGGTGAGGTGGCGGAGCCGGGTGCCGGCCCCGGCGGCGAGGATGATGGCGCGCAGGGGAATCTCCGTGCCGGAGGATGGGGGGCCGGGATACGGCCCGCGGGCTGAAACGTCAATATACGGTGGTCTCGACGAGGGCCGGGACGGAGCCCGCCCGAGACCTCATGTCGTTGCCCCGGACCGAGGTCTATGGCTACATTCGATCGTGGTCCCTGCCTGCGGTCCCGCTGCCTCCGGAGGCGCCTCCGTTTGTCCACCCCCGGACGCCCCGTCGTCTCCGCTCGCCCGGCACGCCGAAATCCTTGAACGCACTGATTCTGGCCGCCGGCCGCGGCCGCCGCCTTCTGCCGTACACCTCCGAGCGCCCCAAGTGCCTCTTGCAGGTGGGGCCGTGCACGATCCTCGAGCACCAGCTCCGGCGCCTCTCGGCGGCGGGGGTGGAACGGGTGACCATCGTCGCCGGCTTCGGGGCCGAGGCGGTGCGCCGCCGGGCGCAAGCCTGCGGCCCCGACGTGCGGGTGGTCTTCAATCCCTTCTTCGCCATCTCCGACAACCTGGTCAGCCTGTGGTCGGCGCGCTCCGAGATCGGCGAGGACACGCTGCTGCTCAACGGCGACAACGTCTTCCACCCCGCCGTCCTGGAGCCCCTGCTCGACGCCGACCCCGGGCCCTGCACCCTCCTCGTGCACCGGAAGTCCGCCTACGACGAGGACGACATGAAGGTGGCGCTCCGCGGCGGCCGCCTGGCCGCCATCGGCAAGGACCTCCTTCCCGCGCAGGCACAGGCCGAGTCGATCGGCATCATGCGCATCGCCGGCGACGGCAGCCGCCTGCTGCGCCTCGTCCTCGAGGAGGCGGTGGAGGACGCCGACGCCATGCACGGCTTCTACATCGACGGCGTGCGGCGCATGGTCGAGGCCGGATGCCCCGTCCGCTGCGCCGACATCGGCAGCCTGCCGTGGTCGGACATCGACACCGACGAGGACCTGCTCGAGGTGCGCCTCCACGTGCAGGCGTACGAGGCCGGCCACCCGGCGGCCTCGGCGGTGCGGGAGCCGGCATGACGGGCGGACTGCTGCTGTTCGAGGACAGCCCCCGCGGCGCCTGGACCGCGGGCTGCCGCTTCGGCGGTCTCACCACCCTCGAGCGCGGCATCCTGACCATGGCCCGGGCCGGGGTGGACCGCCTCCTCGTGGCCCTGCCCCCGGGGCTCTCCCCCGCTGCCGGGCGGCGGGTCCGCCGGCTGGGTATCGACCTGGAGATCGCCGCCTGGGGGGATTCGCCGCGCACCACCTTCGGCCCCTCCGACGAGGTGCTGGTCCTGCTGGGCGACCACGTCCACCACCACTCCTCCCTGACGGCCCTGGTCGAGTCCGGCGCTTCGGGCGGCGGGCTGGTGGTGCAGGTCTCGCCCGCGCCCGGCCAGGAGGGGCTCGCCTTCCTCGGCCCGGACGGGGCGACGGGCGGCGGTCCCCGGGGGAGGGTCAGCACGGGGGCTCTGCTCTGCGACGGCTCCCTGCAGCCGCACGAGGTCGTCGGCCGCGGCGGGTCCGCCCTCGAGTTCCTCCGCCGCCGGGCCGCCGGCCGCGGGGTGCGCACCACCGAGGGCGATCCGTCCCTGTGGCGCCGCGTCGAGGACCGCCGCGGCGCCCGGCAGGCCAGGGCGATGCTCTTCGGGCAGGTGACCAAGAAGACGAGCGGCCCCGTCTCGCGCCACATCAACGCCCGGCTGTCGATCCCCATCAGCAAGGTGCTGGTCGAGACCGGCCTGTCGCCGCACCTGGTGACGGTCCTCTTCGTGCTGACCACCGGCCTCGCCGCCGCCTGGCTGATCTCGGATCCGCAACCGTACTGGCGGCTGGCGCTGGCCGGGTGCCTGTGGCAGATGGCGGCCGTCCTCGACCGCTGCGACGGGGAGATCGCCCGGGTCAAGCTGTGCGAGTCCAGGTTCGGCGCCTGGTTCGACACGGTGACCGACAACCTGGCCTACGTCGCCGCCTACGCCGCCTTCCTCAAGGCCGCCCACGGGCTCCACCCCGGGCAGCCCCTCTACCTCTACGCCGGCCTGTCGGCGGTGGCCGCCATGTTCCTCAGCCTCGGGGTGATGTACCACTACGCTTTGCGCACCGGGTCCGGGTCGCTGCAGAACTACATCGTCGGCTTCGCGCGCCATGTGCCGCAGGAGGAGAAGGGCGCCCTCTACCGCGCCCTCGAGCGCTACGCCTTCCTGTCGAAGC
>JAJDTN010000055.1 GCA_022827165.1 Candidatus Latescibacterota bacterium
CTCCGGCAGGGGCGCCGAGCCGCAGTTTTGCGCCGGGAAGACGCCGACGCTGACCAGCTGTCCGGACCGGCCCAGGACCATGCCGCCGTGGTCGGCGGTGCCGCCGCGGGTGCCCCGGATCCACTCGGAGGTGCCGACCCCGTCGATGACGTCCTCCCAGGAGATATCGCGGCCCGGACGCAAGCCGTGGAGGCCGAGGACGGCGAAGGCCGTGGAGATGACCAGCGCCGACGAGGAGGACATGCCTCCCGAGGGCGAGACGTTGCTGAAGAGGAGGGCGTCCAGGCCCCGCGGACGGCGCCCCCGCAGGCGCAGCCAGCTGTCGAGATAGACCAGCTGCCCCTGGGGCAGGATGCCCCAACCGTCGTCCATGGCGCTCCCCGTCTCCTGCTCCCGGCGGGTGCCCAGGGTTCCGGCGTAGTCCATCAGGTCCTGGCGTGTGGCCAGCGGCTCGGCGGCGGCCAGGTCCGACAGGCGGAAGCTCACGGGTTCGAAGTCCTGCCCTGCGCCCCCGTCGCCGCGGTAGATGCTGTGCAGCGCCACCCGGTCGTCGTCGCGCGCCGCAGCCACCGTGACCGTGTCGTGGCCGCGCACGGCCAGGCGCAGGCTGGGCATGCCGCCGTAGTCGATGTGCATGCCCATGATGTTCATCTGTCCGGGGCAGCGGCTGATGACCACCCGGCGTCCCTCGCCGCCCTCGGGATGGCGCTCGGCGAAGAGGCAGAGGGCCTCCCGGTAGCGGAGCCGCCAGGCCTCGGACTCGTCGCCGTAGAGCCGCTGAAGGTCGCGGCCGAGGGCGGAGCCGCGGTCGTCGAAGGCCCGCCGCCACTCCCCCAGGGCGGCGCTGAAGGCGGAGGGCTGCGCCATCAGCGGATCTCCTCGTGGGCCCGGGTGTACCTCGGCAGCGCCTCCAGGTCGAGATCGCACCCGAGGCCCGGCTCCTGGGGGGTATTCACGTAGCCGTCGACGAACTCGATCGGCTCGACGATGAGGTCGTCCTCGCGGGTCCAGCTGCCGACGAAGTCGGAGGCCATGGTGCAGGCGGGGGCCAGCGCCGCGGCGTGGATGTAGGAGGTGTCGATGATCCCCAGGTCGTTGCCGGAGCCGTGCCAGCAGGGCATGCCCGCGGCGGCGGCGATCTGCGCCAGGTCCGGCATCCGGACCGGGCCGCTGCCGAGGTTGAAGCAGTCCACGCACCCGGCCTCCAGGGCCCTCAGCATGGAGGCCCCGTCCCCGAGATGCATGGCGATCGGTGCGTCCACCTCCTCGTGGATGCGGACGTAGCCCTCCAGGTCCCCTTTGGGGATCGGGTCCTCGAAGACCTCGACGTTGCCCAGGGCCACGAGCCGGTGGGCCAGCTCGATCGCCTGTTGTGCCGTGTGGAACCGCTCGTTGGGGTCGACGGTGACCTTGAAGTCGGCGCCGGCCACGTCGCGCATGGCGCGCAGGCGCTCCTCCATCGGCTCCTCCAGCTTGCACTTGATCTTGACCCCGTGGAAGCCCAGCCGCAGGGCGCGCTCCACCGACCGCCTGCCGTCCTCGGGGGTCTGGTGGCCGATCCAGTAGTCGGCGCGCACCCGCCAGCGCACGGCGCCGCCCAGAAGGGCGTGGACGGGCAGCTGCCGGGCGCGGCCCACCAGGTCGAGGACGGCCATCTCGAAAGCGGCATACGCGGGGCCCTGCTGAACGCCGGGCACGCCGCGTTCGCTGCCGTCGAGGACCCGGCCCGCGGGCACGGCGTAGAGGTCCCGGAGGGAGAGCCTCTCCGGATCGCTGCCGAGGAGGAGGCGGGCCCCCTCCTGCACCTGCTCCAACGGGACCCCCCGCCCGGTCTCCCCGATCCCGTGCAGCTCGGTGTCGGTGTTCAGCCGCAGCAGGTGCTTGGGCACCTGGTCCCAGCCGGTCTCGGCGACCCACTCCGGGCTGTGCACCCGCCCGGGGATCGTGGGTACCACGACGGTCCAGATGTCCACGGAGGTGATCTTCACTTCACCCTTCTCCTTCCGGCCTCGCCGGGGCCAGGAGGCGGCCGGCGGCGCAGATGAGGAGGTTGACGCCCAGGCCGACGACCCCGGCGTGGAACCCGTAGAGCTTGCTGTGGCCGGCGGCGGTGAGGCCGAGGGCGACTGCCAGACCGGCTAGCAGGCCCCAGATGATCACCGAGGTCCGCAGCCGCCGCCAGTACAGCCCGAGGAAGAAGCAGGGCACGATCTGGATGAGGACCTCGAACTTGAGCTCCAGCAGGCGCACGAGGGTCTTCTCGGTGCTGATGGCGATGACCACCAGGACGGCCACCACCACCCAGGAGACGATCTTGCCCACCAGGGTCAGCTCCGACTGCGGCGCCCCCGGCCTGAAGTGGACCTGGTAGATGTCGCGGGTGAACATGGAGGAGATGCTCAGCAGCGCCGAGTCGGCCGTCGACATGAGGGCGGCGAGGGCGGCGGCGAAGATGACCACCACGAGCCAGTACCCCGCCAGGGACTGCTCCATGATCAGGCCGCAGAGCCGCCCCAGGATCTGGTCGGTCTCGACCCCCTCCAGGCCCGGCAGCACGACGCGGCCCGTGAGCCCGCAGAGGAGGGCGATGAGGGTGGTGGTCAGGGGCAGGAAGGCCATCACCGTCAGGGACCGTTTGAGGACGCTCACCGAGCGGCTGGCGTAGAGCCGCTGGATCGCCTGGGGGTAGATGGCGGCGCCGCAGCCGAGGAGGAAGACGAAGCTGATCCAGGTGTTGCACACCTCCAGGGACGGCGCCCCGACCATGGCGGGCTCGCTCACGCTCAGCTCCTCCACGACCGCTGTCAGTCCTCCCCCCAGGCCGGGCACCAGGAACAGGAGGACGGAGAACCCGGCGAGCAGGACGACCCCCTGGATCACGTCGGTCCAGGCCACCGACCGCATGCCCCCCAGGGTCTCGTAGACGACCATGATCACCGCCAGGGCGATGATGCCCCAGGCCGAGGAGATGCCGCCGTCGGTGATCCCCTCCACGGCCACCCCCATCGCCTTGAGCTGGGCGAGGGTGTAGTTGCCGAGGGCGTAGACCATCAGCAGGGTGGCCAGCAGGGTCAGGATGGGCGAGCCGAAACGGTGCCGGATGTAGTCGCCGGGAGTGATGAAGTCGAGGCGCCGGGAGAGGGCCACGAGGCGCGGCGCGAAGAGCAGGTAGCCGACGATGATGGAGAACATGAACAGGATCGAGACGGTCCACTCGAAGCCGATCCGGTAGGCCTTGCCCGTGTACCCGAACATGGTGTTGCCGCTGTACTGCGTGGCGTAGAGGGTCAGCAGCAGCACCGGCAGGCCCATGGAGCGGCCGGCCAGGTAGAAGTCGGCCATGCTGTCGCTCTTGCGGCGCAGCCGGCCGATCCAGCCGACGCCGATCATCATCACCAGGTAGAGGCCGATGACGACGAGGGCGCCGGTGCCGAAGCCCGATCCGGATTCCACTCAGGCCTCCTCCCGCCACCAGCGGCGGATGACGAACCCCGTCCACAGGGCCATCAGGACGACGGCTCCCAGGCTCACCGCGGCCCACAGGGGCAGGCCGAGGACCAGCGGGCCCCGGTATCCCGTCGGCCAGTACCAGGGAACGGCCACGGCGAACAGCAACAGGTACACCACCCAGATCAGCGGATGCTGCCGCGGCTCGTCGCCGAGCCCCTCCCCCTCGAACGGTGCTTCCGGCTTCATGGGCCGCGCCCTCCGTGCCAGTCCCGCAGGGCGGGATAGATCTTCTGGTACTCCACGAATCCCTCCTCGTAGGCGGCTCGCGCCTCGTCCCGGGGCTCCACCGTCCCGGCGAGCCGGACTCCGGCGCCGCAGGCCTCTTCGAAGTCCTCGAACAGGCCCGTGCCCACGGCGGCGATCAGGGCCGCGCCGAGGGCGGAAAGGTCCTCCACGGCGAGGACGCGCACCGGCGCGCCCACCACGTCGGCCACGATCTGCCTCCACAGGACGGAGCGCAGGCCGCCTTCGCCGATGCGGATCTCGTGATCCGGCAGCCCGGCGCAACGGAAGCACTCCAGGCACTCGCGCAGATCGTAGGCCACACCTTCCATGACGGCGCGTACCATGTGCCCGCGCCCGTGGCGCAGGTCCAGCCCCAGGAAGGCCCCCCGGGCGGCCGGGTCGGGACCCGGCGTGGCCCGGCCCTCCAGCCAAGGGGCGAAGACCAGTCCCCCGCTGCCGGCTTCGGCTTGTTCCGCCTCGGCGAGCAACCCCTCGAAGCCGGCGCCGAGGATCCCGGTGAGCCAGCGCAGGCTCTCGCCCCCGGTGAAGGAGCACCCGAGCCAGGCATGGCCGCGGCCGTCGGGGTGGCACATCGGCCACAGCCCCTCGGTGGCAGGCCCGGAGACGGTCTCCAGGCCCGGGGCGTAGGCCGTGGCGTGGGCCGCGGTGCCGATCCCGAGGGAGACGATCCCGGGACGGACCACTCCGCTGCCCACGGCGAGGCAGGGCATGTCGCCGCCGCCGGCGCAGACCGGAAGGCCGGCCGGAAGCCCGGTGGAGGCCGCCACCGCGTCGGTGACGGCGCCCACCACTTCGGTCGACGGGGACAGCGGCGGAAACAGATCCTCGCGCACACCGACGGCGGCGAGGACCTCCGACGACCAGCGCTTCTCCTTCAGGTCGAGGGCGGCGGTCACGGAAGCGTCCGTCAGGTCGGTGCCGGTGCTGCCCGAGAGGCGGAGCCGCAGCCAGTCCTTCGGCAGCACGACGACTCGTGTCTTCCTGTACACCGCCGGCTCGTGGTCGCGCACCCAGAGGATCTTGGCCAGGGTGTTCACCGGCGTCAAGCGCTGCCGGGCCGCCTGGAGGACTCGGTCCTCCGCGGCGCCGCCATCGATGCGCCGGCAGAGCTCGGCGGCCCGGTGGTCGAGCCAGATCGGCACCGGCCGCAACGGCTGCAGGGCCTCGTCGAGGAAGAGTCCGCCGTTGAGCTGCCCCGAGAGGGAGAGTCCCCGGATGCGAGCCGGATCGACCTGCCGCGCGGCTTCGCGCAGGGCCGCGCACGTGGCCTGCCACCAGTCGTCCGGATCCTGCTCCACCCACCCCGGCCTCGGGGTGTGCAGGGGGTAGCCGGCCGAGGCCCTGCCCACCACCCGGCCGCCGGAGTCGACCAGAAGGACCTTGACACTCGTGGTGCCCAGGTCGATGCCGAGAGAGAGGTCCGGTGCCACGCCGGGTTCAGGGTCGGCCGCCGCGGGAGGCCGCCTTGGACAGCCTGGACTGGCGGGTGCAGCTTTGCACGGAAGGGAAGGAAGTCGGGAATGAGTGAGCTGCCCACAGGCGGGCTCGTACTCTACAAGGGCCGTCCGGCCCTCGTCAAGAAACCCGGGGAGAGCCGCCTGGAGATCGAGACGGAGGGAGGGTCCCGCCGTGTGCGCCCCAAGGACGTGACCCTGCTGCATGCCGGCCCCTGTACGTTGGCCGACCTGTCCGACCTCGAGCCGGCCGAGCCGGTCGAGGCCGTGCGCGACCTGCTTCACGGGGAGGATCCCTGCGACCTGGCCACCCTCGCTGACTTGCTCTTCGGCGGTGCCACCCCCGCCGCCTCCTGGGCGGCCTGGCAGCTGGTGGCCGACGGCCTGCACTTCTCGGGATCGCCGGAGGCCGTCCTGGCGCGGTCCCCGCTGGAGGTGTCGGAGGAGACTGAGCGCCGCCGCCAGGCCGCCCGCAGGGCCCGGGCCTGGTCCGCCTTCCTCGAGCGCGTCCGGGGCGGAGCCGTCACCGGCGAGGACGAGGAGTTCCTGCGCCCCCTGCAGGACCTGGCCCTCGGCCGCCGCGAGGGCTCGCCCGTGCTGAAGGAACTCGGCCGCGCCGAGACGGCGGAGAACGCCCACGCCCTGCTCCTGGAGGTGGGGCGCTGGTCGGTCTCGGACGTGCCCTACCCCGCCCGCGCCGGACTCCCTCCGGAGGCGCCGCGAGCGGCCGTGGCGGACCTGTCCCCGGAGCCGCGGAAGGACCTCACTCACCTGCCGGCCCTCGCCATCGACGACGAGGGCAGCCGCGACCCCGACGACGCCGTCTCCCTCGACCAGGACGGGGCTCTCTGGGTCCACGTCGCCGACGCCGCCGCCGCCGTGCCCCCGGAGAGTCCGGCGGACCGCGAGGCGAGAGACCGCGGCGCCACCCTCTACCTGCCGGACGGCGCGATCCCGATGCTGCCCCGCGGGGCGGTGGATCGGCTGGGGCTGGGCCTGGGCCCGGAAGGTGAGTCGCCGGCCCTCTCCTTCCGGCTCGTTCTCGACGAGGAGGGCCGGGTCGCGGAGTGCGCCTTCCTGCCTTCGCGGGTGCGGGTCGAGCGTCTGACCTATGGAGCCGCCCAGGAACGTCTCGACCGGGACCCGCTCCTGCGGAGGCTGGTGGAGCTCACCGATCGCGCCCGTTCCCGGAGGATGACCGCCGGGGCCGTGGACCTGCAGTGGCCCGAGGCGCGCATCCGCGTGGAGGGCGGGACGGAGGCGCCCGTCATCCGCATCGAGCCCCTGGTCCCCTCGCCGATCCGCAGGATGGTGGCCGAGGCCATGATCCTGGCCGGCGAAGGGACGGCGCGGACCGCGGTCGAGAGCGGACTGGCCATGCCCTTCTCGGTGCAGGAAGCGGCCCCGGAGAGCGAGGCGGATGCGCCGCCGCCGGAGGGCTCGCTGGCCGCCGCCTTCGCCCTGCGGCGGCGCCAGACTCCGGCCCGCGTCAGCGGCGAGCCCGCTCCTCACCGCGGCCTGGGACTGCAGGCCTACGTGCGCGTCACGAGTCCCCTGCGGCGCTATGTCGACCTCCTCGCCCACCAGCAACTGCGCGCCTGGGCCTCGGAGGCCGACCCCTTGGAGCGAGATCAGGTGCTCGAGCGCGCCGCCCAGGCCGAGGCGGCGGCGGTTGCCGTGCGCCGCACCGAGCGGCTCGCCAACCGCCACTGGACCCTGGTCCGGCTGCGGCAGCGGCCCGGTTGGCAGGGAGCGGCGGAGCTGATCGATGCGAGAGGCCGCCGGGGCCTGCTCGTGATTCCGGAACTGGCCCTGGAGACGCCGGTCAGCCTGCCGCCCGGGGGCCGGCCGGGGAGCCTCTACGCGGCCACGGTCCGGCACGTGGACCTGCCGCGTCTCGACCTCCACGTGGACCTGCGGGAAACCGGATAGAGGGAGCTAGCGGTCCGCGGGGGGGTGGCCGGACAGCCAGGCGTCAAACTCGGCCGCCTCGGCCGCCTTCATGCGCCACGCCTGCCCGGCGGCCGGAAAGCGCCGCTGGCGCACATCGTCGACATAGGCGGCGATGCCCCCGGTCCCCTGGCGCGCGAACTCGGCGTAGCGGCGCACGTGGCGCAAGTCGAGCTCGTGGACGCCGAGGACGTCGGTGACGACCAGGACCTGCCCGTCGGTGTGGCGGCCGGCGGCGATGCCGATGGTGGGGATGTCGAGGCGTTCGGTGACCGCCCTGCCGACCTCCTCCGGGATGAGTTCGAGGACCAGGAAAGCCGCCCCTGCCTCCTGAAGACGGAGGGCGCGCTCCACGAGGCGGGCCCCGGCCCGGGCGGTACGGGCCTTGACTCGCGGCGCCTCGTGGATCTGCGGGTTCAGGCCGAGATGGCACCACACGTCGAGTCCGCGCCCGCCGAGGGCGGACACGACCTCGGGCTTGAATCCCTCCAGCTTGACGCCGTCGGCGCCGAGGGCGGTGAAGCGCAGGGAGTTGTCCAGGGCCTCGCCGGGAGTGTCGGCGGAGCCGTAGGGCAGGTCGGCGAGCAGGTAGGAGCCCCCCCGCAGGCCGCGCCGGACGGCCTTCAGGTGGTGGATCATGTCGTCCATCGTCACCTGCCGCTCGTCGTCGTACCCGAGGAGATTGGTGCCGACGCTGTCGGCGCAGAACACGACGTCGACGCCGGCCGCCTCCTGCCAGGCGGCCGTGGGGCTGTCGTAGCAGGTGAGGACGACGATCGGCTCGCCCCGCTCCTTCTTCGCCCGCAGCTCTTCGGTGTTCATCGCAGGTGCCGGGTAGGCCCCCGGGTGGGGGCCGCCCCCGGGCTCCCTCAGGTCAGCAGCCAGCCCACCTGGCGTTCCGAGGACCACCGGCGGCGGGAGATGGTCAGGGCCTCCGGGCGGGCGGCGGACCGGTAGATCCTGCGGATGGCGGCCGCCGGGAAGCGCTGGCCGGCGCTGGCCCCGTGGACGGCCAGGCGCCCGGGCGCGATCAGGGCGGCGGCGGTGGTCACGTCCCCGGCGGCCCGGACCGCGGGGATGGGGCACGAGCTCTCCCAGTCGCGCTCGAAGTGGAACCCGCCGACCTCGACACAGGTGGCCCGCGGCCCGTCGGGGCCCGCGGCGGCCGCGGCGAAGAGGCACCACAGGCCGGCCCGCCCCAGTCCGAGGAGGCAAATGCCGGTGGTGTCGGGCCGGTCGCGGAGATAGCCGAGGGCGGTGAGCACGTCCTGGACGCGGGCCGATGGCGTCACCGGGTTGTAGGTGTGGAAGTGGTCGATGTCCTCGACCGGGTAGGGGTGGTCCCCATCCCCGGCCTCGCCCAGCAGAAAGGGGTCGACGGTCAGCACCCTGTGGCCCGCCCGCAGCAGGGCCGCCACCGGAGCACGAGGTTTGCCGTCGTTGGTGAAGAGCGCCGCCTTGCCCTCCCCGTGCACGACCAGGGCCGCCGGCCCCCGGGCGGCGGAAGCCGCCGAGACCATCACCGCGGGGACGGCGCCGCCTTCGAGCCTCAGCAGCAGGCGCTCGTACACCAGCTCCCCGCCCCGATGCCGCAGGCGCTCCCTCCCCCGGTCCTGAAGGTCCACCTCTCCGGGGGCCGGCATGCGCGCGGCCAGGCAGTGCCGCAGGGCCGGGCCGAGGCGGGAGCGCAGCCGCCGCAGGCCGGCGAGGTCCCGCGGCTGCAGAAGGGCGTTGCGCCGCCGGGCCCGGCGTTCGACGGAGTCGATCAGGTCCCCCGCCGCCAGGGCCCGCTTCGGCATGACGGTCCGGCCGGAGCCGGGCTCCCGGGGGAAGACGTGAAGCTCGGCGGGGTCCAAGGGGTCCAGGTCCGGCTCCCGGACCGGCGCGCCCGAGCCGCCGAGCAGGTAGCGCCGGAAGAAGCCGTACACCGCCTCCCGGCTCGCCCGGTTGTAGTTGTGGTCGGCCTCCACCTGGCAGGTGTGGACGCGTCCGGCGGCTCCGAAGAGGTCGTAGACCCGGCGCACGGCGGGGTACTCGTGGTACGGCGTGTGCACGGTCCAGTCGCCCGTGGCCGAGACCATCATCAGCGGACGCGGGGCGGCGCAGGCGGCGATCTCGATGTTGTTCAGGTCGAGCCGCAGGTGGGCCTGGTTCTCGCAGACGCAGCCTCCCTGCATGTGTCCCGAGATCATGTTCACCGGGGCGGCAGCGGCCACCCGGTCGTCGACGGCGGTGAGCAGGAAGGTCTGAGTGCCGCCGCCGGAGGCGCCGGTGACGCCGATGCGGCGGGGATCGACATCGCTCAGGGAGCAGAGGAAGTCGATGACCCGCAGGCTGTTCCACAGCTGCAGCCCCAGCTGCCCCACCCCCCACGGCCCGGCCCGAGGGCCGAAGGCGAGGCGGTGCTCGAACTGGGCCGAGTCGTTGTAGCCGACCATGTCGTAGGCGAAGGCCACACAGCCGAGCCGCGCCAGGCCGATGCCGCGCCCGGGGACCGAGCCCAGGTGGTCCTGGTGGAACCGTCCCTGGGACCAGTGGCCGTGGGGACAGGCGATCCCGGGCGCCGCTCCGGTGAGACCGAGGGGCCGGTAGAGGTTGCCGCACACGAACAACCCCGGGAGGCTCTCGAAGTGGACCTTCTCCACCGAACAGCCCTGCTCCTCGACGCGCCCGAAGACCCGGGCCCTGAGGGGCGACCGCCGGGGCGATGGCAGAAGGCCGGTGACGGAGAGGATCCGTTCGCGGATGTGGGCGGCCCTCCGCCGCCAGTCGGCCAGGTCGGCGAGGGGCGCCAGCCCGCAGGGAGTCGTGAGCGCTCGCGGCGCCAGCAGGCGCCGGTCTCCGGCCGCCGGATCCGGACCGACGGTGAGGGGGTCGGACGGGCTCTTCACGCCCCCGCCTCCGCGGCGGCTTCCAGCCCCTTGATCATCGATCGCAGGCGCGGCTTTCGATGGTCGGGATGGCAGGGCACGAGGACCGCCCGCCCGAGGATGTCGAGGGAAGAGGCGCACATGTCGTGGGTATATCTCACCCTGCACTTGCGGTTGGCCGGGATCTTGAAGGGGTCCAGGGCCGGGTGGTGAGACCCCTGCTGGCGCAGGATCGGCTCCCACCGGGTATAGACGTGGCGGCCCGTGTCGAGGGGGCGGAAGTTGCCCACGCCCCTGCCGGCGAGATCGGCCGAGAAGGTCCGCGCCCGCTCCTCCGTCTCGAAGAGGAAGCCGGCGTGGGTGCCGCACTCGTGGTCCGGGCTGTGGTTGCGGATCGAGGTGAGCCCGGCGGCCTCTCCGGCTTCGGTGAGGGCCTGCTTCTGGTCGCGCATCCGCGCCAGCATCCCGTCCAGACGTCCGAGCTGAGCGTTGAGGATGGCTCCCTCGAACTCGGAGGCGCGGAAGTTGTGGCCGGCGAACTGCAGGTCTTCGGCAGACCGCGGCGCCTCCGGGCCCCCCGGGTCGGCGTCCCAGTAGAAGGAGCAGCAGTCGACGGCCACCGAGCCGCGGTCGTACACGGCCTTCGAGCCGGTGACGAAGGCTCCCCCTTCGCCGCAGGTGATGTTCTTGAAGAAGTTGAAGCTGAAGGCGCCGGCGTGGCCGATCGACCCCAGGGCCCTGCCGCGGTAGCCCCCGCCGACGGCCTGGCAGGCGTCTTCGAGGACGAGCAGGTCGTGGCGCCGCGCGACCTCCATGATGCCGTCCATGTCGCAGGGCAGGCCGACCATGTGCACGGGGATCACGGCCCGCGTGTGCCGGGTCAGGCGGCTTTCGAGGTCCGCCGCCGACAGCGTCAGGGAGTCGTCCACGTCGGCGACCACCGGGATGGCTCCGGCGGAGAGGACCGCCAGGGCCGTCGCCATGTAGGTGTAGGCGGGTACCACCACCTGGTCCCCGGGCCCCACGCCGAGGCCGACGAGGGCGGTGTACAGGGCCGACGTTCCGGAGCGGGTCATGCGCGCGTGCTTCACGCCCAGGTGAGAGGCCCAGTCGGCCTCGAACCGGTCGCACTCCCCGCCGGAGCCGTAGCGGAAGATCTTCCCCGACTCGATGAGGCGCCGGATCCTCCGGATCTCTGCCTCTCCCATGCGATACACTGAAGGACCTCCTGAGATCAGCGGCCGAAGGCGGCGGCTTCTCGAATTGGCCCGGCCCCGCCGCGGACCATGTCCGGAATCCTCAGAAGCACACGGCGGGTCACGGAATCGATCCGGTAGACCGCCCGCGCGCAAGCGAGGTCCTCGACCCGCAAGCGGCGCTCCCTCGCCTCGCCCGCGGCCAGCAGCCCGGCTCGCATCGTCCCCGGCAGGGCTCCGCTGGCCAGGGGCGGCGTGAAGCAGCCGGACTCCGTCTGCACAAGCACGTTCCCCGACGCGGCCCCGGCGATCTCGCCCCGCCGGTTTGTCAGGACCGCCTCCCGGGCGCCCCGGCGGCGAGCCTCGGCGAGAGCCTCTTCGTAGACCGCCCGGTGGGTGGTCTTGTGATAGTGGAACCGGTCCTCCTCGTCCACCGCGACTTCCTCGGCGATGACGGCCGTCACCTCGGAGGGGGCCGGTCCCACCTCGGAAGATTCGACGTTCATGCCGCCGTCCCGGGCCATCGTCAGGCGAACCTGCCGAGGCCCGCGCGCCCCGGCGGCGGCGGCGGCGAGCCGGGAGCGCACGCGGGGCTCGTCATAGGGGAACCCGAAGTACCTCGCCGAACCCTCCAGCCTGCGCAGGTGGCGTTCGAGAAGATAGTATCCGTGTTCCGGCTCAAACAGGAGAGCTTCGAGGAGCTCGAACTCCGTGTGCGAAGGCGTGAGGAAGCGCGCCTTGGCCAGGCATTCCCCGTACTCGGAAGACGCTTCCGAGCCCCAGGTGATGCCGGCGCCGACCCCCGCCCGGGCGATGCCGGCGGCGCGGTCGAGGGTGACGGTGCGGATGGCGACGGAGAACCGCGCCTCCATCCCCCGCGGGGTACCGGCGCCCTCGTCCGCGGGGGAGAGGTAACCGATGGAGCCGGTGTACACCCCCCGGGGTGCGTCCTCCAGCTCGCGGATGATCTGCGTCGTCCGCACCTTGGGCGCCCCGGTGACCGACCCGCAGGGGAAGAGGGCCTCGAAGACCTGTCCCGGCCCCACCCCATCCCGCAGCGTCGCGGTGACCGTCGACGTCATCTGCCAGACCGTGTCGAGGGCCTCCGCCCGCCAGAGCCGCGGCACATGGACCGACCCCATCGCCGCCACGCGGCCGAGGTCGTTCCGCAGCAGGTCCACGATCATGACGTTCTCCGCCCGCTCCTTGGCGCTGGCGGTCAACTCGCGGGCGAGCTCGTCGTCTTCTTCCACCCAGCGTCCGCGCCGGCGGGTGCCCTTCATGGGCCGCGTCTCGATGCCGCCGCCGCCGTCCAGGGCGAAGAACAGCTCCGGCGAGGCGGAGACCACCACCGACCTCCCGAGGTCGAGGAAGGCACAGAAACCCGCGCCTCCCTGGGAGCGGCGAAGGTCGCGGTAGAGCCCTCCGGGATCGCCCTCGAAAGAGGCGGACAAGGGGAAGGTGTAGTTCACCTGCCAGGTGTCGCCGGCGGCGATGTACTCGTGGATGCGGCCCACGGCCCCGGCGTGGTCCCGGGGACCGCGCTCCGGCTCCCAGGGGCCGAGCCTGTACTCCAGGGCGGGCGGACCCTCGGCGGCGGAGATCGCCTGTCTCTGCCCGTAGAGTCCGAACCAGGCCAGGGGCAGCAGGGCGTCGCGGGGACCGCAGGGGAAGGCGGGGTCGAAGGCCGGCGCCGCCTCGTAACAGAGGAAGCCGACGGCGTGCAACCCGCGGCCCACGGCCGCCTCGACGGCCTCCAGGACCCCGGTGACCTCCCCCGGGTCGTCGGCCCGCAGACTGGCCTCGATCCGGGAGAACCGGAAGGAGCGCCCGAAACGCCCGGGAAGGTCGGAGTGAAGCCAGACCTCCGCCGGCGGCCGCAGGTCCGGCGGTACGGGCGCGGCGCGGCCCCCTTCGGAGGTCACGGATACCGGCGTGCCGGGGCCGCCTCCGTCGCCGCGTCGAGGGCGGCCCGGTCCTCGGGCGGCAACTGCCAGCCCAGGGCCCTGAAGGCCTCGTCCACGTGCTCGGGCAGGTCGGGGCCGATCATGGGGGCCGTCACCTCCGGGTGGTCGAGGAGCCACGCCAGCGCCACCTGCGCCGGGGTCCTGCCGAGGCGGGAGCCGATGGCGATCAGGGACTGCACGACGCCGTCGATGCCCTCCATCGTGCCCTCGAAGTCCTTGCGGCCCTCCCAGTGGGACCCCGCCGGCGGCGGCTGGCCGCGGCGGTAGCGGCCGGTGAGCAGACCCACGGCCAGCGGGCTGTAGGTCATCAGGCCGAGCCCGCGGCGCCGCACCAGGGGCAGCAACTCCGACTCGACCGGCCAGCGGTGGAGGAGGTTGTACTCGTTCTGCAGACAGGCGAAGGGGTCGAGGCCGAGGCGGTCGGCGGTCCA
>JAJDTN010000327.1 GCA_022827165.1 Candidatus Latescibacterota bacterium
ATTTTAAATTGTAAAGACCTTTTCCTGATTGTCCTTTGCCAGCTTTGCTACTGAATGACCTGGTGGTGTGCACTGTACTATGTGTGGAAGATAACTTGCGTGCAGCAATTTCTAAAGAAATAAATACAGAATTATTGGCAAAAGTATTCAGAAATTAGTGGTGGGGGAGCAGGCTCGCCGCGAAGGCTTGGACGAGGTCTTCCGGGCCGCCGGTTTCGAGTGGCGCGAGGCGGGCTGCTCCATGTGCCTGGCCATGAATCCCGACAAGCTGGAGGGGCGGCAACTCTGCGCCTCGTCGAGCAACCGCAACTTCAAGGGCCGCCAGGGGAGTCCCACGGGACGGACTTTGCTGATGAGCCCGGCCATGGTCGCCGCCGCCGCGGTGAGCGGACGGGTGACCGATGTGCGCACCATGCTGAACGGAGGGTGAGATGACACCGAGGGCCGAAACCTCCTCCAGCATCCGCCGCCTGATCAGGGGCCGCGCCGTACCGGTGCGCGGCAACGACATCGACACGGACCGCATCATCCCGGCGCGCTATCTGCGAACCGTCACCTTCGACGGCCTCGGGGAGCACGCCTTCGAGGACGACCGCGCCGCCGCCGGCCACCCCTTCGACGATCCGCGCTTCACCGGCGCCTCCATCCTCGTGGCCAACGCCAACTTCGGCTGCGGCTCGTCGCGGGAGCACGCCCCCCAGGCCCTGATGCGCTGGGGCATCGAGGCCTTCGTCGCCGTCTCCTTCGCCGAGATCTTCTTCGGCAACTGCGCCGCCCTGGGCCTCCCGTGCCTCAGGGCCTCGGAACGGGACGTGGAGCGCCTCATGGGGGCCGTGGAGGACGATCCGGCCCTGGTGGTGGAGGTCGACGTGGGGGCGCAGACCGCGCGCTTCGGAGGCGAGTCGATGGCGGCCGCCATGCCCGAGGGGCCGCGCGAGCAGCTGGTCACCGGTACCTGGGACGCCCTTGGAGAGTTGCTGCAGGCCGGAGACGAGATTGGACGGACGGCGCGGAGGCTGCCGTACCTGTCGTCCTTTGGTATGGAGTCCTGAAGAGTGTGGGCCCTCGTCGGCGTGACGGTCGTCGGACCGCGCTGGCCGGGCCGCCGGAACAGAAAGAGAGCAGAGTGAAATCGTACAAGATCGCCGTCCTGCCAGGGGACGGCACCGGCCCCGAGGTGGTCGCCGAGGGGATGAAGGCCCTGGCTGCCCTGGCCGAGAGGGTGGGATTCTCATACGAGAGCGCCGACTTCGACTTCGGCGGAGACCGTTACCTCCGGACCGGGGAGACCCTGCCCGACTCCGCCGTCGACGAGCTGCGGCAGTTCGACGCCATCTATCTGGGTGCCATCGGACACCCCGACGTGAAGCCGGGCATACTCGAGAAGGGGATCCTCCTGAGGCTGCGTTTCGAGCTGGACCAGTACATCAACCTGCGGCCGGTGAAGCTCTACCCCAATGTGCCGACCCCCATCAAGGACAAGGGGCCGGAGGAGATCGACTTCGTGGTGGTGCGCGAGAACACGGAGGGGATCTACACCGGCGCGGGAGGGTTCTTCAAGAAGGGCACCCCCGACGAGATCGCCGTGCAGGAGTCGATCAACACCCGCAAGGGGGTCGAGCGCTGCCTGCGCTACGCCTTCGACTACACCCGCCGCCGCAACAAGGACAGGACCCTCACCTTGTGCGGCAAGACCAACGTCCTCACCTACGCCTTCGACCTCTGGGAGCGGGCCTTTCACGAAGTGGGCGAGGCCGACTACGGCGACATCCGGCGCGACTACGCCCACGTGGACGCCATCTGCATGTGGATGGTGAAGAACCCGGAGTGGTTCGACGTGATCGTCACCGACAACATCTTCGGCGACATCATCACCGACCTGGGCGCAATGATCCAGGGAGGCATGGGCATCGCCGCGGGGGGCAACATCAATCCCGAGGGGGTGTCGATGTTCGAGCCCATCGGCGGATCGGCGCCGAAGTACACGGGCCGGAACGTCATCAACCCCATGGCCGCCATCGGCGCCTGCCAGCTCATGGTCGACACCCTGGGCGAGCACGAGGGGGCCGGTATCCTCGAGGCCGCCATCGTGTCGACCCTGCGGCAACTGAAGGGCATGGGCGCCGGCGAGATGGGCTATTCCACGAGCGAGGTGGGAGACATGGTGGCCGGGGCCGTCGCCGCCGCGTCTCCCTGACCTGGCCGTCCATGTCCTCGGTAGAGATCTACGATTCGACGCTGCGGGACGGGGCCCAGGCGGAGGGGATCACCTATTCCCTGCAGGACCAGCTGGAGATCGCCCACCGGCTGGACGACCTCGGCGTGCACTACATCGAGGGAGGCTGGCCGAACCCGACGAACCCGAAGGACCTCGCTTTCTTCGAGCAGGTGAAGGCGCTGAACCTGCGGGCCCGGGTAACCGCCTTCGGCAGCACCCGGCGGCCGACCAACGCCGCCGCGGAAGACGCCACCCTCAACACCCTCCTCAAGGCCGGCACCGACAGCGTCACCCTCTTCGGCAAGAGCTGGGACCTCCACGTCACCGAGGTGCTGAAGACGACGCGGGAGGAGAACCTGAGGCTCATCGAGGACTCGGTGGCCTACCTGGTGGCCAGGGGCCGCGAGGTGACCTTCGACGCCGAGCACTTCTTCGACGGCTGCGCCGCCGACGCCGGCTACGCCCTGGAGACGCTGCGCGCCGCCGAGCGTGGAGGGGCGCGGATCCTCGTCCTCTGCGACACCAACGGCGGCACCCTGCCCGCGGATGTGGCGCGCGTCTGCCAGGCCGCCGCCGCCGCCGTGGAACTGCCTCTCGGAATCCACACCCACAACGACGCCGGCCTGGCCGTGGCCAACACCATCGCCGCCGTCGAGTTGGGGGCGGCGCAGGTGCAGGGCACCTTCAACGGCTACGGCGAGCGCTGCGGCAACGTCAACCTGTGCACCGTCATCCCCGTCCTGGAGCTGAAGATGGGGCAGGCCACCATCGGCCGCGACAAGGTGGCGCAGCTGATGGACTTCTCGCGCTTCCTCTCCGAGACGGCCAACGTCGCCCACGACCACCGCCAGCCCTTCGTCGGCGAGAGCGCCTATGCCCACAAGGGCGGCGTGCACATCGACGCCATGAACAAGAACCCCCGTTGTTACGAGCAGGAGGATCCGGAGGCGACCGGAAACAGCCGCCGCTACCTGGTCTCGGACCAGTCGGGGGGCAGCACCGTGGTGGCCAAGCTCGGGCGCTTCTTCCCCGAGTTGAGCAAGAAGGATCCAGCCGTCAACGAAGTGCTGACCGAGGTCAAGCGGCTGGAGCACCAGGGTTACCAGTTCGAAGCCGCCGAGGGCTCCTTCGAGCTGCTCGCGCGGCGCTGCATGGGCCTCTACCGCGACCGCTTCCGGCCCCTGAGCTTTCACGTCTCCAGCCGCAAGGAGGCCGAAGGGGAGCCCGAGGTGGCCGAGGCGGTGGTCAAGGTCGAGGTGAAGGGGCGCGTCCACCACACCGTGGGGGAGGGCGACGGTCCCGTGAACGCCATCGACCGGGCCCTGCGCAAGGCCCTGGAGGCCGTGTTCCCGGGTCTGAAGACCGTCCACCTGGAGGACTACAAGGTCCGGGTCATGTCCTCCAGCGACGGGACGGCCGCCCGCGTCCGCGTGCTGATCGAGTCCTCCGACGGCCACGATGTCTGGGGTACCGTGGGCGTCTCGGAGAACATCAT
>JAJDTN010000264.1 GCA_022827165.1 Candidatus Latescibacterota bacterium
TGGGCCATGTCGCCCTCGCTGATCTGGTGCTCGGATCCTGAGGCATGCAGGACTCCACGGCCGCCGAGCACGTAGCAGACCTGCTCCAGCTCCTCCTCCACGTGCTCGGCGCTCGCGCTGTGAGGCTGCACGGCCCAGCGCTCGATGAAGGCCATGCCGCGCAGACAGGCCCCCGGGCCGCCGCTGTCCTCGGGATCCAGCTGGCGCCAGCGCACGGCGCCGCCGCCGTCGCCGTCCGGGGAGGCCTGGCGCCAGTGGCGCACGCAGAAGCGGCCGCCGTTGCCGTCCACCCGCTGCGAGATCACGTGGTGCTCGAGCCAGTCGTCGCTGCCGTCGTTGAACATCTGGTGATGGACGCCGGAGGGCAGGTAGATGGCGTCTCCGGCCTCGACGGCGTAGCGGCTCCCGTCGTAGAGGACCTCCCCCGCGCCCGACAGCACGTAGTAGACCTGCTCCATGCTCTCGTGCTTGTGGTGATCGGAGGTCTTGCGGCCCTGCAGGGCGTGCCGGGCGAACCCACCCAGCCGCGTGAGCCGGTCGCGCTCGTCCCCGGAGTCCCGCTCCACGGCCCTCAGCCCGCCCCAGTGGACGGCGCTGAGGTGGGCGATCTTCGGCTGGAAGTCGCGCCAGTTTCTCGTGTAGATGCCGCTCATGGCCGTCTCTCAGCCGGCGACGATGCGGCGCATGCGCGCGGCCATCTCGATCTGCCTGGCCCGGTCGCCGCCGACCTCGTGGATCAGGGTGCCGTCGTAGCCGGCGGCGCGCAACTCGGCGATCACCACCGGCCAGTCGGTGTCGCCGTCCATCAGGTCGACGAAGCGCCCTGCTCCGCGGTCGAAGTCCTTGAGATGCACCTTGCGGATGCGGCTCCCGAGATCGCGGATCCAGTGCTCGGGGTGGCCGTAGGCCATCATGTTGGCCGTATCGAGGTAGATCCCCACCCAGTCGCTGCCGACTTCGTCGGTGAGCTGCACCGCCTCGCGCGGGCTCAGCATGAACTTGTTCCACACGTTCTCGACGGCGATCGCCGCCCGGTGCCCCTCGGCCAGCGGCGCCAGCTCCCGCAAGGCGCCCACGAGATCGTCCCAGGCCTGCGCGTAGGTCCCTTCCGCCTCGAGCTGTCCCGGGTGCAGGAGCACGGCGTCGGTGCCGATCCGGCCGGCGATCTCCACGGAGCGGGCCAGGCAGCGGCTGCAGGCCCGGCGCTCGACCGGGTCGCGGCTCATCAGGTTTCCGCGCTCGGCGTAGTGCGCGATCGAAGCGGCGATGGTCACCCCCGCCTCCCGGCAACGTCTCGACACCGTCTGGAGCTCGTCGTCGCTCATCTCGACGTTGAGGTCCTTGCCCGAGGCGGTGAAGGTGAGCTCTACGGCGTCGTACCCGGCCTCGACGCACAGGGCCAGGGTGTCATCGAGGCTCATGCCGGGCAGGATGATCTGGGTAGGTCCGATTCTCACGCGTGACTCCCGGTGGAGGGAGGGGCAAAGGTAATCGGGGAGGTGTGAAGGTGTCCAGATTTCCGGAGCTCCGGACGACCGGAGCTTCTCGTTGTGCCCCCTGGGAAGGCGGGCTATCTTCCCGGCCCTCCGACCCCTTCACCGCACCTGTTGCAGCCAGGAGCCGCCAGATGCCAAGCATCAGGAAAGCCGACTACTCCGTGGGAGTCGTCGGAGTCGGCCGCATGGGCGCCAACATCGCCCGCCACCTGAAGGATGACGGCTTCCCCGTCACCACCGTCCACGACGCCAACGCCAAGCTGGCGGCCTCCCTCGCAAGAGAGCTGGGGGCCAAGGCCGCCGGGACGCTGGCGGAGGTCACGGAAGGGGCCGACTACATCATCACCGTGGTCACCGACGACCGCTCCATGAAGTCGATCTTCGCCGAGCGCGGCGACAGTCTCCTCCAGGGCGCAGAGGGCAAGACCTTCATCAACTGCGCCACCATCACCCCCGACACGCACGTGCTGGTGGAGAAGCGGGCCTCCAAGGCCGGCGCCCGCAGCCTCGAAGGCTGCATGGCCAGCTCCATCACCCAGGCGCGCGAAGGGACCCTGTACCTGATGTGCGGCGGCCCGAAGGCCGTCTTCGAGCGCTGCAAGCCTCTCCTCGACAGCATGAGCGTCGATCTGCGCTACATCGGCTCCACGGGCAAGGCGGCCCAGGTGAAGGCCCTGGTCAACATGGTGATGAACATCAACACCGCCGGACTCGCTGAAGGGCTGGGCCTCGGCAAGGCCCTGGGCCTCGACCTGGAGGTGCTGATGGAGGTGTTCTCCCAGACCGGCGCCAACTCGCGGGTCCTGGAGACGGACGGCGAGGACATGGTCGCCCGCGACCACGAGTGCTACTTCTCCGCCGCCCATGCGGCCAAGGACTCCGGCATCGCCCTGGGCCTTGCCCGGCAGAAGGGCCTCGACCTTCCGCTGGCGCGCCGGACGAAGGCCCAGTTCGCCCGCATGATCGACTTGGGCAAGGGCGAGCTCGACAAGTCCGGCGTCGCCGAACTGACCTTCCCCGGCCGTGCCCTGGCCAGGTCCAAGGCCGCGAAGAAGCGCAAGGCCGCCAAGGCCAGGGCAAAGAAGAGCTGAGCCGCGGGTCAGCGTTGCGCCCGTCGCGCAGGCCACGGCGCGATGGAGTCCCGGATGTCGATCCCGACGTCATCGGGGGGAGGTGCTCCCGGAAGCCCGGGGCGCACCTCCCCTTGTTCTTGTACCCGGGTGCTACATCCGGCCGTGGCGGATGTCCACCATCCGCTGGGTCAGCTCGTAGCGCAGCTCATCCCCGTTGAAGAAGCGGACGAACTCGTCCACGAGGCTGCCGAAGTAGCGGTGGAAGACGTGGGGCGCGTACCAGGCGATGTGGGGGGTGCAGAACACGTTCGGCAGGCGGCGCAGGACGCTGTCGGCGGGCAGGGGCTCCGGGTCGAAGACGTCGAGGCCGGCGATCAGCCGCCCGGCCTGCAGCCGCGCCACCAGGGCCTGGTGGTCGATCACCTTGCCGCGGCTGCAGTTGACCAGGATCCCGCCGTCGCCCAGGCGCTCCAGCTCGGCGGCGCCGATGAGGCCTTGCGTCCTCGGTGTGTGCGGCACCTGCACCACGAGGATCTCGGCGTGGTCCAGGACCTCCTCGAGGCGGCCTCGGCGGATCCCCAGTCCCTCGGCGACCTCCTCCTCCAGGTAGGGGTCGCTCACCCGCAGATCGACGCGGAAGGGCGCCAGCAACTCGATCAGGCGCTGACCGACGTGTCCGCAGCCGACGAGGCCGACCCGCTTGCCGGTCAGCTCGCCGTGGACGAAGTCCTGGTTGCCGGCCACGGCCCAGGTCTCGGTACCGGCCATCATCTGCCGGTACACGGCGCCGGCGTTGCGCAGGCAGATCAGCATCATCGCCAGGTCCCACTCGGCCACGGGCGGGGCGGAAGCGATGTTGTCCGTGTCGACGACGCGAATACCGTGCTCGCGGGCAGCCGGCAGGTCGACGCCGGTACCGAACCGGTCCCCCCGCACACCGACGATGCGCAACTCCGGACAGGCGCGGAAGAGGGTCTCCGTGAGCGGCGGCAGGCGCCCGCCCTGGGTGATCAACCCCGCGCATCCGGCCAGGTCCGCGATCAAGCCGGCCTCGTCGCGCTCCTCGGTGACCCGCACCACCTCTGCGGCTTCCTCCAGTCGCTTCCAGTCCGGGTCGGTGGCGTAGGGTCCGGCGTCGACCAGCACTCTGGGCCGGGTCATCGGTTCCATCCTTTCCGGTCGCGGCTCGTGGCCAACCAGACCCAGCCGCCGACGATGAGGAAGAGCACGGAGGTCGTGTAGAAGACCGAGCGGAACCCCAACTCCGCACCCAGGTAGCTGCCGGCGAGGGGTCCGAGGGCCCAGCCCAGGGCCGCCATGCTCGACATGACCCCGAAGGCCTTGCCCCGGTCCTCTTCATCGATGATCCGCGTCAGCACCGCGTTGGCCACGGGCCGCACCGATCCCGTGGCCACGCCGTTGAGGATCACCAGCATCCCGAGAGCCCATACGGTGGTCGAGAAACCCTGGCCGAGGTAGAGGACGCCCGCAGCCCAGAGACCGCCCACCAGCACCCGCCGCGGGCCGAGGCGGTCGGAGAACCGGCCCATGACGGCGGAGGAGACGGCCCCCACGAGCCCCGCCAGACCGAAGATCAAGCCGGCCAGGGAGAGGATGTCCCGCCCCTCCGCCAGACGTTGCAGGAAGAGGGGCACCACGGGCATGATGAAGCCGAAGGCGAAGGACATGGAGGTGACCGTCGCCACGAGCACCAGAAAAGGCCGCATCGAGAGGAGCCGAACCATGTCCCGCCCGGGCAGCCGGTAGCGCGAGGAGCTCTCCAGCGACCGCGAGCGGCTGAAGTCCTCGCGCACCCGCAGCTGGACGCATAGCCCCGCCAGGACGACGAGACCGCCCGAGACGAGGAAGCAGTTGCGGTAGCCGAAGGCCTCGATCATCGGCCCGCCGATGAGGGGGCCCACCGAGGCGCCGAGCATGAAGGCGCCCTGCATCAGGCCGAGGGCGAAGGCGAGGTGGGAACGCGGCGTCGACGTGGAGACCAGGGTCAGGCAGGCGGTGACGGTGCCGGCGAGGACGCCCTGGAGGACCCGCGCGAGGAGGAGCCACTCGATGCTGGGCACGTAGGCCATGAGGACCACGCAGAGGCCGCCGCCGAGCATGGAGCGCACGACCATCGGCTTGCGGCCGTGGCGGTCGGCGAGGGTTCCCCAGATCGGCGCCGAGACCGCCATGGCCAGGCCCGCGGAGGTGCCCATGCGGCCGGCCCATACCAGGGCCTCGGTCAGGTCCTCGACATCGAATTCCTGGATGTAGTAGGGCAGGAAGGGCTGCATCGCCTGAAAGCCGATGATCGCCGTCAGCTCCGCTGCCCAGAGGGTGTAGAAGTTGCGCCGCCAGCCTTCGTATCCCCTGTCGCTCATCGGTGGAGCGGGCGAAGAGCCGGGATGCGCGACCCCCTTCGCCAGACCCTGCGGCGGGCGGGGGTGGGCCCGCTGCCGGTCACCGCAGCGCCGATACCCCTCCGCCCTTCAGCGCCCGGTCGACCTCCTTCTCCACCTCCGCCTGCGTGACCATGGAGGTATCCCCCACCGTCTCCTGCACGAGGATGCCGTGGGCGGCGCCCCACTGCACGGCCTCGGCGGGAGGCCGCCCTTTCAGCAGCGCCGCGATCACGCCGGAGGCGAAGGAGTCGCCCCCGCCGGTGCGGTCGGCGATCTCCACGTCCGTCCGCACCGCCGCCTGGTGCACGGTATCGCTCCCGACCTCGTAGAGGACGGCGCCCCAGTTGATCCGGTCCGCGGACAGGGCTCCGCGAAGCTGGGTGCCGATGTACCGCAGGTTCGGGTAGTCCCCCGACACTCGCCGCAGCATGCCGGTGTAGATCTCCAGCCACTCGTCGAAAGGGGCCTCCTTGTCGACGGACTCGGTCTCGTACCCGAGGGCGTCGTCGAAGTCGTCCTGGTTGCCCACCAGGAAGTCGACGTGGGGCACGATGCCGCGGTTGATCCGGCGGGCGCGGTCCTTGTCGGGCTCCACCTTCGAGCGGTAGTTGAGGTCGAAGGAGCGTCCGGCGCCGTGCTCCCCGGCCCGGGTCATCGCCTCCAGCGCCAGGTCGGCCGTCTTGCCCGACAGCAGGGTATAGATGCCGCCCGTGCTGAACCAGCGCGTTCCCAGCTGGCCGAAGAGGTGGTCCCAGTCCACGTCGCCGGGGCCGATCTCGCGGACCGGGGTGTGGGCGCGGTAGTACTCGGTCACCGACGGCAGCACCCCCTTGCCCGCCCAGGTGAAGTTGATGCCGTTGTGCAGGGTGCCCTTGCCGTCGGTGGAATGCTCCCCCTTGCCCGAGGGGCTGAACCAGATGATGTGGCCCGTGTCGATGCCGGCCTCGCGCAGCTGGTTCTCGATGTTGCGGCCGATGCCGTCGTCCACGAGGGCGGTGACCACGGCGGTGCGCAGACCGAAGCAGTAGCTCAGCCCCTCGGTGACGTTGGTCTCTCCGCCGCCGTGCCAGATGCGCGCCGTCCGCGCCCGCGCCGTGGGCACGTCGCCGGGATCGATCCGCATCAGGACCTCGCCGAGGGAGACGGCGTCGTAGCGCGTCTCCTGCGCAGACTTCAGTTGCCAGTTCGACATGGCCTTGGCCGGCTCAGACGCCGGCTCCCACGCGTGCGAAAGGCTTGGCCACCGACTTCTCCAGCGACTCGAGGACGGCCACGGGGCCGAGCATGGTCTGCTCGGTCTCCTCCGTCTCGCCCGTCCTGAACATGCGCACGAAGTCGCGGACGCCGGTCAGGTAGGGGCTCTCGTCCATGGGGATCGGCTGGTCCACCCGGCCACCCTCCCCGATCACGGAGAGGTGGAACTCGGGCCGGCCTTCGCCGATGAGGTTCATCGTCGCCACCGTGCCCGAGCGGAAGAGGATGCTGGCGCTGTGGTTGGCGCCCGCGCCCTTGACCATCTGCACCCGGTAGAAGTCGTAGCCGGCGAGACGGAGGATCAGGTCGACCTGATGGATGCCGTAGAAGAAGATGCCGCCCCACTTGGAACGGATGTCGCAGGGGCCGGTGGAGATCACCGTGTGGATCTGCCCCAGCCTGGAGACGACCCGCTTCAGATCGCGGAAGGCCTTCTGCTTGGGAAGGGTCGAGAACGAGCAGACCGGCACCTCGAGCTCGCGGGCCCGGGCGAGGAACTTGCGGCCTTCGGCCCGCCGGTAGCAGAACGGCTTGTCGATGAACATGGGCACCCGCGTCTCGAGGAAGGGTCGGGCCGCCGGCAGATGGAACTTGCCGTGGCGGTGGTCCACGACGATGCCATCGACCTCCCCGATCATCTCCTCCGGACGGGAGACGATCCGCGGGATCTGCCCGGCCTCCGCCGCTTCCCTGGCGAACCGGCGGCTCTCTCCCCAGACGTGGGTGGCGCGCACCCCCCGGAGGCGCTTGTCCACGTTGAGGACCTTGGCGATGGCCAGGGTGTGGCTGTTCTCGGCGCCCACCATTCCGACCCTGAGCATGCTCAGCTCCCCCGCCCCTCGAAGGGCCACAGCCTCAGGACCGTCCTCCCGAGGACCCACTCCATGTCCTCGGGGGCGATGAAGGCACTGAAGTGGTCGCGGACCACCGCCAGGGTCTGGCCGTACTCCGCCTTGCTCAGGCAGACCGGCCAGTCCGTGCCCCACATGATGCGCTGTGCTCCGAAGGTCTGGTAGACCTCCTCCACCAGCCCGTGGGTGTCGGCCCAGGGAAACCCCTCTCCCGACGTCGACCAGGTGTGGCTGATCTTCACGTAGACGCGCTCGTATCTCGCGAGATCGGTCAGGAGCCGGCGTCCCTCGGCGTCGTCGGGGTGGACGTCGGACATGTGGTCGATGACGACGTCGAGGTCCGGGTGGCGGTCGAGGAGGGGCACCAGATCGCGCAGCCGAGGCGGCCGCGTCAACAGCAGCAGGGGCACTCCGAGGGACTCGGCCCGCGCGAAGATGGGATTCATCCGCGCAGGGTCGGCGAACCAGTCGCCCGAGGAGTCGACGGAGGGGCTCAGGCGGACGCCGTGCACGCCCTGCTCCGTCCACTCGCTCAGGTGGTCCGCCGCCGCCGGGTCCTCCGGGTTGATGCGGCCCACGGCCATGAACTTGTCGGGATAGCGTCCGATGACGTCGACGACGTAGCGGTTGTCCCAGCGGTAGTGGATTACCTGCACCAGCACCGTCTTCTCCACGCCGTGGGCGGCCATCTGCTCGAGGAGCATCTCGGCGGTGCGGTCCTCGGCGGGGGGAGACGGGTTCTCTGCGGGCCAGGGAAAGCGTGGGTCGTTGACCCAGACATGGGTATGGGGATCGATGATCATCATGGAGACATATGAAGCTCCGGGCCTCCGGCCCTGTCAATCAACGGCGGTTGCCGCCCGGGTGGGGCGGGGGTATCTTGCGGCCTCCCCATACCAGACTCGATGGCACCGATTCGACGGAGGATCTCCATGGGCCACCGGAGCCGCTTCGACCTCGTGACCCGGGGCGGCGAGACGGCCGGCGAGGAGTGGATCTGCGACGGCGGCGAGCCGATCGCCCGCCTCGAGCGGGCGGTGGTGGAGCAGCCGGAGCAGAACCTGCGCTACTTCGACCGCAACCTGAAACCGGTCGTCCTGCGGGATCTGAGGCTCTCCCCGGGCGGCCGTCCCCTGGTGGCCGGCACGCAGCTGTTCTGGAACTTCGACGGCCACATCATCACCACCGAGCTGATCGAGGTCACCGTCGACGGGCGCGGCACCGACCGCCTCACGGTGACCGTGACCACCGCCGATCCCGGAGGCGTCGCCACCTCCCGCCGTGTCCTCACCGTGACCTGGGACGAGAGCCTGGGCTCCTACGTCTACGACTTCGCCTGCCACCTGGATCTGCACAGCCCCGAGGTCTTCCACCGACCCGGCGTGGAGCAGGTCTCCTTCGAGTACAGCGATCCCTGGTACTGCGACGTCCCCGCTCCCACCCTCGCTTTCGAGGGGGCCTGGTCCGCCCACGGCTACACCCACCTCCTCGCGGAGCCGGCCGACGGCACGGTCTGGCAGATGCCGCTGAACCACATGGCCACGGGCATCCCCAGTCCCCGCTCCTTCCGCGACGGCGGCCTCTTCGTGCTGGCCGCCGACCCCGGCCACAACCCCGCCTTCGAGTTCCCCGGCGACACCGCGGCCCGGACCTCCGCCTCGGTGTGCAACTGGGGATACGACATCCATCTGGGCGCCCGCTATGGCGCCGGCGAGCTCTACGAGCCGATCTGCGAGCGCTTCCGCATCCGCCTGTGCCCGGACGAGAAGGTGGCCGAGCTTCGCCGGCGGGCCGAAGCCGTGCCGCCCGTGGAGTACGCCGGCTTCCGCGAGCTGCCGCGGTACGAGCGCCGCTCGAGCTTCGAGAAGCCCCTGCGCCTCGACGAGCCGGCCGGAGACCTCGATCCCTGGCCGTGGCTGCCCGCCGGCGACGGCGCCGAGTGGTGCCGGGATCACGGCCGCAGCGACGACTGCTCCCTGAAGATCCACCGGGAGACGGCCGGCGTCACCGAGTGGTCGATGGACCGCGAGGGCGAGGGCGCCTTCACCCAGCGCTGGCAGACGAACACCGGCTTCCGGGTCTGCCTCTGGGTGCGCACCGAATCCGTCTCCGGCCGCGGCGCCTGCCTGGCCCTGCGATGGATCATCTACAACCACCCGGAGCGCTATCCCCTGGTCTGCTCCGAGCGTCTCACGGGGACCCGCGGCTGGACCCGCCTGGCCGTCGAGATCCGCGGTCCCTCGCCGCCGGAGGTCAGCGCCGTGGAGATCGTCCTGCGCCAGGACGGCGCCGGCACCTCCTGGTTCGACGACCTGGAAGTGGAGCTGCTCTGATGTTCGACATCGTCATCGCCGGCGGCACCGTCATCGACGGCACGGGGGCGCCTCGGAAACGCGCCGACGTGGGCCTGCGCGGGGAGCGCGTCGTGGCCGTCGCCGGGGACCTCTCCGGCGCCGAGGCGGGGCGGCGCATCGACGCCTCGGGCCTCATCGTGGCGCCCGGCTTCGTCGACGTCCACAACCACTCCGACGCCTGGCTGCGCAAGATCCCCCACCTGGTGCCCAAGACCGCCCAGGGCTTCACCACCGAGGTGATCATGGCCGACGGGATCTCCTACGCCCCCGTCGACGAGGAGACGGCGCCGGAGTGGATCCACTACATGCGAGCCCTGAACGGGCTGCTCTTCGAGGAGTACGACGGCTGGCGCTCCCTGGCCGACTACATGGCCGGCCTGGATCGGCGCACGGCGCAGAACGCCATCACCCACCTGCCGTACGGCAACGTGCGGGCCATGGCCATGGGCTGGAGCCGCGCCGTGCCCGACGACTTCCAGATGACGAGGATGCGCGCCGACGTGGAGCAGGGCATGGCCGAGGGGGCGGTGGGGCTGTCCACGGGGATCGAGTACATGCCCCAGTGGTTCGCCACCCTCGACGAGCTGGTCGAGGTCTGCGAGCCGATGGCGCCCCACGGGCTCTACGTCAGCCATGTGCGCTACCGGAAGGGGACCTTGGAGGGCGTGGCCGAGGCGGTGGAGATCGGCCGCCGCGCCGGCGTGCCCGTCCACATTTCGCACCTGAAGGGCACGACGCCGGAGCAGATCGACGGACTGCTGGAGTACGTCGACGGCACCGCCCGCCAGGAGGTCAGCTTCTCCTTCGACGTCTACCCGTACCTGCCGGGGTCGACGATGCTCAACTTCCTGCTGCCCCACGAGATCTGGGAGGAAGGATCCCTCGCGGTGCTCGGCAAGCTCACGGAACGCCGGCTGCGGCGGGAGTTCGCCCGCGACCTGTCCCGGACGCGGCTGGAGAGCGCCCACATCGCCTGGCTGCCGTCACGGGAGAACCAGCGTTACATCGGCCGCCTGCTCTCGGAGTACGTGGCCGAGGTGGGCAAGTCCCCGGAGGACGCCCTGTGCGACCTGCTGATCGAGGAGAACCTGGCCGTCCTCCTGGTCTTCCACCACGGCGCCGACGAGCTG